>CANFWV010000010.1 GCA_947450695.1 Comamonadaceae bacterium
ACCGACTACGGTGACGACAAAGACCGCGTCATGAAAAAGAGCGACGGCAGCTACACCTACTTTGTGCCTGACGTCGCCTACCACTTGGCTAAGTGGGAGCGGGGTTACACCCGCGCCATCAACATCCAGGGGATGGACCACCACGGCACGATTGCCCGCGTGCGCGCCGGTCTGCAAGCGGCGGGTGCTGGCATCCCCGTCAACTACCCCGACTACGTGCTGCACACCATGGTCCGCGTGGTGCGTCACGGCGAGGAAGTGAAAATCTCCAAACGCGCCGGCAGTTACGTCACGCTGCGCGACTTGATTGAGTGGACCAGCAAGGACGCGGTGCGTTTCTTTTTGCTCAGCCGCAAGCCCGATACCGAATACGTCTTTGACATCGATTTGGCGCTGGCCAAGAACAACGAAAACCCAGTCTATTACGTGCAGTACGCCCACGCGCGCATTTGCTCGGTGCTACTTCGGCATGCGGGTCTCGATGATGAAGACATCAAAGGCATGCTGCCCAGCGGACAAGACGAGCAGCAGTTCAGGGCCGAGCGCGTGCTGGCGATTGCCGACGAGTTGCGCAGCGTTGATGTCTCGCCGTTGGACAGCCCGCAAGCCCAGTCCTTGATGCTGCTGCTGGCCAAATACCCCGACATGCTGAGCAACGCTGCCAGTGGGTTTGCGCCGCATGACGTGGCGTTTTACCTGCGTGAATTGGCTGCCAATTACCACAGCTACTACGACGCAGAGCGCATCTTGGTGGATGACGAAGATGTCAAACTGGCGCGGTTGGCGTTGGTAGCCGCGACGCGGCAAGTGCTGCACAATGGTTTGCAAGTGCTGGGCGTGAGCGCTCCAGCAAAAATGTGAAGAAACTGACTATGAAAAAGCAACGCGGCGGAACCCTTTTGGGTTTCATCATGGGCGCCCTGATCGGGCTAGGCGCAGCCTTGGCTGTAGCGGTTTACATCACCAAGGTGCCAATGCCCTTCATGAACAAGACGCCTGCCCGCGCGGCTGAAAATGAGGCCGCGGAGGCGCAGAAAAATCGGGACTGGGATCCTAATTCCGGTTTGGCGAACAAGCCGGCAGCCAAGCCGGCGCCAGTCGACGCTGCTGCTGGGACCGCCCCAACAGCTGACCCGCTGGGTGATCTGGTCAATGCCAAGTCTGAGGCAGCGGTTCGGCCTGCCGTGCCCGCACCTGCCACTCAGGCCCCGTTGACATTGCCGGCCTTATCGCCGGCAGTGACGGCCATGCCCGCTGCCAGCGCCGATCCCTTCAATTACTTCGTGCAGGCAGGTGCTTTTCGCACCCCTGAGGATGCTGAGCAGCAACGCGCCAAGCTGGTGTTGATGGGCTTGATGGCCCGCGTCAGCGAACGTGAGCAGTCGGGTCGCGTGGTGTACCGCGTCCGTCTCGGTCCGTTTGACAAAAAAGACGACGCCGACAAAGTCAAGATCAAGCTCGACAGTGGCGGCATTGAAGCCGCGCTGGTGCGCGTTCAAAAATAACCCTTCGTTGAGGAAAATATCCATGCAAAGACGTGAATTTTCGCAAGCCGCACTGTCTGCGGCCACCTTGGCCGGTCTGACGGCCACGCTGCCGATCGCGGCTTACGCGCAGGGCAAGCCGCCCACCGAAGGCAATGATTATTTGTTGTTGGACAAGGCGGCACCTGTTGAGGCCGCCGCCGACAAGGTCGAGGTGGTGGAGTTCTTTTGGTACAGCTGCCCACACTGCAATGTCTTTGAGCCACAGTTTGACGCATGGGCAAAAAAAGCCCCTAAGGATGTCTCTGTGCGGCGCATCCCCGTGTCTTTTCGGCCCGATTTCGAGCCCCAGCAGCGCCTGTATTACGTGCTCGAAGCCTTAGGGAAGGTCGATGCACTGCACAAAAAGGTCTTCTACGCCATTCACGTTGAAAAGCAGGCGCTCAACACGGCTGAACTGGTGATCGCCTGGGCTGAAAAGCAGGGCTTGAATAAAGCCAAATTCAGCGAGTTGTACAACTCTTTCCCTGTCAATTTGAAAACCCGCAAAGCGACCCAGCTACAAGATGCTTTCAAGGTGGATGGTGTGCCGGCGCTGGGCGTGGCCGGCCGTTACTACACCTCGGGTACTTTGGCGGGCACCATGGAGCGTGCGCTGGCGGTCACTGACTACCTGATCACGTTGGCTCGTAAGAGCAAATAAAACGCTATTAAAGCGGCGGCTAATCAAGCCGTCGCCGGTCAACAAAAGCCGCCCTGTCCTTGTAACGGGCGGCTTTTTAATATGGGCAAGTCATCCTCTGGAGGCATGGGCTGGCTACAATCAGTAGATAACTTCCCAGCAAGATTCGTGCCTTTATGAACTATTACTCTCCTCTCTGGCTGATGTTGGCCTTGCTGGCGGTTTTTCCAGCAGCAGCCGAAAAAGCCGACCGTGACAAACCGATGAACGCCGAGTCAGACGCGCTTCGCTATGACGATCTCAAGCAGAGCAGTATTTTCACGGGTAACGTGATCATCACCAAAGGCACCATCCTGATTCGGGGCACCCGCGTCGATGTGTTTCAAGATGCGCAGGGTTACCAGCAGGCCGTGGTGATTGCTGAGCCCGGAAAACTGGCTTACTACCGCAGCAAACGCGACGGCGTCGATGAAGTCATCGAAGGCGAAGGTGAGCGCATCGAGTACGACAGCCAAGCCGACAACGTCAAGTTCATCCGCAAAGCGGTGCTGCGTCGCTATGTGAGCGGCAAGTTGGCTGACGAGAGCAATGGCGCCTTCATTCGCTACGAGAACACCACCGACGTTTTCACCGTAGATGGCAGTCCGCAGCCGGTTCGTACAGCTTCTAATCCGAGCGGTCGCGTGCGTGCTTTGCTGGCACCTCGTGCGGCTGCCGGTGCCACAGGTGCGGCGGGGCCCGCCAATACCCCTGCCGTTGTACGCGCCCCAGCCAACGCTGTCCCATCACCCAGCTTGCAACCCAGCACCACGCTGGGTGGCGAAAAAAAATAAACACAGCCTGATGGATCTGGACCTAACGCAAGCCCAACAGCCCAGCCGACTCGTCGCGCAAGGTCTGCAAAAATCCTACGGAAGCCGCAAGGTCGTCAAGGACGTATCGCTCGCCGTGAAGAGCGGCGAAGTGGTCGGTTTGCTGGGCCCCAATGGTGCCGGCAAGACAACTTCTTTCTACATGATCGTCGGCCTCGTACGCGCTGATGCCGGTCAGATCAGCATTGATGGCCAGTCTGTGGAGCACATGCCGATTCATCGGCGTGCTCGACTTGGTTTGAGTTACTTGCCACAGGAAGCTTCGATCTTTCGCAAGCTCACGGTCGAGCAAAACGTGCGTGCCGTGCTGGAGTTACAGGTCGACGATGCCGGTCACTCCCTCGGCGAGGCTGAGATTCGTCAGCGCACCGACAGTCTGTTGCAAGAGTTGCGGGTTGAGCATTTGCGCGACTCACCGGCGCCTGCGCTGTCCGGCGGCGAACGTCGTCGCGTTGAGATTGCTCGCGCCCTAGCCACGCAGCCGCGTTTCATTTTGCTGGACGAACCGTTTGCGGGCATTGATCCGATCGCCGTCATTGAAATTCAGCGCATCATCGGTTTTTTGAAAGCACGCGGTATTGGCGTGCTCATCACTGACCACAACGTGCGTGAAACACTGGGCATCTGCGACCATGCTTACATCATCAGTGAGGGCCAAGTCTTGGCCACGGGGACACCTTCTGAAATCGTAGACAACGCTGATGTGCGCCGGGTATATCTCGGTGAGCACTTCAAGATGTGACATGAAGCAAGGCTTGTCCCTTCGCGTCTCGCAGCACTTGGCGCTGACGCCTCAGTTGCAACAGTCGATTCGTCTGCTGCAACTCTCCACACTGGAACTGAGCCAGGAAGTCGAGCAGATGCTCGATGAGAACCCGTTTCTTGAAATCACCGAAGAGGCTGCATCGCGCGAAGAGTTTGGCTTGGCTGAGGCCGATGCGCCGGTCAGTCAGGACATCCGCGATTTCGAGTATTCCGCCAGTGACAGCGCCGCCAGCAGCGCAGACGATAAGGCGTCAGCCAGTAGCGAGTCCGAGAGCAGCGAACCTAAATTAGAAGAAAGCTGGGAGGGCGACGGCACGGTCGAGTCGGCGCCTGACGACAGTGAGTGGGGCAGCGACGCGCCAGCCCGCAAGAACAACAACGACGACAGCGAAGACGTCGATGCGGCCGAGCTGGCACGCAGTCAAGAGTCTCTGCAAGACCACCTGCACCGCCAGTCCTTGGGACTGCGTTTGTCGGATGAAGACCGTGCCGCACTGCACTTTCTGATCGAGTCGCTCAACGACGACGGTTACCTTGAAGACACGCTGGCGTCGCTGGCTGCGGGGCTGGCGGGTGATGACCTAGAGCAGGCGGAAGAGCTGGAACAGCACTTTGCCATGGCGCTCAATCTCTTGCAGCACATGGAGCCCGCCGGTGTTGGTGCGCGCAACCTGGGCGAGTGCCTGAGCCTGCAATTGCTCGACTGCAAAAACACCGAAGAAACCCGTGCAGCCATGGCGATTTGCCTTCAGCCGATGGAGTTGCTGGCCAAGCGCGACGTCAAACGCCTGACGCTGCTGTGCGGATTTTCAGAGGCCGCCATCAAGTTGGCCATTGGTGTCATTGGCCGGCTGGACCCGAAGCCGGGCCGGCGCTTTGTGAATGTGGAGCGCAACGTCGTGGTGCCTGATGTGCTGGTCGTCAAGTCCGGTCGCGGCTTCAAGGTCTCGCTCAACGGCGAAGTCATGCCCAAGTTGCGCGTGCACGATATTTACGCCAACGCACTGAAGCAACACAAAGGCCAAGGCGGCGCTGCATTACAGCAGCGCTTGCAAGAAGCGCGTTGGTTCATCAAGAATATTCAGCAGCGCTTCGACACGATCTTGCGGGTCTCGACGGCGATTGTTGAGCGGCAAAAAAACTTCTTCATGCATGGTGAGTTGGCCATGCGACCGCTGGTGTTGCGTGAAATCGCGGACGAGCTGGGTCTGCACGAGTCGACCATTTCGCGCGTGACCACCGCCAAATACATGAGCACGCCCTACGGCACCTTCGAGCTGAAGTATTTCTTTGGCTCGGCGCTCGGCACCGAGTCGGGCGGCAACGCGTCGAGCACGGCAGTGCGCGCGCTGATCAAGCAATTTGTCGCATCAGAGAATCTGAACAAGCCGCTCAGTGACAACCAAATTTCCGAAATGCTGAAAGAGCAGGGCATTGAATGCGCCCGCCGCACCGTGGCGAAATACCGCGAAGCGCTGCGCATCGCCCCTGCCAACTTACGAAAAACCTTATGAACCAACTCCAACTTTTTCTACCCTGTGCTGCGGGCGTTGAAGAACTGCTGGCAGCTGAAGTCCACCGTATCACGGGGATTGCGGGCCGTTCTTGGCGGGCCGGTGTGCAGTTGCAGGGCTCGTGGCGCGAAGCGCAGCAGCTCAACCTGCACAGCCGGCTGGCGCAGCGCGTACTGATTGAGTTGCAGCACAAGCCCTACCGCAACGAACAAGATTTGTACAACGCAGCGTCCGAAGTCGCGTGGGAAATTTGGTTCACCCCAAAGCAGACCTTCAAGATTGAGGTCACAGCGCAGCACAGCCCGTTGACCAGCCTGAACTTCGCGGCTTTGAAGATCAAGGACGCGGTAGCCGACCGCTTTCGCAGCAAGTTCGATGTGCGGCCGGACGTCGATACGCGTTGGCCCGATGTGCGGATTTATGTGCACCTGACGACCGACACCGTGACCGTCTACATCGACACCTCGGGCGAGCCGCTGTTCAAGCGGGGCTGGCGTGAAGACAAGGGTGATGCACCGCTGAAAGAGACCTTGGCTGCGGCCATGCTGGCGGCCAGTGGCTGGAGCGGTGAAGACGGCTTGTGCGAACAAGGGGTGCCGCTGTACGACCCCTGCTGTGGTTCGGGCACGATCGTCATCGAGGCTGCGCAGATCGCGTGCAACATCGCTCCAGGCATCAATCGACGTTTTGCTTTTCAAAAGTATTTGCCGTTTCAGCCGCACGTCTGGGACGGTCTGCTGGACCAAGCCGAGGCCGCTATCACCGAGCCGATGGCGCCGGTCTTCGGCAGCGATGTCTCGTTCCGGATGGTCGACTTTGCCGAACGCAATGCCGAGCGCGCTGGTGTGGCCAACGCCGTGCAGTTGCGCGGCGGTGACGCCTTGCAGCGCATGCCGCCCGCACCGTCGGGCGTGATGCTGCTCAACCCGCCGTATGGCGAGCGTATTGACGTCGCCGGTGTGGCCGGTATTTCGGGCACGCAAGCGCGAGACGATCGGCGCCAAGGCATCGATGAATTTGGTCGTGCGATGCCCAGTGCGCGCGAGTCAGAGGCCCAGGTGTCGCGTGACCGCTCGGCCAATCCCGGACGCGAACAAGCGCAGACCGCCAGCGGCGAAGAGGTGACGGATTTCTTCCCGCAACTGGCCGCGCACTGGAAGAAAAACTACGCTGGCTGGACCGCCCACATCCTAACGCCTGACTTGAAGCTGCCGAGCAAAATGCGTCTGAAAGAGTCGCGCCGTGTGCCGATGTGGAACGGCCCGATTGAATGCCGTCTGTTTCGCTTTGACATGATCGCCGGGTCGGCTCGCGGTAAACCTGCGCCGACTGTTACCCCGACACCAGAGTGAGCGCTGCACCGCTACCTTCACTGCAGCCTTTATCAGTGATACCTCTGTTGCCGCTGTTGATTCTCGACACCAACATCGTGCTCGATGTCTTTGTCTTCAATGATGCAGCGGCTCAGTCCATCCGCGACGGCCTCGCAGTGAGCAGCTTTGACTGGATCGCCACGACGCCGATGCGCATCGAGTTGGAACGCGTTTTGGGCTACCCGCAAATCGTTCCGCGCTTGGCGTTTTATGCTCTGAGCGCAGGCCATGTGCTGGCGAAGTTTGATGCCCATGCACGCTTGGTGCCGGTGCCAGCCAAGGCCCCAGTGACCTGCCCAGACGCCGACGATCAGATGTTCATTGATCTGGCCGTGGCGCACCGCTGCACCTTGCTGAGCAAAGACAAAGCCGTGACGTCCATGGCGAAGCGTCTGCAGGCGCTCCACGCACGAATACAAAAAACGCTATAAACCTTGTGCGACGACTGAGCGGCCTCAAGCCGCCGCAAAGCGTTGCGCACTGGCCATTGGCCAATACTGCTTGAAGACATTTGGCAGCGCGCTGATGTCGGCCTGAAGCAGGGCCCCCGGTGCGATGTTCATCAGCAGATGAGCCAACAGCCGCACTTCGGTGTCTGTCAGGCGCCGCACGATGTGGTGTGCCGTCAGCTCGTTCGGATGCTGCAAGCCGGCGGCTTGCACCAACTCTTTCAGCGCCTCCAACGTGCGCAGATGAAACATCCAGACGCGCTCGGCTTTGTCGGGTACCACCAGTGCTTGCTGACGTAAGGGGTCTTGCGTGGTGACACCGGTCGGGCATTTCCCAGTGTGGCAATTTTGGGCCTGAATGCAGCCCAGTGCGAACATAAACCCACGACCGGCATTGGCCCAATCAGCGCCCAGCGCCATCATGCGGGCGATGTCAAAAGCGCTGATGACTTTCCCGGCACAGCCTAGTTTGATGCTGTCTCGCAGACCCACACCGATGAGTGTGTTGTGCACCAGCCCGAGACCTTCTTGCAGCGGGACACCAACATGGTCGCTGAACTCCACAGGCGCAGCGCCGGTGCCGCCTTCAGCGCCGTCCACCACGATGAAGTCGGGCGTGATGCCCGTCTCCAGCATGGCCTTGACGATGGCGAACCACTCCCATGGATGACCCAGGCAAAATTTGAAACCCGTCGGCTTGCCACCGCTCAGCGTGCGCAGCCGGCCGATGAATTCGAGCATCTCGACCGGACTCGAAAACGCGCTATGACCGGCCGGTGACACACAGTCGACGCCCTGCGGTACGCCACGCGCCGCTGCGATCTCCCAAGTCACTTTCGGGCCCGGCAAAATGCCGCCGTGCCCGGGCTTGGCGCCTTGGCTGAGTTTGAGCTCGATCATCTTGACTTGCGGGTCGCTCGCGTTGGTTTCAAAGCGCTCCGGGTTGAAGCTGCCGTCGTCGTTGCGGCAACCAAAGTAGCCCGAACCAATCTCCCAGATCAGGTCGCCACCATGGGTACGGTGATGCGCAGAAATGGAACCTTCGCCGGTGTCATGTGCAAAGCCGCCGCGCTTGGCGCCCGAGTTCAACGCCAAAATAGCGTTGGCCGATAAAGCGCCAAAACTCATCGCAGAGATGTTGAAAATACTGGCTGCATAGGGTTGCGTGCAAGGCAAGCGTGAGTTGGACGCAGCCTCAGGCGAGCCGCCAATCCAGACCCGAAAGTCATGCGAGGCCACTTGGCTGGGCTGCATTGAATGGTTGATCCACTCATAGCCCTGACGCAAGACGTCAAGATGCGTTCCGAATGGCTTGTTGTCTTGCTCAGCCTTCGAACGCTGATAAACCAGCGAACGCTGAGCCCGTGAAAAAGGTGCTGCCTCGCTGTCGCTTTCAATGAAGTACTGGCGAATCTCGGGGCGAATAAATTCAAGCAAAAATCGCAGATGACCGATGACCGGGTAATTACGCAGTATGGCGCGTCGCGTCTGTCTCAAGTCATGCAGACCGACGGCGACAAGGCCGACAAATACTAGGAACGCTAAGAAGCCGACACCAAACCCCACCATCGAGAACAAGGCCAGCAAGCCGCCAAAAAAGCAGGCCACCAGAAAACTGTAGCGCACGGGCACCAAGGCATTGAGTCGCTGTGTGTAGCTGTCCAGTTGCTTCAGTTGGGGGCGCACATCTGGCCAAGGGATATTCTTGACAAAGTTCAGGACACGACGCATGGCTAGGCTTTCAATGAAGGCGAAAAAAGGAAGGCATCAGGAATGGGATCAAAACAGAAGGTGCTTGGGACAGATACACTTTCCCGCACAAGTGAGGCTCAACAGTTATACGCCTACCCGTCGTGACCCGCTCTCATCGGTTTATCTTTGACAACCATTTCATGTCCAACCAACCCCCCTCTACTGCTGTGACCTCTACCGCCCACAACGCCGACGACTTCCTGCCGCCTGAAACATTTGACGAGCTGGATGCGATTCTCGATGAGTTACGCACCCGCTACGACGAAACCCCGCAATGGGAGTTTTGTGAAGGCTTCATGGCCGCATTGATTTGTGGTCGCCGTGCGGTGCCTGCGGCTGACTATTTCCCGGTGTTGCTGGGGCTTGGTGAAGACGGCGCAGCCGCTATAGCGGAAGAAGATAAAGCCGAAGGCTCGTTCGCCAGCGACGAACAGCGAGAACGTTTCACCGTCTTGTGGCAAGCACGCTGGGCCGAGGTCTCCGCCGCGCTGGACGCCGAATGCAAGACCCTCGAAGATGACGATTGTTACCACCCCGAGGTGATGGACGTGCGTGCTGCGGTGGCTGAACTACCGGCCGAAGAGCAGGTTAATTTCAAGGCTGATGAGTTGCCAGCCTTTGCGCAAGTGTGGGCATTGGGCTTCATGTTTGCGGTTGAAAGCTGGCCTGAGGATTGGGCTGAGCCGCGCGACAAAGACGCTGCTAAATGGCTCAACGGTGCACTGGAAGCCGTGGTCGCCATGACCGAAGACGACACCGGTACACCCGAAGTCTCACCGCTGATGGAAGAGGGCTTGCCGAGCACCAGCATCGCCCGCTTGAATGCATTTGGCGAAGCCATTTGGGCGGTCTACGACCTGCGCGAACTCTGGCGTACCCTTGGCCCACGCGTCGACACCGTGCGCAAAGAAGTCACGCCCGGTCGCAACGATGTTTGCTTTTGCGGCAGCGGGAAAAAATACAAGAAGTGTCACGGGGCAGGTTGAACAAACCTTCAACCGGAAAAGCCCGCAACCTGTGTCGTTAGCCCCATTTGCATCAGCGCCGCATGGCCCAATAAACTGTCGGCATGTGCCAGAGTTTCGATGATTTCGAAATGGTTGAGGCCTTCGGCGACCAGCAGTTGCACTGGTTTCCCGGCGTCCGCAACGGCTGCTGCGAAATCGCGTGACTGGCGTTGGAACTCCGGCGTTTCAAGCGTGCCGTATGCCACGATCAGGGGCGCATTGAGCCAAGCGATGTGACGCTGCGCGCTCAACGCTTGCTCGCTCTCGTCGGTCAGATGCACATAGCTGCTGCGTGCAGACAGGCGAACTGGTTTCAGGTCAAAAATGCCGCTGCAGCACAGGCCGCTTTTGATCAAGTCCTGCGGCAGTCCAAACTCGCTGGCCCAGTCGGTCGTCAGCACCACGCCTGCTAAGTGCGCACCCGACGAGTGGCCCAGCACGTGGATGCGTTGCGCGTCACCGCCAAAGCGAGCGGCATGTTCGTGCACCCAGACCACGGCGCGCTTGACCTGATCGGCCAACGTTGCCAGTTGGCCGTCCACGTCTTGCACGGCGGCAAAGTCGGGCACCACCAGATGCGCGCCGCAGCCTAACAAGAGTTCAGCGCAAAATCCATAATTACGCGCCAAACCAGCGCGCCATGCGCCGCCGTGGATGAAGATAGCGATGGGGGCATTTGGCCGGTTTGCTGGGTAAACATCCATCCCTTCAATGGCGCTGTCGCCATAGGCAAAACGCAGCGGTTCACCGATGCGTTGGCGTACGGCAGCGCTGTTGTCCGCGTAGCGCTGCAGCACTTGCTGCTGATTGGGCGCATACACCGTCTGGTTGTAGGCGGCATCCAGTTCGGCTTGGTCCATGTCCAGCCATACCCGCTGGCCTTTCATGCCCGCCCCAGCAAGGCGCACTGAGCACGAAACAGGGCACTGGTCGGGTCAGCCCATTCGAGCACTGCATCAAAATGATGACGCCCCGCCAGCTCGAACAGTTCGGCGTACTTGCCTTGCGCCGTCCAGTCAGCCGCTACCTCGCGGCTTTGCAGTCGGTAATCGGCTGTCTCGTTGGCACCAACGGCCACCAGCAATGGACAGTCGGCCTGTGCCGCGTGGCGCAGCAAAGACACCTGAGCCACCATCTCAGGCGTCAAGTTGAGCTGCGCATTGCGAAAGGACAGGCGCACCGGCTCAAGATCACCCAGCCCGCTGATGAAGACGGCGCTTTTGATCAAGTCGGCTGGTGCATCGAAGTCGTTGGCCCAATCGGTCATCAACAGCTGCCCAACCAAGTTGGCACCGGATGAATGGCCTGCGATATGGATGCGCCCCGGGTCGCCGCCATGCACCGCCACGTTGCGCCAGAGCCAGTACAGCGCCCGTCGAACCTGCGCACCCATCGCAGGCAATTTGGTGGCCGGAACCGGTGTGAAATCGAGCGCCACAAACATGGCTCCTGCGGCAACAAAGGCTGGCGCGGCAAAACCGCTGTCGTCTTTCGACAGAGCACGCCAGTCACCACCATGCAAATAGACCAGCACGGGTGCACGCTCACCCGTGGCTGGGTAGATGTCCAGCAGCTCGTTCGATCCCTCGCCATAAGCGACGTTTTCAATGCACGCGAGTGCCGCTTTTGCGGCCGCTGTTTGTTTGGTGTAGTCGCGCAGATAAAGCGTGACATCGGGCACCGTGCCGCGGCTGTTGTATTGCTGGTCAAGCTCGGCTTGGTCATAGCCTCGCCACACCGCAACGACGTTGGCCGCTGTAGCGGTACTGGCAGTATGGGCGCTCACGCTATTCGACCTTCGCGCCGGAAACCTTCACAGCTCGCGCATTGCGAGCGCTGTCAGTCACCAAAAATTCTGCAAACGCCTGAGGCGAGCTGGCGACCAGCTCATAAGACTTGGCGGTGATTTCTTTTTGGATAAATTCTGGCTCCTTCAAGATGCGGGTGACTTCCGCATGCAGCTTCATGATGATGTCATGTGGCGTGCCGGCCGGCGCAAACAAGCCAAACCAGGCGTTGGATGGCACATCGGGAAAGCCGGACTCGGCAAAGGTTGGGACGTCGGGCAGCAGCGCCATGCGCGACTTGCCGCCCACCGCCAGTGCTTTCAACTTGCCCGCCTTGATAAAAGCCTGCGACGAGGCCGCGCCGGAAAACGTCAACTGCACTTCATTGGCCAGTGCGGCAGGCACCGCCTGCGGAATCCCCTTGTAAGGCACGTGCACGATGTCCATGCCGGTCTGGACCTTGAGCATTTCCATCGCCAGGTGCGGCTGGCTGCCGCTGCCGTAAGAGGCGTAATTGAGCTTGCCGGGGTGGGCCTTGGCATAGACCACCAGCTCTTTCAGATTGTTGGCCGGCACAGTGGGGTTGGACAGCAGCAACTGGTTGAGCAAGACCAGCTGTGTGATCGGGGCGAAGTCCTTGACCGGGTCGTAGGGGAGCTTGGCATACAGATGCTGATTGATGGTCAGTGTTGAATCGCTCGTGACCATCAGCGTGTAACCATCTGCGGGCGCTTTGGCGACGAGTTCTGCCGCCAAAATCGTGCCTGCGCCCGGCTTGTTGTCTATCAGCACTGGCTGGCCTAAGCTGCGACTCAGGCGCTCGCCGATCACGCGTGAGAGAACATCAATGCCGCCACCCGCCGGATACGGCACCACGATGCGTATGGCTTTGGATGGGTAGGCTGCGGCGCTTTGCGCCAGCGCCGCAGGCATGGCACAGCAAGCCAACAGCAGCGCCGCTAGGGAAGTTTTCAATACGGTCATGGGTCATTTCCAAAAATAAGCCTGCTGCCATGCAGGGTGATCAAGCCCCGCCAGTGGGCGATGAATGACGGAAATAATAGGCCATAAGTTCAGCTCACACGCCGAGGTACTTTGTCCACAGGCTGCGGTCGGCGTTCAGCGCAGCGGAGTCGCCACTCCACACGACACTGCCGCGCTCCAGAATGACATGTCGGTCGGCCAATCCCACCAGCTTGCGGACGTATTTGTCGACCAACAGAATGGTTTGTCCTTCAGACTTGAGTGTGGCCAGGCAGCGCCAGATTTCTTCGCGTATCACCGGCGCCAAGCCTTCGGTGGCTTCGTCCAAGATCAGCAGGCGCGGATTGGTGGACAGTGCCCGTCCAATGGCCAGCATCTGCTGCTCACCGCCTGAGAGTTGGTTGCCGAGGTTGTCGGCACGCTCTTTGAGGCGCGGAAACACGCCGTAGATGCGCTCCAGCGTCCAGCCGTCACGCAGGCCGTTGCGGTTGTCGGCAAAGCACACCAAGTGCTCACGCACCGTGAGGTTCGGAAACACGCGCCGGCCTTCCGGTACCAGCCCCATGCCGAGCCGTGCAATGGCGTCGGGCTTGTCGCCATGCACCGCCTGCCCGGCAAAACGCACGCTGCCGGCCATGGGCGCGATCGAGCCGACGATGGTTTTGATGGTGGTACTTTTGCCCATGCCGTTGCGGCCCAGCAGCGTGACGATTTCGCCCTCCCGGATGCTCAGGTCAATCCCGAACAGCACTTGGCTGGCACCGTAGCCGGCGTTGAGTCCACGGCAATCGAGCAGTGGTTCGGCCTTCATGCGGCGATCTCTTCATTGCCCAAATACACCGCTTGCACCTGTGCATCGTTGCGTATCTGCTCCGCCGTGCCGCTGGTCAATACCTTGCCGTAGACCAGCACAGTGATGCGATCTGCTAAGCGGAAAACAGCATCCATGTCGTGTTCAATCAGCAGGATGGCCATGTCAGCGCGCAGCGATTCAATCAATTCGACCATCTGCGCCGATTCCACCGGGCCCATGCCCGCCATCGGTTCGTCGAGCAACAGCAGGCTCGGTGATGCGGCCAGCGCCAGCGCGACGTCGAGTTTGCGTTGCGCACCGTGTGGCAAGCTGCCCGAAGTTTTGTCGAGGACGTTTTGCATGCCTACGCGTTCTGCCAGCGCGTGGGCCTGGGTGTACAACATGCTTTCCGAGTCACGTGCCCGCCAGAAGAGCAAGCTGGAACCCGCATGGGCTTGCACGGCGAGCAGCAGGTTGTCCTGCACCGTGGCTTTGGGGAAAATCCGCGTCACCTGAAAGCAGCGCGACAAGCCCGCCGCCACACGCTGGTGCGCGGGCAGCGGCGTGAGGTCGAGTCCGTTCAGCAGAATGCGCCCTGCATCGGGCTTGAGCAAGCCGGAGATTTGGTTGACCAGCGTGGTCTTGCCGGCGCCGTTGGGGCCAATCAGCGCATGCACCTCACCCTGATCGACCGTCAAATCGACATGGTCGGTGGCCAGCAGGCCAGCAAAACGTTTTACCAAGCCTTGCACTTGAAACAGGCTCATGCGGTTCTCCTCTTGGCAAAACTCAGCAAAGCCGAGACACCCTGAGGCGCCCACAGTGCGGTGCTAATTAGCAACAAGCCGAGTGGCAGGTGCCAGTAATCCGTCTGCAGTTTCAATGTTTCTTCAAGCACCAGCCAGATGAACGCGCCCAGCGCACCACCCCAACGTCGGCCGAGCCCGCCGACCACCACCATCACCACCAGCGTTGCCGACTGCGTCCAGTGCATGGAGGCGGGACTGATAAAGCTGTTGTTCGCGGCCAGCAGCGCCCCCGCCAGTCCGGCCGCTGCGCCAGCCATCACAAAGGCCGCCAGTTGCAAGCGGTAGACCGGGTAGCCCAGTGCGCGCATGCGCAACTCGTTGTCGCGGATGCCGGCGATCGCATGGCCAAAACGGGACTGCATGGCGCGGTTGAACAGCAGCATGACCAGCGCGATGATGGCCAACATCACCCAATACAAGGTGGGTTCGTGGGTGGCGTCCAGGCCGAAGCCGAGTTCCGGGCGAGCGGCGATGTTGTAGCCGTCGTCACCGCCGTAGCGGCGCAACGAGACAAAAACGAAGTACAGCATTTGTGCAAACGCCAGCGTGATCATGATGAAGTAAACCCCTTGGGTGCGCAGTGACACAGCGCCTATGGCTGCGGCGACCAGTGCGGCCACCAGCACGGCGGCAGGCCACAGCACCCAGGCCGATGTGATCCCTGCATCGCTGAGCGCCACCACGGTGTAGGCCCCGACGCCGATAAAACCCGCGTGCCCGAGGGCGACCATGCCGCCGTAACCCAGAATGATGTTGAGGCTGGCAGCCGCCAGCGCAAAAATCAGGATGCGTCTGAGCACGCCGATGTAAAAATCCAGCCCGAATGCCGAAGCCAGAAAGGGAAACGCGACCAATGCCGCCGCCACGATGGCCAGCAGAACGAGGTGGACGGTTTTAGGTTTTGAAATGCGCTCGGTGTTCATCGTCATGCCCGCGTCGCAAACAAGCCGGTCGGCTTGAAACTCAATACCACCGCCATCAGCGCGTACATGGCGATCTCGGCAAACAGGGGGGCCAAATCGGCCGCCGTGGTGGGCGACAAGGTGGCGCGCAATAGCATCGGTAAAAAGGCCCGGCCAATCGTGTCAACCAGGCCGACCAGCATGCTGGCCACAAGGGCACCGCGGACCGAACCAATGCCGCCGATCACGATGACCACCAGGGCGGGGATCAAAATTGACTCGCCCATGCCAACCTGCACGGCCATGATCGGCCCCATGAGTCCGCCCGCCAGTGCGGCCAGCGCCGCGCCCAGCAAAAACACGCCGTTGAAAACGCGGCCCACACGCACACCCATCAGCTCCGCCATGCCCCGGTCGGAGGCGCCGGCGCGAACCCGCATGCCGACGCGGGTGTGGTTAACGAGTAGATACAAGCCCAAAGCGACCAGCAGGCCACCCCCGAGAATCAGCAGACGGTAGGACGGATAAGGCAGGCCGGGGATCAGTTCAATCGGGCCGGCAAGCGAGGCCGGCGTGGGCGCCATCACCGGCGACGGGCCCCAGATCATCTTGACCAGATCGTCGGCCACCAAAATCACGCCAAAGGTGGCCAGCACCTGCGCCAGATGGTCGCGCCCATACAGGCGGCGCATCAGCAGCACTTCCAGCAGCAGCGCCACCATCACGGTGATGACCACCGCGATGATGAGCGCCGCCGCAAATGAGCCGCTGTGCACATGCGCTTGAGCGGCCACATAGGCCCCGGTCATGAACAGCGAACCGTGCGCCAAGTTCATGACGTCCATGATGCCAAACACCAGTGTCAGGCCGGCCGCCAACAGGAACAGCATGAAGCCGTAGCCCATGCCGTTGAGCAGTTGTTCAATGACGAGGATCATGTCGTGTGCAGGGCGTGTGGGGGGACGGTGGGAGGCGCCTCACTTCATCGGGCATTTGTCTGCATAGGCATCGCCGTAGGCGGTCAGCACTGTGCCCATGGTCTTGTTGGTCAGGCGGCCCTGGGCGTCCTTGCCGATGACACGCACGTAGAAGTTTTCAATCGGGTAATGGTTGTTGCCATATTTGAAGTTGCCGCGCACCGATGCGAACTGTGCCTTCTTCAACGCAGCGACCAAACCTTCACGTTGACTGCCGTCACCGCCGACGGCTTTGACCGCTGCGTCCATGGCCATGATCACGTCAAACGCCTGTGCTGCGTACATTGACGGGTAGCGGTTGTTGTATTCCCTGCGAAAGGCGGCGACAAATGTTTTGTTGGCAGCGTTGTCCAAGTCATGCGCCCAATACGACGTGTTGAGCAGGCCCAGCATGGGCTCGCCCACCGCCGGGATGATGTCTTCATCGGCAGAAAAACCGCTGGACACCAAGGTGATGTCTTTCGACAGGCCGGCACCGACGAACTGTTTGATGAAGTTGATGCCCATGGCGCCGGGCAAAAAGAAATACAGCGAATCCGGCTTGCTGGCGCGCAGCTGGGCTAACTCGGCAGCGTAGTCAATCTGACCGAGCTTGGTATAGATCTCATCACCGACTGCGCCCTTGAACTGGCGCTTGAAGCCGGTCAGGGCGTCTTTTCCGGCGGGGTAGTTGGGGGCGATCATGGCCGTCTTTTTAAAGCCGCGATCTGACGCGAACTTACCGGCCGCTTCGTGGTGTTGGTCGTTCTGGTAGGCCGTGCCAAAGAAAAAGGCGTTGCAGCCGGCACCGGCGTACTGGCTGGGTCCTGCGTTGTTCGAAAGGTAAGGGACTTTGGCCGCGAACAAGGTCGGGCCAATGGCCAACGCCACATTCGAGGCGATGGGGCCGGTGAACAGGTTGATTTTTTCGCGCTGCACAAAACGGTCCACCAGCTGCTTGGCTTGGTCGGGACTGCCGGCCATGTCGGCTTGGACGAACTCCGCAGGTTGGCCGCCCAGCTTGCCGCCCAGCAGCTTGATGGCCAGGTTGTAGCCGTCACGGGCTTCGGTACCGGCCGATGCAAAGGGTCCCGAAATATCGAGCGCAATGCCCACCTTGATGGGGTCTGCGGCCAGTGCTTGCACACCGGATGCGGCCAGTACAGCAGCGAGGCCCGCCGTGCGTAGCGAAGACATCAGCGGGGATGTGGTCAGGAAAGATGTCATGGAGCTTCCAAAAGTTGCAGTTGAAAAAAAGAGCGTCAGGCTTCGGTTTTGACACCGACCTCAACCCGTCCGGCACGCAGCTGGACGGGAAAGCTGAGCACAGCTTCGGTGACCGGTCCACCACAGGGCGCACCGGTGCGAATGTCGAACAGACCTTGGTGCAAAGGGCACTCAATACAGCCGTTGTCGACATAGCCCTCAGACAACCTGGCGTTGCCGTGGGTGCACAGGTCATGCAGTGCGTGAAGCGAGTCCCCTTGTCTGAACACAGCAATCGCCATGCCACCAGCCACCACGGGCCAGACGGCGCCATCGGGAAAGTCATCCGGCTCGCCGACGTCGTGCCAGTTCAGGTCGGTATCGTTCAGTGTTTGCATGGTGTTCGCGCCTCAGATAGGGGTTGCCAGCAGCGTCATGACGCGCGATGTGTCATAGACCACGCGGCGTTGGCTGTAGCGCCAGCCGGCAGGCGTGCGAACAATCCGGTCTAAGTAGCGCCCGGCTTGGTAAACAAAAGACTCACCATTGGTGCGCGTTTGCACCACGACGTAGCTTGATTCCGCACTGACTGTGTCGGCGTCCTCCGGCGTGATGATCAAGCCGGAGGTCATGTGGCGGCAGCTGTGTTCTTCAAAAATACTGGCGTGGCGCAGCGACAGCACACGGTCGCGCAGCATGCGCTGGTTGTTGCAGTAAATAAGGCCAATCGGCAGGCCCATGTCGGCATTTTCTTTGGGCACGATTTCATACAGACAGTCTTCGGTGAACAAGGTGGCCCATTCTTCGAGCCGGTCGTTGTCCAAGGCTGCGCAGTAGCGTTCCTGCAACTGGTGGATCTCGAACCAGAGTTGCAGGGTCAATGGCATATCGGTGGTGTTCATGTCAATACCCCATCAAACGTTGATAACCCACCCAAAACCGGCGGATCAGGTTCTCGGTGATCATGGTGTCTTGGCGCATCGGGTCGCTGCGGCCCAAGTCCATCACGGACACGGCGTCGCCGTCGCGGTAGGTACCGCGCTGCACCAGCTCGGTGGCTTCGGTGTCTTCCATCGAGATATAACCGGCTGGCCCGACCAGGTTGGCCTGCTTGATGCGCAGTGCGCGCAACTCGGGTGTGTCGTCTTCGTAGCCGAAGAAATGAAACACCAACTCGAACTCGTCCGGTCCTTTGGGCAGCACTTGACGCGCCACCAGCGTGTTGTGAATCTGCTGCAGCACCAATTGTGGAAACAGCGACTGGATATGGTTGGTGCAAGCCTCTTCGTACTCCGGGATAAAACCCAGCACCGAATCGTCCTCCAGGTGAAAGCCGTCGTCCATAGAACGAATCGCTTGCTGCTTGTAAGCGCTGGCGGTGTCGTTGTCATCGACCTTGGTGGCGGTGATGATGCTGTGCAAGCCGTGGGTGGCATCCGGAATTGAACGCGCCTTCATGCCGACACGGAAAATATTGAAGGTGGTGTGGAACAGGTGCAGCAGGCTGGCGTGGTACGGGTCCTTGACGTTCTCGTAGTACAGCTTCCAGTTTGACTTGGCGTACTGGCGGGTGCAGCCTAAATAGACAATTGGTTTGTGCATCACGCGGTCGATCCACGGCCGCATCTGCTCGCCTAAGTAGTCCGGCAGCGGTGGTGTTTCGTCGCTGAAACTGGCGAACACCAAACCCTTGTAGCTGTTCACACGCAACTGGCGCATGCCATGCTCGGCATTCTTGAAGTCGGCCGGCATACCGGGTGCGCCGTTCTGGCCGCGCCGGAAAGGCACACCTTCCAGATTGCCCTTGGTGTCATAGCTCCACTGGTGGTAGACGCAGGTGTGCGAGCTGGCGTTGCCCTTGGCCTTGCGGCAGACGATGGCACCGCGGTGAGCGCAGCGATTGACCCAGGCCGCCAAGCCGCCTTCGGGTGTGCGCGTCACCACCACCGGCGTGTCGCCGACGAAGGTGGACTTGTAGTCCCCTGGGTTGGGAATTTCGCATTCGAGGGCGACAAAATTCCAGGTCGGGCCGCGGAAAATCCGGGCCTGTTCGCGCTCGTAAACCTCTTGCGAGCTGAAGACCTTGTAGGGAACGCGGGAACCGTCAGGGTGCGGGAAATGCACCAACTCGTCCTGCTGGTGTGTCGGGGTGGCCTTTTTCAGTGCGCTGATATCAATGGGTATGTTCATGGGCTGGTTCCTTGTGCATGCCTTATTTTTCAAAGAGACGGCAATGCTGGCTATCCGTTTAGCGCAGGATGGCGAACACCTTGTCCACTTGCCGCCGTTATTGATCGGCTGCCCTGATTCACAAGGTGTTCGCTGTGGATGGCGCGCTTCTTGCAAATTCAAGACGGTGCAAACTCTGAACGCATCCCCCACCAACGCTTTTGACCTTCGAAGCGCGGGCGTCTTTGAGCCCAGTCTGCTACGCGCCAACCGGCTGTTTGAGTCCAGTGACCTGGAAGACACGCGCGAACGCATCTCGCGTGTCATGCAGCCCCATCACCTTCAGCCGCTGGGGCGCCACACCCGCAGCCCCCTCCCGCAAAGCTCGCACATGGACTTTGTACGTGTGGGCGGCATTGGTCTGGGTGCGATTGACTTTGGTGAAGCCATGCGGGTCGATGTCGACCATGTCGAGGACTACCACCTGCTGATGTTCTGCTTGCGTGGCAGCGCTCAGACCCTCGCCGATGGCCACCCGGTGCAAGCCAATGTCAGCCACGGCATGATCTGCGCGCCGGGTCGTTCCTTTGTTGCGGACCTGTCTGCCGATTGCGAGCAGTTTGTGGTGCGGCTTGACAGCAGCATGGTCGAAGCACATGCAGGCTGCAATTTGCATTTTCACCACAGCTTAGACCTGCGCCGGCCCGAGTTGCAGGCTTGGCTCGAGCAGTTGCGCATGGTGGCCACGTCCAGCACCTTGCTGCAAACGGCGCAGCACAAACCGCTGATCGCGGTTGAACTGGAGCGTTTGCTGGTCCTGCTGTTGTTGCACGGCCAGACTTGGACGGATCACAGCCAGGTCAAGGTTTCGAGTACTGCCGGTCGCGGCCTTGCGCCTTCCTGCGTTCGACATGCCGAGGCGTACATGCAGGCACATGCCGACCAGCCCTTGCGCTTGGCCGACATTGCCCGGGCGACTGACATCCCTGCCCGCACTTTGTTGAGTGCCTTTCAACGCTTTCGCGACTGCAGTCCCATGCAGTACCTGCGCAAGGTTCGGCTGGAACTGGCCCACCAGCGCCTGTGCGAGCCCGATACCGGGGCCACAGTCGCTTCAGTCGCCATGGATTGCGGCTTTATGCATCTAGGCCGCTTTGCCCAGATCTACCGCGACCGATTTGGTGTCTCGCCGTCTGCAACGCTGCAAGCCCGGCGCTGATTTTTCCCCGACGCATTCGTCGTCACCGTAGGGCAAGGCTGACAGTGCAACCGGCGTTCAGCCTCTTCAGTACCCCCTCACGTTGCCTGACACTGCAGACTTTCGTGCCAAAAGGAATGCTCACATGAAGTTCAGCCAACACCCCCGGCCGGCGCCCTTGCCCGGCGGCCCTCCGCCGATAGAGGACCCGGACAATCCGGCGCACTTGCCGGTCGAGCCGGATGACGGCAGCATGCCGCCGCCGACACTGCCCGAGGATGAAGGCTTGGGCTGGAAGCCGCAGGTCTGAGCCCCAAGTTTCTGTCGCGTCAGGTGTGCCGTGTGTGAAGGTGGACATCAACGTAGGTGACGGCTGACGTCAGTTCGGCTTGCGGGCTCTGTCTTCATCTGCCGGATTGCCTCTAAGGTGACGCCATGCGATTGATCACATGGCGCGCAAACTCTCCCCACGCTGCTGTCGTGATGGTTCAGCGCGCGCTTGGCGCCCCGCGAATGGTCGACAGCGAGGGGGGGCCGGTTTCTGCTTCAACCGTGTTTTGCTGGGGCCCTGATTGGGCCGCTGATAGCGCTGTGGAATTGCTGCCAAGCGTTTCGGTTTTGACCTTCGTCGGATCGGGTAACGGCAAGGTTGCGGTCTCCGCGCCTTGCAAGCTGTCCGCCAGTCTGACGTCTCGCTGCGTCACTGCTTTCAATACAAAACCCGGTGCGACGCTCGCCCCCACACCAAAAGGCCGGGGCGGCTGCTTGTCCACCGAAATCAACGCGACCCCTTGGCCCGATGCACTGGCCATCACACCGATGGCCCGAAAGCGTTCGGTTGGACCCAGTGCTGCACCAGCCAGTGTGGGGCGTGGAGCACCCAGCACGCGCGCTAGTTCGGCTGGCGTGCCAGCCCGTATCGGTGCAAGTGCTGGCGTTGATCGTGTCGTCGCAGCAGTCACTGCGGGCATCTCATCTGCTGAGAGCGCCGCAATTGTCCAGTACCCGGTGCACAGCAGGGCCGTTCCGAGCAACAGGGCGGTGACCCAACGCCGTCGTGATTCAGTTTCAAAATTTATCATGATCAAAACATCATCCACCCATGCCTATCGTCCCTGCAAGCGCGACCGCGGACTGCTGGCGTGCGGCTTCACCCTGATTGAGCTCATGGTGGTGCTGGTCATCATTGGCGTGCTGGCCGCTTTGATCGTGCCCAATGTGCTGGACCGTGCAGACGATGCGCGCATTTCTGCGGCACGCGTGGACGTCAACAACCTGATGCAGGCACTCAAGCTTTACCGACTTGACAACCAGCGTTACCCGACCGCTGAGCAGGGCTTGCAAGCGTTGGTGCAACGGCCTAATTCGCCCCCCGTTCCAACGAGCTGGAAAGCCACTATCGACAAGCTGCCGAACGACCCTTGGGGCAACCCTTACGTGTACCTCAATCCTGGTTTGAAGGGCGAGGTTGATGTGATGTCTTATGGTGCTGACGGCAAGCCCGGTGGCGAGAACAAAGACGCCGATATTGGCAGTTGGCAATGAGGGCTGAATTTTCCAGCGCTTCTACATCAGCCCGCCGCACAGGCGTGACGTTGCTCGAGCTGATGGTGGTGGTGTCGATCATGGCCTTGGCCACGGCGGGCATGAGCATCGCCTTGCGTGATGCGCCCAATGCACAACTGGAGCGCGAAGCCGACAGGCTGGCTTCGTTGCTAGAAGCTGGCCGTGCAGCGTCTCGCGCCAGTGGCGTGCCGGTACGCTGGGTGGTGACAAACGCAGGTTTTCGTTTTGATGGGCTGACGCCAAAATCGTTGCCCGAAAACTGGTTGGCTGCGGGCATCAGCGTGCAGTCCGCGCAGCCGATCTTGCTCGGGCCCGAACCGATCATTGGTGCGCAATCCGTCGTGCTGTCTATCAGCGAAGCGCCCGAGCACACAGCCACTGTCACCAGCGACGGGCTGCGGCCGTTCACGGTGCAGTAACACGTGTAGGTAAGTGAATGCAAAAAGTGCAAAAAAATGAAGCCAATACCGACACAGACATCGAAACTCAAGTGTGGTGCCCTTGGCTTTTCCCTGATCGAGGTGCTGGTGGCCATTGGCATGGTTGCGCTGGCCTTGATGGCGGGCATGGCGGTCAGCATGACGCTGACACGTTTCGCTGAGCGGCAACCCGCGCTGGTGCTGGCGCAGCTGTGCGTGCAAAACAACTTGGTGCGCTTACGTTTGCAGCACCAACTTCCGCCAAGCGGTGAGAGTGCCAGCATGTGCACGCAGGCGGATCGTGACTTCAGCGTCAGGCTGAGTGTGATGGCTACACCGAACCCGGATTTTCGCCGGGTTCTTGCACAAGTTCAACCTGTTGGCACCGCAAGAGATGAAACACAGCCGATGCTGCTGAGTCTGTCTACCGTGATGGGGCGCTATTGATGTGCCTAACGCAAAAGCAAGGGCTGAGAGGATTCACCCTGATTGAAGTGCTGGTCGCTCTGAGCCTGATGGCGCTGCTGGCCCTGATGAGTTGGCGCGGCTTGGACGCGATGTTGCGCGTCGCCCAAGTCACACGCGTCAGCAGCGTCCGCGTGGCGGGCTTGCAGCTGGGATTGGCCCAGTGGGTTGTCGATCTCGACCACGTGGTGGAAACCCCGGATGTGAATGCGCTTGACTGGGACGGTCATGTGCTGCGGATGGTTCGCAGCAGTCCCGTTGGCAGTGCTGAGGCATTGTTGGTGGTGGCGTGGTCGTTGCGCAGCGTGGCCGGTGTGCAGCAATGGGTGCGATGGCAGTCAGCACCGCTGAGCCAGCGCAATGCGTTGCTCAATGCTTGGCAGCAAGCGGCGGCATGGGCGCAAACGACTGGGGGCATGGACGACGCGAACACCGGTGTCGGCGACCTCGCCGTGGCCGTGACGCCGCTCAGCAGCTGGCAGCTGGCGTACTACGCGAACGGGCAATGGGTGCCGTCGGACACGCTGGTTGGATCGGGCAGTGGCCGGCTGGCGTTGCAGGCGAATGCCGTGGTGGCGAATTTGAGTGACACCCCTGAAGGCTTGCGACTGCTGCTGACGTTGCCGTCAGGTGGGGCCTTGCCAGGGCGTCTCAGCAGCGACTGGTTCAACCCTGCGTCGGATGTGATGCGATGACGCCGGTCAAGATGCGTCAAGCAAGATGCAGCGGCAGTGCGCTGTTGGCGGCCTTGCTCACGGTCGCCTTGGTGGCGGCATTTGCGAGTCGGGCTTTCTGGCAAGAATGGCGCAGCATTGAAGTTGAGACCGCTGAGCGAGGCCGCTTGCAAGCCACTTGGCTGCTGGATGGTACGCACGACTGGGCGCGTGCCCGGCTGCGTGACGATGCACTGCAGAGCGGCGCGGTAGACGATGGCGGCGAAGCTTGGGCGCAGCCGGTTGTCAACATGCCTCTGGATGATTTTTTTGCGGGTAGCGGAGCGACTCAGGATCGATCTGCGATGGGTGATGGTGCCGAGAAAGCGGACGCCGATGCAACGGCAAGGCCTTTTGTGTCGCAACAACTCAGCGACGCGCAGGGCAAGATGAACGTGCTGAATCTGCTGGAGAACCAAGCCCTGTCGCCGCTCTGGTTGCAGGCCTTTGACAAGCTGTTTGAAGTCCTGAAGTTGCCGCCGGAGCAGCTTGTCGCCTTGTCTCAAAATCTTCGTCAGGCCAGCGTTGCGCAAGGTGTTGCGGCTGTGACGCCACTGTTGCCGCAACAAATGTCGCAACTGGTGTGGCTGGGGCTGGAACCGGCGACGCTGGTGGCGCTGCAAGCGCATGTGACCTTGCTGCCAAGCCGCACACCGGTCAATCTCAACAGCGCCAGTGTTGAAGTGCTGCAAAGTTTGCTGCCTAGTTTCAAGCGAACCGACGCAGAACACGTCGTAGCACTGCGGCTGGTGACACCCTTCCAGACAGTCGCCGATGCCGGCATCTCCGACCTGCAGAGCGAGGGTCAATACAGCGTTAACTCGCGCTTTTTTGAGCTTCATACCGAGATCTCGCTGGGCTCCGGCTGCGTGGCCGAGAACGCCTTGTTACAGCGCGATGGCCGTAACGTGCGAACCTTGTGGCGCAGGCGCGCGATAACGAACCCGCTGTCGCTGGCATCCATCCTATGAGCACCCTGATCATTTCGCTGCCTTTGGAGGCGGTCTCGGCGCAGACCGAATTCGATTTCACCGTCACTGACGATGGCGTGACCGTGGCCCAGACCGGTCGTGCACGGGCCGAGGCGCTGCCGTTTCTCAACAAGCCGGGTGACCTTTGCATCGCGACCGCACCGCTGCGTGCGTTGTCATGGCACGCAGTGATCCTGCCCGAAGGGGTCGCACCTGGCTCGACCCGCATGCGTGCGGTGCTCGATGGTCTTCTGGAAGATAAATTGCTTGATGACACTGCCCTGTTGCATTTCGTCTTGCCGCCGATTTTTCAGCCAGGCATGACGCAATGGGTCGCGGCTTGTGAGCGGCGCTGGTTGGCCATGGCGGTGCAAGGACTGGAGGCTGCTAAACGTCCGGTCTCACGCGTGGTGCCCGAGTGGGGGCCACCCGCTGCGCCGCTGCGCTTGCATGTCACGGGCACGGTAGAAGACCCGCAGCTGGTGGTCTGTGGCGATGACGGTGTGGGCATGTTGCCGTTGAGTACGGCGGTGTTGGAAGGGCTCGAGCCGATCGACAATATCAGCGCCGAGCTTGCGTTGGTCGCCTTGGCTACGCAGGTCATGCGGCGCCCGGTCGTGCCACTGTCACAGGCCGAACGCAGTGTTCAAGGGGTCGCGTCAGCATGGGATTTATCCAAGCGATTGCAGATGCGCAACCTTGCGAATCGGGGAAAACTCGAATGGCTTCAAGCGCCGCGCTGGCGTTTTACACGCTGGGCTGCTATCGCGGTGGTTGGTGCAAATGTGCTCGGTCTGAATGCGTTGGCTTGGGTGGATGAGCATCAATTGCTTGTTAAGCGAGAGGCTATGCAGCACCTGCTGACGCGCAGTTTTCCTGATTTGAAAATCATTGTCGATGTGCCATTGCAAATGAGCCGCGAAGTGCGGTTACTGGAACAAGCGCGTGCCGCACCCGCAGCCGCAGACCTCGATGTCATGCTCGGCGCATTGAGTCGAGCCTTGCCTGCGGGTCAGACCCTCAAAGGTGTCGACTATGCCAATGGGCAGCTGCGTTTAGGGGGGCTTGAGTTGACGACGAAGGAGGCGAGTGCGCTGACCGGCAGTTTAAAAGCGTTTGGCTACAGCGCCACCCTTGATGGCGTCAACTGGTTGATCACTTCAGGGAAACTTTGATGCGCAGCCTGACAGACCTCTTAGCCGCCCTGGGTCCGCGCGAAAAGCGTTGGTTGCCGGTGGGTGTCGGTGTGCTGTCGTTGGCGCTGCTGATCGGCGTGGGCGTGTTGCCGGCGGTGCGTATTTTGCGTGCGAATCCCTTGGCGCAGCAGCAAGCCAACGTACAGTTGCAGACCCTGAGCCTTTTGCAAGTGCGCGCGCAAGCCTTGCAAGCGCGGCCGCAGTTCGATCAGGCGCAAGCCATCAACAGATTGCAAGCTTCCATCGGTTTGTTGGGAGCCAACACAGAGTTCAGCACGGGCGATCAGCGCGTCACTCTGGTGTTGCGTGCAACACCGGTCCAAGCCTTGGCCGAGTGGTTGGCCCGCGCCCGCATTGAAGCCCATGCTGTCCCCATCGAGGCCCGGCTGGCCCGCGAAGCGCAGGGCGATGAGTCGCTGTGGAACGGCACGCTGGTGATGTCGCTGCCGCCTCGTTGAGTGTCAGCGCACCAGCTGGTTGAGTTGGATTATCGGCAGCAGCACGGCCAGCACAATCAGCATCACAGCGCCACCCATTAAAACGATCAGCAGGGGCTCCAAAATTGTCGCTAGATTCATTGCGCGTCGCTGCACCTCGGTTGACAGTTGGGTCGCGGCACGCTGCAGCATGAGTGGTAATTCGCCAGTCTGCTCACCCAGTCTCGCAAACATGCTGAGCAAACCCGGAAAGCGATTTTTTTGTGCGATGACCAGACCCAAAGGCGAGCCTTCCCGCACCTGCACCAGGGCGTCCAACGCGTCGGCGCGCATGGCCTGGTTCGACAGTGTCTCGGCCGCTGCTTGCAAGGCCTTGAGAATAGGGACTCCGGCACCGATCAGCATGGCCAGCGTGCTGGCAAAACGGGCGGCGTTGTAATGACGCGCCAGCCGCCCGATCACCGGCAGTCGCAACCAGCCGGCGTCAAAGCGCACTTGCAGTGCGGGTTTGCGCAATGCCAGTCGAGCAGCCAACAACGCCGCCACCAGTGCGCCTAACAGTGCCCCGCCCCACGTCCGTACAAAGTCACTCAGCCCTAGCAAGGCGACGGTCAGAAAGGGCAAGGCGCGTTTGCTGCCAATGAAAACCGAGGCCACCTGCGGTACGACATAGCTGACCAAAAAAACCACAATGGCCAAGGCCACCAGCGTGACGATGGCGGGGTAAAGCGCTGCACCCACCAGTTTGGCGCGCAGGTTTCGTGCCTCTTCCAAGTCGTCCGCCAGTCGCTGCAGTACCAACCCGAGTTGGCCGCTGGACTCGCCTGCGCCAACCACGCTGACATAAATCAGTGGAAAGTCCCGGCTGTGGTGCGTGAGTGCGGCGGCAAAGGACGAGCCCGCATTGACATCGGCGCGCAGCGCTGCCACCAAGTCGCGCTGGCGCACGTCTTCGGCTTCTTCTGTCAGGGCCGTCAGCGCACGTTCGATGGGCAGTCCGGCGTTGATCAGTCCGGCGAGTTGTCGCGTCCAGATCGACAACTCGCTGGCACTGAAGGTGCGGCTGACTAAGATCGCGCGGCTCAACCCTGTGTTGTGGCCACGCACAACTGTTTCAACACGCAATGGAATCAGGGTTTGTGTGCGTAACAGGCCACGCGCAGAGCGCACAGTGTCGGCCTCCACAACGCCCTTGCACAGCCGACCCTGGAGGTTGAGGGCTTCATATGAAAACGCCGGCATGGGGAACCTTTATCGCCTTAATCACGCGTCACGCGAGCCACTTCAGCCGCAGACGTGACGTGTGCATCTATCAAGCGCTGCGCGTCATCACGCATGAGCGTCATGCCGATTTGCAGTGCTTGTGTGCGGATGTTGGCTTCTGAATCGCCGCGGTGGATCATGGCGCGAATGGTGTCATCGGCGACCAATAATTCAAACACGCCGGTGCGGCCGGCATAACCGGTTTGACCACAAGTGGCGCAGCCTTTTCCGGTACACACTTGGCATGTTTTTCGCACCAAGCGTTGCGCCAAAACACCCAGCAGCGATGAGCTCAGCAAGTAGGCATCAACGCCCATGTCGATCAGACGTGTGACCGCGCTGCTGGCATCGTTGGTGTGCAAGGTGGCCAGTACCAAGTGACCTGTGAGTGAGGCTTGAATGGCAATTTGGGCCGTCTCAAAGTCACGAATTTCGCCAATCATGATGACGTCCGGGTCTTGGCGCAAGATGGCCCGCAGCGCCCGCGCAAAACTCAGCTCAATCCGTGCGTTGACCTGCGTCTGACCGACGCCGGGGATTTCGTATTCGATAGGGTCTTCCACTGTCATGATGTTGTTGATGCTGGCGTCAAACAGACTCAGCGCGGCGTACAAGGTCGTGGTCTTGCCGGAGCCCGTTGGACCGGTGACCAGCACAATGCCGTGCGGTTGCTTCAGCAAGCGTGTGAAGCGTTGCAAGGTATTGCCTTCCATGCCCACGGCTTGGAGGTTCAGCTTGGCGCCGCTTTTGTCGAGCAGTCGCAACACGGCACGTTCGCCATGCGCATTTGGGAGCGTGCTGACCCGCACATCAATCGCGCGGGTGCCAATACGCAGCGAAATTCGACCGTCTTGTGGCAAGCGCTTTTCGGCGATGTCGAGGTCCGCCATGATCTTCAGGCGTGAGATCAACGCAGCATGCAAGGCGCGGTTGGGTCTGACCACTTCACGCAGCGTGCCATCGACCCGAAAGCGAACAGCCGAGTGTTGCTCGTAAGGCTCAATGTGGATGTCACTGGCACCCTCGCGCGCCGCTTGCGTCAGCAGCGCATTCAGCAACCTGATGATGGGTGCGTCGCCGCTGGTGGCTAAAAGGTCTTCAACGGCTGGTAAGTCTTGCAGCAGCTTCGAAACGTCAACGTCGCTTTCGACTTCACTGACGACGGCGGCAGCGCTCGATTCTTCTTGCGCATAGGCGGCGCTGATACGCTGGGCTAGCGTGCCGGATTCAGTCTGCTCGACTTTGTTGACAAGGTATTTGCGCATCACTTCGCCCCAAGCCCCGAGCGCAGGTTTTCCGTTGTGCCATAACGTGAGCGTCTCGCCATCGCTTTCGAGTAGCAGCAGTGAGGCCCGTGCAAACGCGTAAGGCAACGGGTAGCGGAGCGACATGGTCAGCGCTTATCCATGGCGGGTGCAGCAGGTGCCACCGTAGAGGGTTCCGTTGGCTGTTGTATTGGCAGACCGGGATAGTCGGGCATCACCGGTCCTTCATTGATCGGTAGCAACAAGCTGCGGGTGGGTTGCGCGATTTTTTGCTGACCGCGCATGAGGTCGTAGCGATCCGTCGAGAGGCTGTCGGTCGCTGTGGCGTCCCGCACCACAACAGGTCTGATGAAGACCATGAGGTTGGTTTTTTTTCGGCTTCTTGTTTGATTCTTAAACAGGTTGCCAAAGAGTGGAAGGCTGCCGAGCAGCGGTACTTTATCTTCGTTTTCGGCATACTGGTCTTGCAGCAGACCGCCTAAAACAACAATGCCGCCGTCTTCAACCAGCACGGTCGAGTCGAAGGAGCGCTTGTTGGTTGTCGGGCCTGACGGCGAATTGACGGATGTCGCATCAACACTGCTGACCTCTTGAGAGATGAGTAATTTCACGGTGCCGTTTTCGCTGATCTGTGGACGCACGCGCAATGTCAGGCCAACGTCTTTTCGCTCAATAGTCTGGAACGGGTTGACTGTGCCTGTGACGGAGCCTGTGTTGGTGTAGAGACCTGTGATGAAGGGAACGTTTTGGCCGATGACGATTTTGGCTTCTTCGTTGTCGAGTGTCAGCAGGTTTGGCGTCGACAAGATATTGCCAGAACCTGTTTGCTCCAATGCCCGGGCCAGAAATCCGAGTGCATAAACCCCGTTGCTACGCTGTACGGCACCGATGTTCAGGCCGGCGCCGGGGGTGACGCCGTTGGTCGAAACGCCACTGATTCCTTGCGTCGAAAGCGCCAGTATGTTTTTTCCTGCAGTACCAAAGTTGGTGCCTAAGAAACCGATCACGTTGTTGCCGGCTTGACCCAGTGGACCTTGCCACTGGATGCCGAATTCAGCCGCCTTGTCGGTGTTCACTTCGGCAATCAGGCTTTCAACATAGACCTGGGCGCGTCGGGAGTCCAACTGCTCGATCACTGCCCGCAGTTGTCTGTATTGTGGGTCGGGCGCGGTGATGATGAGCGAGTTGGTGGATGGATCGGCTTGTATTTGCCCGCCGGTGCTGGGCTGTCGCGCGGCCGATGAGACGCCGGCCGTCGAGAGACTCACATTGGTGGCGACGGGCGGACGCGCTGCAGTAGTCGGTGCGGCGCTCGCCGTGCCAGGGGTACTGCCCTCGCTGGCCATAGCGGCACGCAGCGTCACTGCCAACTGGGTGGCATCCGCATTTTTCAAATACACAACGTGAATATTTCCGCTGGGACTTTCGCCCTGTTCTGGCGGTCGGTCGAGCTTTTCTACGAGGGACCTCACCAGTGCTACCCGGGCTGGATTGGCGGCGCGCAAGATCAGCGAATTGCCGCGCGGTTCTGCCAGCAGGGTGGTGCGATATGAGCTATCGCCTGGCGCCGCACCGCTAGGCTCCAGCAGCTTGATCAGCAGTGGAACGAGGTCCGTTGCCAGTGAATTTTTCAGCGCAATGATGTCGATATCGCTGGCGTTGGCGATGTCCAGCGCGGCGATGATGCGGGCCAGGCGCTGTAGATTGTCGGCATAGTCGGTGATCACCAGTGCGTTGTTGCCAGGATCCAGATTGATGGCGTTGTTGGGCGTGATCAGCGGCCGGAGCACGGGCAGCAAGTTATTGGCGGCCTCATGTGAGAGCTTGAATATTTGCGTGACGATCTGGTTGCTGGTGCCCAGCGCCGGTCCGACTGAGACCGCACCACCCTGCATTTTGGCGTCGGCTTCAGGAACGATCTTGTAAAGCCCGGCAGCTTCAACAATGGCGAATCCTTGTACGCGTAGTTGAGCTGAAAATTGCCCAAAGGCGACCAGCGGTGGAACGGGGTTTTCAGTGATGAGTGTCAGCGTGCCTTTGACGCGTGGGTCGACCACCACGTTGCGGCCCGTGATGGTGGCCATGGTGCGGGCGACAGCGTCGATCTCGGCATTGACGAAATTCAGCGTGACCGGTTCGCCGCGACGCGGAGTGACTTGTGGCTTGTCAAGGGTCTGCGCTATTGACACTGCGCTCGGGCTGATCAACGTGATCACGAGCGCACATGCGGCGACGAGCAAGCGCAAAGGGAGTTGACAGAGTTGGGTTGAATTCATAGCAATCAGCCAGTACATCGCGAGCGCAACAGTCACACAAGGAGGTCAGCGCGATACTCAAAAACTTTAATGTCCGGCGGCATGTTGCGCTGGTCGTTTTACGTGTGCTGGCACACACAACTTTCGCGGGCAACCAATCCATGGTGAGCGTCTGTGGAAATGCATAGCACTGCGACGAGTTCAGAGCGGCCCTTGCGAGCAGCTCAGTTGCGTCATTGCCAGCGTAGCGGCAATCCATGCACCCTCTTTCATGGTCGCTGCTGAGCGACCATGTCTGCCAGTAGCTCAACGCTTTCCTTGCCGTTCTTGAAAACGCGTGAACATTCGTTAGAGCGCCGACATATCCCGACATACAAGCTACAGAGCGTTACGAACGGTTGGGCGCAGCCTGCCATTGATTCAAGGTGCAATGTTTCTGACAAGCTGTTTCTGCTGGTCAGTTGCGGTTGAATGGAGGGACGTTGTGATGCAGATAAATTTGTCACTGGCGAATCAATTGATTGCAACTTTGCCGCCACAGGAACGCGGTCTGTTGATTTCGCATAGTGAGTTGGTTGAACTTGAACTGCACGCGATGGTGTGTGTGGCGGGTGAGATATCAAGACACGTGTGGTTTCCTGTGGATGGCTTTGTATCGATCATCTTGCCGGTGCCGTCTGCTCCGGATATGGCTGTCGCGCAGGTGGGCCCAGAGGGCATGTTCCACACCTCGGCGGTGTTTGACCTTGAGCACTCGGCTTTTCATGCTCGCGTGCAGGCGGCAGGGCGGGCCTTTCGCGTGACGCTAGCAACCTTGCAGCAGCATCTGCAGCAAAGCCGTTGGCTGCGTGAAGTGCTCAACCGCTATGCCGATGCGCGCCTGAGTCAACTGGCGCAGCAAACGGTTTGCATCAACCACCACTCAGTCGAGCAACGACTGGCGCGCGCCTTGTTGATGACGCGAGACCGGCTCTGTTCAAGCGAGATTTTTTTAACGCATGAAGTGTTCTCTCTCATGCTTGGTGTGCGGCGCGAAAGCGTGACGCAAGCGGCCAGCGCATTTCAACGGCGTGGCTTCATTAGCTACAGCCGCGGCTATGTCATGTTGCTCGATGAAGCCGCTCTAAACAGCATGGCTTGTGGATGCTACAAGGCTGATTTACAGACTTACGAGAGGGCTTTTCCTGCCGTAGCCCCTTTTTCTTTCGGCGAGGACTCACCCGTCGAAGTCACCAGCAGGTGAATGAAGTGCAACTTGGCCACCACCTCGCGCGGTAGAACAAAGGGGTAAAAGTCGGGTTGACCCATCGAGCGCGACATTTCATTGAGCAGGGTGGTGAGCCGCGTCCAGTCATTCAAGAAAGCCAAAAAACGTTTGGCCTTCGGGTGCTTGGGCCGGTACAACGCATCAATGGCAAAAGGCGTGAATTCGAGCTGCATTTTCTTGGCGCTCAAGCCAAAACTCGATGCGGTGTCGACCGTGTCGCGCATGTGCAGGTAATGCGCCCAGCACTCGGCCCAGTCTTCCCATGGGTGTGTGCTGGCGTAGGCGCTGACGTAATGCTGCGTCCAGTCCGGTGCGGGGCCGTTGTCATAGTGGCGTTGCAAGGCTTCGGCATAGTCGGCGGTTTCATCACCAAACAAAGCGTGAAAGCCGTTCATCCAGTCGGTGCCCCAGACCAATCGGTCCCAGTAATAGTGGCCGACCTCATGGCGGAAATGCCCGAGCAGCGTGCGGTAGGGTTCGCGCATGGCTTGGCGCGCGGCTTCACGTGTTGCGTCGTCGGCTTCGACCAAACTGATGGTGATGAGTCCAGTGTCATGCCCCGTCAAGACGTGCCCGCCTTCGCTGTCTGATCGCAAGAAATCAAACATCAGACCGTGCTCAGGGTCTTCGGTGAGCTTGGAGGCCACGGGCAAGCCCAACACCATGAGCGCTGACACCAAGCGCCGCTTGGCCAGCTCGACCAAACCCCACAGCCTGCCGTTGTCAGGGTGTTCCGGGTCGTTCAGATCTGGTATTTTGTGATTGAGTTGGCAGGCGCGGCACAGGCCTGTGGTGCGGCTGAACGCGTCATGGTCGGGGACCAACCAGTTGCAGGCGGCGGGTGTTGTCAAGTTCAGGCAGCGACGGTAGCTTAAAACCTGCAACCCCACTGAAACATCGGGCACTTGCCAAGTCTGCCAAAGTTCCGAAGTGTCCTCCGACGTGGCTTCAGTAGCATCGGCAGGCATCAGCGACAGCAATTGGCCGAGTTGTGGGTCGTAACCCAGTGGCGTGCCACAGGCGAGACATTGGCTGTTTCTAAAGAAAACCGGACGTCCGCACTGGCAGCTGTAAGCCCTGCCAGCCAAGCTTGGCAAATGCGTATCGCTGAAGCCAGCAGCGCTTGATGAAACAGGGGATCGGAGTGAAGGCAAGGAGAAGGCTTTCGATGGGGCAGGCAGATAAAGTAAAAAGAAAAACAAGCCAAAGGGCAAAGGGACAAACCTGCCAAGCATGCCTTGGAATACTTAAGTTTGCCAGGTTGAGGGCTTGGCTGCCTGGTCTCAATTTTCAAGCGGCATCGTTAAAGGGGCCTTGGGCTTTTATCATGTGTGCCTTCCTTATGTGTATTTTGAATTCAACCCGTTTGAAAGGATCAGCATGCCCACTTACCGCATTGATATGTTTGAAGGTAGAACCCCCGAGCAAAAGAAAAAGCTGGTGGAAGAGATCACCCGTGTCCCCGTCGAAGTGCTGGGCGGTTCACCAGAGTCAGTCGACATCTTCATCACCGAACTCAAGCGCGAGAACGGTGCGAGGGGTGGGCGCCTGTGGTCAGAGCCGCGCAGTTGATATCGCTGGCCGCAACTTAGATGAAGCATTCCGCCAAGCTGGCTGACCTGCAGGCGCATTACGGGCCGCGTTATCGCTGGCTGTTGCTGTTGGCTGTCATGGTTGGAACCATGGCGTCGATCATGTCGTCGACCATCGTCAACGTAGCGATTCCCGACATGTCGCACACCTTCGCGCTGGGTCAAGAACGTGCGCAATGGGTCTCGTCGGGCTTCATGGCCGCCATGACAGTCTCCATGCTGACAACGCCTTGGTTGCTCTCTCGCTACGGTTACCAGCGTACCTACCTTGGATGCATGTGGCTGCTGATGGCGGGCGGCATGGTGGGCGGTCTGGCTGGAAGTTTTGATTTGGTGTTGGCTGCACGTGTGGCAGAAGGCTTGGCGGCTGGCGTTGTTCAGCCGATTCCGGCGATCATCATCATGCGTGCTTTTGCGCCTAGCGAGCAGGGGCGTGCCAGTGGTATTTTTGGCATGGGCGTGGTGCTGGCACCTGCGCTCGGGCCGAGTGTGGGCGGTGTTTTGGTCGACCTGTTTGGTTGGCGCTCGATCTTTTTCATGGTGGTTCCGCTGTGCTTGGCGTCTATTTGGCTGGCCCTGCGGTACGTGCCCGATTCTGCGCCGGGTGGTGGTGCGACTAACCGCGAAGTCGCACTCGATTGGCGAGGTCTGCTGCTGGCGGCGGCCGGCACTATGTGCTTGCTCACCGGCATGGTCGAGTTGCACAGCAGCGGCGGGCTTCACGCGGCCTTGTTGTTGGCCAGTGCAGCGATGTTTGTCTGTGTATTTTTAGCTTGGCAGCAGCGATTGACAACGCGCGGCGGTGAGCCGTTGATGAACTTGACCTTGTTTGTCTCGCGGCCGTTTGCGATGGGCAGCATGGTCGCCTTCATTTACGGAATGGCCCTGTTTGGCTCGACTTATCTGTTGCCGGTTTACATGCAGTTGGCCTTGGGTCTGTCGGCATCGTATGTGGGTTTTGTCTTGCTGCCCGCCGGCGCGGTGTTGGCCGTCACCATTGCCTTGGTGGGGCGCTTGGCCGACCGACTTCCTACCTACCAGTTGGTGACCCTCGGTCTGGCGCTGTTGGCGGCATCTTTTGCGCTGATGGTGACGGTTACGCTCGACAGCGTGATTTGGTGGCTGATGCTTTGGGCGACATTGGGGCGCATTGGCTTGGGGTTCATCTTGCCGTCGTTGAACCTCGGTTCGCTGCGCCCCTTGCCGCAAGTTTTGCTGTCACAAGGCGCCAGCGCCGTGAATTTTCTGCGCATGCTGGGCGGAGCCATTGGTGTGAGCTTGTGCGGCATCGTGCTCGAATGGCGGCTGGCAGCGCATGGCGACTCGCTGTCGCAGACGGCCAGCAGCCCGGCGCGGTTGGCTGCCTTCAATGAAACTTTTTTGATGCTGGCCGCGTTCTGCGTGTTGGCTATGTTCGCGGCTTGGCGGATACGCTCCGACCCTCAGTAGGACTTTCTTGAAATGTGCCAACTGCTTGGAATGAACTGCAACACCCCAACCGATGTGACCTTCAGCTTCGCCGGGTTTGCGCAGCGCGGTGGCCGCACCGACCTGCACACGGATGGTTGGGGCATCGCATTTTTTGAAGGCAGCAACAAGGTCGGTCAGGCTGGGCCAGAGGGGGATAAAGGCTTGCGCCATTTTGTCGATCACCAGCCTGCCTCCGAATCGCCGGTGGCTGAGTTGATCCGTCGCTACCCGATCAAAAGCCGCAACGTCATCGCCCACATTCGCAAGGCCACACAGGGCCGTGTCGCGCTGGAAAACTGTCACCCCTTCGTGCGCGAACTGTGGGGGCGCTACTGGGTCTTTGCGCACAACGGCGACCTGAAAAATTTTCATCCGCGCTTGCACGCCGGTTTCAAACCGGTTGGCGACACCGACAGCGAGCGTGCCTTTTGCTGGATCATGCAAGAGCTCGCCAAGTCCCATGCGGGCGTGCCCAGCGTGGCTGAACTCACGTTGACGCTGCGCGAGCTCGCGAAAGAAGTGGTGCGTCACGGCACCTTCAACTTCATGCTGAGTAATGGCTTGGCGCTCTGGGCGCATGCCTCGACGAACCTGTTTTATGTCGAACGTCGGCACCCGTTTGCGCACGCCACCTTGAGCGACGAAGACCTGAGCATTAACTTCGCTGAACACACGCAAGCGACTGATCGTGTGGCGGTGGTGGTCACGGCGCCGCTCACTACCAACGAAGCCTGGCTGCCGTTTGCCGCCGGGGAATTGAAGGTGTTTGTGGACGGAGCTTTGGTCGTTTAAAGAGTGTTCAGGCTGGGGTGGCCAGCGCTGCTTCGAGTGCGTCGATGAACATCGCCGCCACGTCAAAATCGGTTTGGTCAAAAATTTCCTGAAAGCAGGTCGGGCTCGTCACGTTGATCTCGGTGATGCAGTCACCAATGACGTCAATACCTGCCAGCAGCAGGCCGCGCGCCGCCAGCACCGGGCCGACAGCTTCGGCTATTTCACGGTCACGCGCTGAGAGTGCTTGCGCCACGCCCAGACCACCGGCAGCCAGGTTGCCGCGCACCTCATTGCCTTGTGGAATGCGTGCCAACGCAAAGGGCACGGGCTTGCCGCCAATCACCAGCACGCGTTTGTCGCCTTTGACGATTTCTGGCAAAAACTTTTGCACCATGACGCTTTGTGCGCCGTCTTTGTTCAACGTCTCGATGATGCTGCCCAAGTTCATGCCGTCGGCCTTGACTCGGAAAATACCCATGCCACCCATGCCGTCGAGTGGCTTCAAGATGATGTCTTGGTGCTCGGCGTGAAAGCGTTTGATGTCTTCTGCGTCGCGCGTCACCAGCGTTGGGCCAATGAATTGCTGAAACTCCATGATGGCGAGTTTCTCAGGGTGGTCACGCAGCGCACGCGGCTTGTTAAAGACGCGAGCGCCTTCGCGTTCGGCTTGCTCCAGCAGGTGGGTGCTGTAGAAAAACTCGCTGTCAAACGGTGGGTCTTTGCGCATGATGATGCAACCAAAGTCACGCAGCGCCTGCGGCCGTTCGTCGGGGTGCTGCTGCTGGGCGATGAACCAGTTTTGTTCGTCACCTGTGAGGTGAATGTCACGCACAAAGGCCGTCACCGGCGTGCCGCGCTGCCACATGATGTCTTTAGTTTCGCAGGCACTGATGGTGTGGCCGCGTCGTTGCGCTTCCCGCATCATGGCAAAGGTGGTGTCCTTGTAAATCTTGAAAGACTCCAGTGGATCGGCAACGAAAAGAATGTTCATGGTGGGACTGAGGTAGTGGGGGCCGGCGCTGCGAAAGCGCAGCTATAGATTTTGGCAGGTTGCTGAGCTCTCAGTCGTGCGGGTTGGATGTGGCCCCACGTGCGACAAGGCAAACGGGTCAGCGCCAAGTCAAGATCCCAACTGTTAAATCTCAACCTTACTGCCCAGCTCCACCACCGCGTTATTGGGCAAATTCAAAAAGTCAGCTGCTGAACTTGCATTCCGGTGCATTTGCGCAAATAGTTTTTCTCGCCACTGCGCCATGCCATCACCGATGGTTGGAACCACCGTATCTCGCGACAAAAAGTAGCTGGTGGACATCGGATCAACTTGGCAGCCCTGGCCTCGCATCTGCAGTAGCGCGCTCGGCACGTCAGGGTCATTTTTAAAGCCATAGTGCAGCACCACCTGCCAGCAGTGGCGTCCCAAGGAGGTGACTTCCAGTCGCTTGTCCATGTTGATCCATGGCACTTCGTGGCTGCGCACCGTCACAAACAGGTTGGTTTCGTGCAACACCTTGTTGTGCTTGAGGTTGTGCAACATGGCGTTGGGCACAGTTCCTGGCTCGGTCGTCAAAAATACAGCCGTGCCCTCAACGCGCAATGGTGGGCTGACAAAAACAGCCTCCAGGAAGCTTTTCAGGTCAATCGCGTCAGCGCGCAGTTTATTGTTGAGGATGTAACGCCCCTCTTCCCAAGTGACCATCAGGGTGAATATCGCGCCGGCGATCAAAATAGGGAACCAGCCGCCCTCAATGAACTTGAGCGCATTGGACGCGAGGAAGGCGAAGTCAATGGCAAAGAAGATACCGGTGGCCGCAAGGCATAGCGCCAGCGGGTATTTCCAGCCATAACGAATCACATAAAAAGTCAATATCGTGGTGATCAGCATGTTCCCGCACACCGCGATACCGTAGGCCGTTGCCAGCGCATCGGACGACTTGAAAAATACCACGGCCATGGCGATGGCCACAAACAGCGTCCAGTTGATGAACGGAATATAGATTTGGCCGGTTTCTTTGATGCTGGTATGGAGCATGTGCAGGCGCGGCAGATAACCGAGCTGGATGATTTGCTTGGTGGCACTGAACGCGCCTGAAATCAGGGCCTGTGAGGCGATCACTGTGGCCATGGTGGCGAGTCCTACCATCGGCAGCAAAGCCCACTCAGGCATCATCAGGTAAAACGGGTTTTTAACGGCTTCAGGGGTGCTCAGCAGCAGAGCACCTTGGCCGAAGTAGTTCAGCGTCAAGGCCGGCATGACCACGCTGAACCAAGCCAATCGGATCGGTCGTTTGCCGAAATGTCCCATGTCGGCGTAGAGCGCCTCGGCGCCCGTGACGCACAGCACAATGGCACCCAAAATCAGAAAGGTAGTGCCGGGGCTGTTCCACATGAAGAACAGGGCGTAATGCGGGCTCAGTGCCTTCAAAATAGCCGGATTCTCAGCGATTTGAAGCGTACCTAACACGCCGATGGCGACAAACCAGACCAGTGTAATGGGGCCAAAAAACTTGCCAATCCCTGCGGTGCCGCGCTTTTGAACGATAAACAGCAGCAGCAGAATTCCCAGGGTCAGAGGAATGACATATTTGGTGAATGTTGGCGAGACAATCTCCAGCCCCTCAACGGCTGACAGCACCGAAATCGCAGGGGTGATGACGCCATCGCCATAAAAAAGTGCCACGCCAAACATGCCGACGACCAGCAGTCGTCTGCGCAAAACCGGCTTGTCTTTAACGGCGTTGGACGCCAGCGCCAGTAAGGCCCCGGTACCCCCTTCGCCCTGGTTGTCTGCTCTCAGCACCAGCAACACATATTTGACCGAGACGATGACCGTCAGGGTCCAAAAAAAGATCGACAGAATGCCGAAGATGTTGGTTGGGTTTAAGTCCACATGACCTGTGGCGAAAACTGTTTTAACCGCGTAGAGGACGCTGGTGCCAATATCGCCGTAAACGATACCGATGGCGCCGAGTGTCAGCGCCGAGAGGGAGGATTTTGAGCTTGTCACAAAGAATTCACCCACACGGCCAGAACATGCCCCAGTTTCTGGCGATGCCGGTGAAATAGTTACTTTTAGGAACGCTATTCTGCACTTGCGCTGGGCTCTTGTGACCGAGGGGAAACCGCAGACGGCTTAAAAAGTCAGGTTTTTGTTGCACCGCAACAACTGGCTATTGTCGAACCTGAAACTCTCGGCAATCGACGATCCATTGCCAGATCGCATGGCTCAACGGTTAATCGTAGACCTCGGCTTCAGGGTCTGTCGCTTCTAGCTCGTAGCTGGCGGCCAGCATTGCGAGGCGGCCAATCACGCCGTACATATAGAAGCGGTTGGGGCTGCTTGAGCCGGGTTTTTGGCCCGGTTGAGGCAGACGGCCGCTGTCGGCAAAGGCCAGTGGTACAAAGCTGGCGCCCGGGGCGTTGAGGTTTTCGTCAACACCTCGCTCGGCATGGACCCGGTAAAAACCACCCACGACGTAGCGGTCCATCATGTAAACCACTGGCTCGGCCACAGCATCGTTGACGCGCTCGTTGGTCAGCACGCCTTCTTGGATGATGACTTCAGACAGCGCTTGGCCGTCTTTGGTCAAACTCATCTTGGTTTTGCTCTTGCTGCTCAGTGCGTCAAGGTCTTTGACGTCACGCACCGTCATGATGCCCATGCCGTAGGTGCCGTTGTCAGCCTTGACGACGACAAAAGGCTTCTCGTTGATGCCGTATTCTTTGTATTTGCGCTTGATTTTGGTCAGCAGCGCGTCGACGTTGGTGCGCAGGCAGTCCATCCCCAAGTCTTCGTCGAAATTGACTTCGCCGCACTTGGCGTACATCGGGTTGATCAACCACGGGTCCATGCCGAGCAACTTGCCGAAGCGCTTGGCCACCTCTTCATACGCTAGGAAATGACGCGATTTACGGCGTACCGACCAGCCTGCGTGCAACGGCGGCAGCAGGTACTGCTCGTGCAGGTCTTCCAGCATGCCTGGAATGCCTGTTGACAAATCGTTGTTCAGCAAAATGGTGCAAGGGTCAAAGTCTTTTAGTCCCAAGCGACGGTCTGTGCGGATCAACGGCTCGATGGTGATGGTGTCGCCGGTGGGCAAATCCAGCGTGGTCGGATCTTTGATCTCCGGGTCCAGCGAACCAAAACGCACGTTCAGCCCGGCTTGGTGAAAGATGCGCTTGAGCTGCAGCACGTTGGACAGGTAAAAGCTGTTGCGCGTGTGGCTCTCAGGGACGATCAGAAGGTTGCGCGCTTCAGGGCAGATTTTTTCAATCGCCGCCATTGCCGCTTGCACGGCCAGCGGCAGCATTTCGGGTGTCAGGTTGTTCCAGCCGCCCGGAAAGAGATTGGTGTCTACCGGCGCCAGTTTGAAGCCGGCATTGCGAATGTCGACCGATGAGTACAGCGGCGGTGTGTGTTCCATCCACTCCAAGCGAAACCAGCGTTCAATAGCCGGGGTGGAGTCGAGGATGCGCTGTTCCAACTCGTTGATGGGGCCGTTCAGGGCGGTGATGAGGTGGGGGACCATGCGGCCACTTTCAGGTGAGTTGTTGTTTTTAGTGCAAAGCGGCTAGGCTTCGCTTGCACATTATGGGGTCAGCACGCTTTCAACGTATATATAGACGTCGATCCGGCTTGCAAGCCCCTTCAAAAGCGTTAACCCGCTTCAGCCGCGCACTTCGCCTTCACCCAGTACGACGTATTTCAGGGAGGTCAGGCCTTCAATGCCGACCGGCCCGCGTGCATGGAATTTGTCCGTGCTGATGCCAATTTCAGCACCCAGCCCAAACTCGAAGCCGTCAGCGAAGCGAGTGCTTGCATTCACCATAACGCTGGCTGAATCAACCTCGCGTAAAAAACGTTGGGCATGCCCGTGGTCCCGCGTGATGATGGCGTCGGTGTGGTGACTCGAATAGCGGTTGATGTGTGCTATTGCTTCGTCGACGTCCGCAACGACCTTGATGCTGATGACCGGCGCCAGGTATTCCTCGTACCAGTCTTGTTCGGTGGCGGGCTTCACATTGGCCTTCGGCAAGGCCGCGCTCAACAGGTTAAGAGCTTCGGCATCGCAGCGCATTTCGACCGCTTTGGCGGCGTAGATGGCCCCAATCTTCGGCAGGAATTCAGCCGCCACGGCGCGCGCCACCAGCAAGCCTTCGGTGGCATTGCAAGGGCTGTATTTTTGTGTTTTGGCGTTGTCGGCAATTTTGACGGCCATGGCGATGTCGCAAAAGTCGTCCACATAAACATGGCAATTGCCGTCCAAATGCTTGATGACAGGCACTTTGGCGTCACGGCTGATGCGCTCGATCAAGCCCTTGCCGCCGCGCGGAATGATGACGTCGACGTATTGCGGCATGGTGATCAGCTGGCCGACGGCTGCGCGGTCGATGGTCGGTACGAGTTGCACGGCCTCTGCCGGCAGACCGGCTTGGACCAGCGCTTGTCGTACCAGTGCGGCCAGCGCCTTGTTCGACTCAATCGCCTCAGAGCCACCGCGCAAAATGCAGGCGTTGCCGCTCTTGATGGCCAGAGACGCGGCTTCAATCGTCACGTTCGGACGGCTTTCGTAAATCATGCCGAAGACGCCGATGGGCACGCGCATCTGGCCGACACGGATGCCGCTGGGCTGCTGTTTCATGCCGATGATCTCGCCAATCACGTCGGGCATGACGGCGAGTTGTTCACATCCCAGTGCCACGGTTTCCAAAGCCTCAGCGCTGAGCTTGAGGCGATCCAGCATCGGGCCGTCCAAGCCGGCGGAGGCTGCGTGGTCAAGGTCGCGCTGGTTGGCTGTTTTCAGCGCTGCAAATTGCTCGCGCAAAAGACCGGCCAGCGTCATCAGCGCTTGATTTTTCAGGGCGGTGGGCGCTTTGGCCATCAGCGCCGAAGCGGCTTTGGCCTTGACGCCGAGGGCATCCATCAGGCGTGGGACGTCGCCGTCTCGGGACAGTTCTTCAGGAGTGGCGGTCGAGTTCATGCTTGTATTTTGCCGTAAGCGCTCGCCGGGGCGTCGAACAGCCGGCGAGTGTGGTCAGCGCCCAGACCGGGCGGGTGCCGACGTCACCGAGCATTGCGCGCACAGCAAGCTCGCCAGCCGGTGCAGCGCTTGCCAGCCGTCGGCCGGCCAGTCAGGTTGCTTGAGGCCTTTGACGATGCCGTCCACCTTGTGGGCGGCTTGCAGCAGGTTGGCCAGTGCGGCTTCGTCTATTTGCGGCAGCACCCGTTCAAAGAGTTTTTCTTTGGCGCCCCAGACGCGGTTTTCTCGCAGCGCCATGGGCATCGGCCGGCCGGCGGCCATGGCGTCTTTGACGCGCTTCAGGCTACGTATGTCTTCGGCCAGCGCCCAGTGCACCAGCACCTCGGCTTCGCCTTCAGATTGCAGGCCATCGAGCATGCGCGCCACGCGCACGCCTTGGCCGGCGAGCACGGCTTCAGAGAGTTTGAAGACGTCGTACCGGGCGACATTAAGCACTGCGTTTTCGACCTGGTCAAAATTCAGCAAGGTTGGTTGGCGGGGATTCAGTGTCGGGTAAAGCAGGGCGAGTTTTTGAATTTCCTGATGAGCTGCCAACAGATTGCCTTCGACCCGGTCGGCAAAAAACTGCAGCGTGCGCTGGCCTTCTTCGCCGGGCGCGACTTGCAGGCTGTGCTGTTGCATTCGCAGAGCGATCCAGGTCGGCAGGTTGCGGCGGTCAATCGGGTCGAACTTGATGCTGACGCCATAACTCTCTAGTGCACCAAACCAGGCACCCTTGGCGGTTGCGCTGTCGAGCCTGGGCAGCAGAACCAGCGTCAAAGTAGAGTCGTCGCCTTGTGCGCGTTCGGCGATTTGCTGCAGCGCGGCTGAACCATCTTTGCCGGGCTTGCCACTGGGGATGCGGATTTCAACGATCTGCTTGTCAGCAAACAAACTCAGCGAGCCGCCGCTGGCGAGCACTTCGCTCCAGTCAAAGTGGGCGCCCGCCACGGTGTGGACGGTGCGTTCGGTGTAGCCCAGCTCACGCGCTGTGGCGCGCAGTGCATCGGCACATTCTTGCACCAGCAGCGGCTCATCGCCGTGCAAGACATACAGGCTTTTCAGCCCGCGCAGAAGGTGTTCGGAGAGTTGCGCGCTAGCCAGTTGCATAGTGGTTTTTACAGCGATTGCACGGCAGCCAGACGCCGCATGATTTGCTGGACGATGTCACTTTGCATATCTCTGTAGAGGAGTCCCTCTTCAGCTTCCTTGGCCAACACGGCCGACTCGTTGAAACTGATGTCGCGCTGCTGCTCCAAGTCAGCCTGCGTGATAAGTTCCTTACCTTGCGGCGTGCGTAATCTAAACGAAAAGAGCAGACGCAACTTGAACTCACGCACCAAGCCAGCAGCATTGACCGCCGTCACGATTTTTTGACGCTGGTCGAACAGAGGATCCAAAATCACATCAGACGTCATCATCTGCTGTGGATCGGTGACAACTCGCAGATTGCTGTTGGACGCCAGTGTGCGTTTGAGTTGGTTGCCCAAGGTTGAGCCTTCAGCCATGTTGACATAGATCGAGGTGAAGGCGAAGTTGGGCGCAGCACGCAGCTTGAAGCCGCAACCTGCCGTGGCCAGCAAGGCGCTGGCACCCACAGCAGACGCAGACAGCAATAAGTGACGACGTTGCATGACGTTTCCGTTCTTTCAGATGACGATGTTGATGAGCCGACCGGGCACCACGATGATTTTTTTAGCTGCCGCCCCATTGGCCGCGCGCACAAAGGCTTCTGAGGCCAAGGCGGCGGCTTCAATCGCGACTTTGTCGGCGCTAGCCGGCACGGTGACCGAGCCGCGCAGCTTGCCGTTGACTTGCAGCATGAGCTCAATTTCGTCCTGCTGCAGCGCGCTGCCATCGACCTCTGGCCAAGCGGCGTCTAGCAAGTCGCCGTGTTGTTCCGCGTAGCCAAGGTCGGCCCACAAACCGTGCGCAATGTGCGGCGTGGCGGGATACAGGCAGCGCAACAAAATACCGAAGCCTTCGCGTAGCGCGGCCAAGGATGCCGTGTTGACCTCGCCTTTGAAGTCTTCCAGCGCGTTCAGCATCTTCATGCCGCCCGAAACCACGGTGTTGTATTGCATGCGCTGGTAGTCGTAGTCGACCTGCTTCAACACGGTGAAAACTTCGCGCCGCAGCGTCTTGGTGTCTTTGTCTTGATCCACAGAAGAAGCCTCATCTGCAGACATGGCCGAGAGCTTGACGCCAAAATTCCAGACGCGCCGTAAGAAACGATACGAACCTTCAACGCCAGCGTCATTCCACTCCAGCGTGGCTTCAGGAGGCGCCGTGAACATGGTGTACAGACGTGCGGTGTCGGCGCCGTACTTGCCGATCAGGTCTTGCGGGTCGACGCCGTTGTTCTTGCTCTTGCTCATGGTGCCCACACCTTCGTAGGTGATGAGCGTGCCGACGGGTAGCGTGCCTTTGGCGTCCTTGAGCTTGGCACCTATGACTTTGCCGGTGGCGTCATGCAGGTCTTCAACCTCTTGCGGCCAGAAATATTCAATGCCTCCTTTGTCTGACTTGCGCGAGTAAATGTGGTTCAGCACCATGCCCTGTGTTAGCAGCTTGGTGAAGGGCTCGTCAATCTTGACCAAGCCCAGGTCGCGCATGACCTTGGTCCAGAAGCGCGCATACAAAAGGTGAAGAATGGCGTGTTCAATGCCACCGATGTATTGGTCCATACCGCTGCCGCCCGTGGCTAGCGTTTGGTCGCGCATCCAGTAGTCGGTGCCGGCACCGACCATCTGCTGATCGTTTTTCGGATCGCAATAGCGCATGAAATACCACGATGAATCAACAAAAGTGTCCATCGTGTCGGTTTCGCGCCGCGCCGGCTGACCACACACAGGACAGACCACACCCGCATGAAAACCCACGTGTTTCACCAGCGGATTACCGGACCCATCCGGCACACAATCCTGCGGCAAGATCACTGGCAGGTCTTTTTCAGGCACAGGCACCGCGCCATGTTCAGCGCAATGAATGATCGGAATCGGCGTGCCCCAATAGCGCTGACGGCTGACGCCCCAGTCGCGCAAACGCCAAGTGGTCTTTTTCTCGCCCAAGCCTTTGGCCGCAAGCGCCGCAGCCACCGCATCAACGCAAGGCTTGAAAGCCAAGCCATTAAATTCACCGGAGTTGACCGCAACGCCAACACCCTTCTCAGCGTACCAATCCTGCCAGACAGTTGCGTCAAAAACACGCAAGGACTCCGCAAATGAAACCACGGGTTTGATTACCAGCGAATATTTCAAGGCAAACGCAAAGTCGCGCTCGTCGTGCGCCGGCACACCCATCACCGCACCGTCGCCATACGACATCAGCACGTAGTTGCCGACCCACACCTCGACCTGCTCACCAGTTAAAGGGTGCGCCACAAAAAGGCCCGTCGGCATGCCTTTCTTCTCTTGCGTGGCGAGTTCAGCTTCCGTCGTGCCGCCCGACTTGCACTCTTCCAAAAACGCCAACAGCTTCGGTTGCGTGGCCGCCGCATGTAAGGCCAGCGGATGCTCAGGTGCCACGGCGCAAAACGTCACGCCCATGATGGTGTCCGGACGCGTTGTGAAGACATACATTTTGCCCTCTGTCAGCAGATCTCCAGCGGCATCACGAATGTCGTGCGTGAACGCAAAACGCACGCCTTCGCTCTTGCCGATCCAGTTTTCTTGCATCAAGCGCACGCGCTCCGGCCAGCCCGATAGGGTGGCTTTGTCGTTGCCGACCTGCACGTGGTCCAGCAGTTCTTGCGCGTAGTCGGTGATCTTCAGGTAGTAGCCCGGAATCTCGCGTTTTTCAACCACAGCGCCGGTGCGCCATCCCTTGCCGTCGATCACTTGTTCATTGGCCAGCACAGTCATGTCGACCGGATCCCAGTTGACGACTTGCGTCTTGCGGTAGGCGATGCCTTTGTCGAGCATCTTCAAAAACAACCACTGATTCCACTTGTAATAAGTCGGGTCGCAGGTGGCGATTTCGCGGCTCCAGTCAACCGCCAGACCCATCGCCTGCATCTGCTTCTTCATATAAGCAATGTTGTCGTAGGTCCACTGCGCGGGCGGCACATTGTTTTTAAGCGCGGCGTTTTCGGCCGGCAGACCAAAGGCGTCCCAACCCATTGGCATCAGGACGTTATAGCCCTTCATGCGCAGGTAGCGCGTGAGCATGTCGTTGATGGTGTAGTTGCGCACGTGACCCATGTGCAGCTTGCCGCTGGGGTAGGGCAGCATGGAGCAGGCGTAGTACTTGCCCATGGGCTTTTTGCCGGAGGTGTCTTCGGTGACGCGGTAGGCATCGACGGCAGTCCATTGGGCTTGAGCGTTGCGCTCGACGTCGAGGTGCTGGTATTTGTCTTGCATGAGAAGCTGGGTCAATCGGATGAAGCGGATAAAACGGAGAAGTTAAAACTTGGAGGACTAAAAGCACGGAGCAGGAACGAAGCCTCCCTCAGCCGCAGTGGCCAAACGCTGATTTTAGGTCTTGCGCTGACGGTCGGTCAGCGGCCGGCTGTCTGTGAAGGCGCTGCGGGGGCGTCGGTCACAAAGCCGATGCGGGTCAGTCCGGCTTTTTGCGCGACGCCCAGTACCTCGATGACCTTGCCATAAGGTGCATTTTCGTCGGCACGCAGTTGCACTTCGGTGTCGGGTTGCCGGGCGGCGGTGCGCTCCAAGCTTTGACTGAGTTCGGCGAGTGGCACGGCTCGGTTGTCTAGGTACGCTTGACCGGCGCGATCAACCACCAACGAGACACTGGGCGTTGCGTCCGTCGTGGACGACGCGTCAGTTTTGGGCAGTTCGAGCTTGACCGACGAGGCCAGCAGGGGCGCGGTGAGAATGAAGATGACCACCAGCACCAGCATCACATCGACCAGCGGCGTGACGTTGATCTCGCTGATGGGTTCTGCGCCGTGGCTGCGCTCGAGTCTGCCGAACATCAGGGTGTTCCGGCAGGGGGCTCGGGCGCTGTCAGCAGCAGTTCACGCAGGTCGCGGGCAAAGCCTTCGAGCTCGGTTTCGATGCGGTTGACGCTGCGACCGAGGACGTTATAGGCAAGCACCGCGGGAATCGCCACAGCCAAACCGGCGGCGGTCATGATGAGGGCTTCGCCGACCGGGCCGGAAATCCGGTCGATGGTGATTTGTCCGGCAGCGCTCATGCCGACCAGTGCGTGGTAAATACCCCAGACCGTGCCGAGCAAACCGACAAAAGGTGCGGTGGCACCGACGGTCGCTAGCAGGACTTGCCCGAATTGGAGTTTGTGCAGCACGCGGTGAAGGGCATCGCGCAAAACGCGTGTGAGCTGCTGGCGTCGGTCGCCGGCCGATGCCAGCGTGCCCAAGCCATCTGCGCGGGTAGCGGCTAACAAGGGCCAGACCAAGGCTTCCCGGTCAAAGGCTTGGACCCGCTGGTCGGCGTCTGCCCATGAGGCCGATTGCCAGAAAGCCGCAGTGCAGCGCTTAACGTCGCCAGTCGCACGCTGCAGCAGCCAGCTTTTCCAAATAATAACGACCCAGCTGCTGACAGACATCAAGAGCAGCAGCGCGGTCACCAGCCGGCTGATGGCGTCGCCCTGCTGCACCGTGTCGAACGCCGTCATTTCAAATTCAAGACATCAAACATGTCGAACAGGCCTTGCCGCTGACTTGCCAAAAAGCGGGCGGCGCGCAAGCTGCCTTGCGCGTAAGTGGCCCGGCTCGAGGATTTGTGGGTGATTTCAATGCGCTCGCCGGTGCCGGCAAACAACACCGTGTGGTCGCCGACGATGTCGCCGCCGCGGATGGTTGCGAAGCCGATGCTCGACGGGTCACGCTCGCCGGTGACGCCTTCGCGAGCGTAGACGGCGCAGTCTTTCAGGTCGCGCCCGAGAGCGTCTGCAATGACTTCGCCCATCTTCAAGGCTGTGCCAGAAGGGGCATCGACTTTGTGGCGGTGATGGGCTTCGATGATTTCGATGTCGTAGCCGGTGGACAGTGCCTTGGCGGCCATCTCCAGCAGCTTCAGGGTGACGTTCACGCCGACGCTCATGTTGGGCGCCATGACGATCGCGATGTCTTTGGCGATGACCGCGATCTCGGCTTTTTGTGTCTCGCTAAAACCGGTGGTGCCAATCACAGCGTTGACGCCGAGTTGACGGCAGATCTGCAGATGAGCCAGCGTTCCTTCGGGCCGCGTGAAGTCGATAAGCACGTTGGCGCCACTCAGGCCTAGGCGCAGATCAGCACAGATACGGATACCGGTCAATTGGCCAGCGAATGCGGCTGCATCCAGACCGATCGCCGGGCTGTCCGCACGGTCTAGCGCGCCAGAGAGTTGAAGGTCATCCGCCGCGCTAACGGCTTCGACCAACATCTGACCCATACGGCCGGTGGCGCCAGCGATGGCAATCTGCAGCGGCTGAGGTGCTGCGCCTGTCAGGCTCGCGCTCACTGGCGTGGACTTTCAAGAGGCGGGTAGCTAGCGACCGGTGGCTCTGCGCGTGTGGCTTCAGTCGAAGACGTTGAAGCCGGAGCGGGCATTTTTTTGGCAGCCGCTTCCAGTTGGGCTGGGGTTGCTTCAAGGGGGGGCACCTTGCCGAGTTTGCGGCGCTGGTCCATTTTTGCAATGAACTCGGTCTCGCTGGGCATGGCGTCACCGGCAAAAGTGTCGAGCAAGTCGCCTTTGAAAAAGACCGAATAGCTGAATGACTGTGCCGCCACACCTTGGCGACGCATGGTGAACACATAGTCCCAGCGATCAGCATGGAAAACGCTAGCCAACAAAGGGGTCCCCAGCAAATTGCGGACCTCGTTACGGCTCATGCCTGCACGCAATTGCGCGACTTGTTCGCTGGAAATGAAATTGCCCTGAACCACATCGGCTTTGTAAGGGGTGATCCAATTGACAGGATTGAACGCGCTGGTGCTCGTACTGGATGCTGTGGTGCTGGAGCAAGCCGCCAACACGGTGCATGCTGCGACGATCAGGCCAGCCAAGATGGGGGTGCGGTGGTTTACAGGCATGACAATAAGTGTGGCGATATGATGGATCATTGTAGCGGCTGGGGGCCGTTTGTCATTGGGCACTGCGCCCTCTTCATCCCTTAAGAATTCCCTGAGAAAATCCATGAGTAACATTGATGAATTGAAAAGTACCGGCCTCAAGGCGACGCTGCCGCGATTGAAAATTCTTGAAATTTTTCAGGTCGGAAAACAGCGGCACATGACCGCTGAAGATGTCTTTCGTGTGTTGCTTGAAGAGCGCTCCGACATCGGTCTGGCGACGGTCTACCGGGTGTTGACGCAGTTTGAACAAGCTGGCTTGCTGAATCGCAGTAATTTTGAGTCGGGCAAGGCGGTCTACGAGATCAATGAAGGGCAGCACCATGATCATTTGGTGTGTTTGGACTGCGGCAAGGTAGAAGAATTTTACGACGCCGAAATTGAAAAGCGGCAAAACGACGTTGCCCAGACAAAGGGCTTCTCGATTGCCGATCATTCGCTGTCTATCTACGCTAATTGCACCAAGACAGCGTGTCCGCATCGGACGCTGTCAGAGCGTCTTCACGCTTGATGTCGGCGTTTTCGGCAGGGCCTCAGGCTTTTAGCTGCCGTTTTCCATCGCCTTGCGGTGGCGCTCCACAAAATCTTCGTAGGTGTTGACGCCGCGCAGTTGCAAGATCGCGTTGCGCACCGCGGCCTCCACCAGCACCGCGATGTTGCGACCGGCCTCGACCTGAATGATCACTTTGCGTACCGGAATGCCCAGCAAGTCTTGTGTCAGGGGCTCGTACGGAATGCGCTCATACTCACGTTCCAGCGTTTCACGCCGTACCAAGTGGACGATGAGCTTGAGCCGGAGTTTGCGGCGCACGGCTGTCTCGCCAAAAATCGCTTTGATGTCGAGCAGACCGATGCCGCGCACTTCGAGCAAGTTTTGCAAAAGTTCGGGGCAGCGGCCTTCAATCGTGGTCTGGTTGATGCGAAAAAGATCGACGGCGTCATCTGCCACCAAGCCATGGCCGCGTGAAATGAGTTCAAGGCCGAGTTCACTTTTGCCCAGGCCGGATTCGCCCGTGATCATCACGCCCATGCCAAGAATGTCCATGAATACGCCATGCATGGACGTGCGGTCGGCAAAGTGTTTGGACAGGTAGGCGCGCAGCACGTCAATCACGAAGGCGGCTGATTCCGACGTTGCGAACATCGGCAGTTGCCCGCGTTCACACATGGAAATCAAGGTATCTGGTGCTGTCTGTCCATCCGCCACCACCATCACGGGCGGCTCCAGGGTGATGATGCGGGAGATCCGTCGTGCGCAGTCTTCCTTGCTGCTCTTGCTGAGGTAGGCGACTTCGCGCTCACCGAGAATTTGCACCCTGTAAGGGTGGATGTAATTCAGGTAGCCAACCAAGTCTGCACCGGAGCGAGCAGCCCTAACAGCCACTTCGTCAAAGCGCCGGTCCGAGGCGCCGAGTCCTGCGACCCACTGCCATTTCAGGGCGGCGCGGTGATCCTCGAAAAGGGCTTCAGCGCTGATAACGGTGGGTTTCATCCTAGTGCTTGAGCTAATGTCAAGGGTGCGTGTGGGTGGAGTGCCACGTGGAGATCAGGCGGTGCAAGTCGGTGACTGAGCTGCTGAGCTTGAGTTCCTCGCGCAGCGCGCTGTCGCTCAACATCTCCGCAATTTCGGACAGAATTTCTAAATGTTTCTGGGTTGCCGCTTCAGGCACCAAGAGAAAAATCAACAATCGAACGGCTTGCTCATCGGGGGCATCAAAGCCAATCGGGATGGCCAGTTGGAAGACCGCCGCCAGCGGAGCTTTCAAGCCTTTGATGCGACCGTGCGGAATGGCAACGCCATGGCCCAAGCCAGTAGAGCCCAGTCGTTCGCGGGCAAACAAACTGTCTGTGACGAGGGCGCGGTTAAGCCCGTGCAGGTTTTCAAAAAGCAGACCAGCTTCTTCGAACGCGCGCTTTTTGCTGGTGGCCTCAAGGCCGACCAGAATTTGGGCAGGGGGGAGTATTTGCGAAAGACGGTTCATAACAATCTTCAAGTCGCCGAATTATGCACTTGCTCGGGCCGACACGAACGCGAGCGCATAAAAAAGCCGCCAGATAAGTGTGGCGGCTTGGTGTGACCTGATTGCTCAATGAGAGCAATTGCAAGAGAAACGCTTAACGTTAATCTTGATACTTGGCTGCCACGTGGTGGTGGTCTTGGGTTTTGTCCTTGTGACGAACGACTTGGCGGTCCAGTTTGTCAGTCAGTTCATCGACGGCGGCATAGAGGTCAGCGTGAGAGCTTTCAGCGAAAAGATCGCGACCTTTGACGTGCACATTGCATTCGGCTCGTTGTCGGAGTTCTTTCTCCTTCATGTTGTCAACCGTCAAGAGGACTTTGATGTCGACCACCTGGTCAAAGTGTCGGGCAATTCGATCGAGTTTTGTGGTCACATAACCGCGCAGGGCAGGGGTGACTTCAAGGTGGTGGCCGCTGATCGTCAAGTTCATAAAAGACTCCTTTTCCATTGGGAAGGGGTTTTAAAAGAGCCAGCAGAACGTGTGTTTCTGATGGCTTACGGAACTTCGCTCTCGAATTCACTATGCGCCTGAAGACCCGTAATTGCAATCTTGCACTGCAACAATTCGCAGCTATTGATGGGGCATCATCTGAATGAATTGCCTGCGGGCCTGCTGGGTCTTGTTTTGTACTTCTTTCGGGTTCAGTGGGTGAGGCGTTTGGGTTTGGAGTGATCGACTTGTTTTGTGCGGCAATGGCGTCAGAGGTTTAACCGGCACAGCTTGAAGGGTTTTTTGGCAACTCCAATGCCATAATGCCGGCCATGTTCAATGACGGAGAAATCCTTGGAAAGCAGTCCTAGTCGCTAGCTTTCAATCCCGCAGGGTAAAAACTGCGCTGGGGTTGAAAGCGATGCACATCCACCAACCCCCGCCCGCGCGGCCTTGTCTGACCAAGCCCGCACGCGTCTGCCCTTGAATCCCCATGGGAGTCCGTCATGATCAATATTTTCACGCTCGTCAATGGGCGCCTTTTCCAGGAAGAAATCGAATCCTTGGAGGAGTTGTCCAAGTTCAGTCCTATCTGGGTTGATCTGGAGTCACCCACGGCAGAAGAGAAGTACTGGATCAAGCAGTATTACGGCCAATCCATCCCTGACAACGTGATGGACGAGGATATTGAAGAGTCGGCCCGTTTTTACGAAGAAGATAACGGCGAGTTACACATTCGCTCAGACTTTTTAATTGCCGACGCCGATGAGCCGCGCACGGTTCGGGTCGCTTTCATTTTGAATTTGGTTAACGATGACCTGAAAAATAAGGGCGTGTTGTTCTCAATCCATGATGAAGACGTACCCGTGTTTCGGTTGTTGCGCATGCGGGCTCGCCGCTCCCTCGGCTTGATAGATGACGCCAAAGAAGTCCTGCTCAAATTGTTTGATGCTGATGCAGAGTATTCGGCCGACACGCTTGAGGGGATTTACGTTGATCTGGAAAAAGTCAGCACCAAGGTGCTGTCAGGTGACCTGACTGACGAGATGGCCGGCGAGGTCTTGGGTTCAATTGCACGGCATGAAGATTTAAGTGGGCGAATTCGCCGCAACATGATGGATACCCGGCGGGCAGTGAGCTTTATGATGCGCAGCAAGATGCTCAGTTCAGAGCAGTTTGAAGAAGCCCGGCAGATTTTGCGCGATATAGATTCGCTCGATTCACACACGGCTTTTTTGTTCGACAAGATCAACTTCTTGATGGACGCCACCGTGGGTTTCATCAACATCAACCAGAACAAAATCATCAAGATTTTTTCGGTGGCCAGTGTCGCGCTGCTGCCACCGACCTTGGTCGCCAGCTCATACGGGATGAACTTCAAGTTCATGCCCGAGCTGGATTGGTCGCTGGGTTATCCGTATGCGCTGGCGTTGATGGCGGCCAGCGCCTTGGTGCCGATGTGGTATTTCCGCCGCCGCGGCTGGCTGAAATAGCCGGATCGTCGGTTTTTCTCAGGCGGGTTCCGGTAGCGAAATCAGCAACTCATTGACGATGCGCTGCGCATAACGGCTGGCCACAGCCGCCACAAAAGTAGGAAAGTCGATGTGTGCGGTGTCATCGGCGCGGTCTGAGATCGTACGCATGGCTGCAAATGCCACACCATAGTCGGCGCAGATTTGGGCCACGGCGGCACCCTCCATTTCGACTGCAAGCGCTGTGTGCCCGGCGTCTTGCAAGTCCGCCTGTAAGCGGCTGGACTCGGCAGCGCTAGAGACAAAGCGATCACCGCTGGCGATCAGCCCGCGGTGCACTTGCGCACCCATTAAGAGCTGCAAGGCGTCATGGCTTGAGGTTGCAAGCGCACGGTCAGCAGCCAGTCCGAGCAGGGACGTGAGTGCCGGGTCACATGCAAAGCGCGAGCGACCATACAACGGTACTTCGTAGCGCGGAAAAAGTGGCGAAGCGTCGAGGTCATGCTGGATGAAGTCGTGCGCCACCACCACGTCGCCCACCTTCACGCCTTGCGCTAAACCACCGGCCACACCAGTGAAGACGATTCTGCTGGCGCCAAAGTGCCCGATCAACACGGCGGCCGTTAACGTTGCCGACACCTTGCCAATGCGCGATAAGCCGAGCGCGACAGGCTGGCCATGCAGCTGACCAAGCCAAAAATCACGTCCGGCTACAGTTTGTTTTTGCGCCCCTTGTAGCTGTTCTAGCAAGCCATGCTGTTCCTCCGCTAGGGCACTCAAGATGGCGGTGAGCACCGGGCGAGATGAGGGGGTCATTTCTTGTCGCGCAATTCGCGGCGCAGAATTTTTCCAACGGGGGTTTTCGGCAAGTCGGCTCTGAATTCAATCACCTTCGGCAGTTTGTAGCCGGCGAGGTTGGCTTTGCAGTAGTCGCGCACTTGCGCTTCAGTTAGCTCGGCATTCCGCTTGACGATCACCAGCTTGACCGCTTCACTGGTTTTGTCGTCGGGCATGCCGACGCAAGCGCATTCGAGCACGCCATGGAGTTCGCTCACCACGTCTTCGATCTCGTTCGGATAGACGTTGAATCCACTGACCAGGATCATGTCTTTTTTGCGGTCGATGATCTTGAAAAAACCATACTCATCGACGACACCGATGTCGCCCGATTTGAAGTACCCATCAGCCGTCATGACCTTGGCTGTTTCATCCGGACGCTGCCAATAGCCGGCCATGACTTGCGGGCCCTTGATGGCGATCTCGCCGGGCTCGCCTGCGGGAACTTCGTGGCCCTCGTCGTCGAGTAGTTTGAACCGGGTGCTGGGAATCGGAACGCCGATGGTGCCGCTGAAGTGTCGGCTGGTGGTCGGGTTGCAACTGGCCGAAGGCGATGTTTCCGACAGTCCATAGCCCTCGCATATAGGGCAACCGGTTTTCTCTAGCCACAGCTGGGCCACAGCACTTTGCACCGCCATGCCGCCGCCCAAGGACACTTTCAGGTATGACCAATCCACTGAATTGAAGTCAGGGTGATTGGCGAGACCTTTGAACAGGGTGTTGACGGCTGGAAAAATATGAACTTGATGCCTAGACAACTCTTTGAGCACCGCAGGCAAGTCGCGTGGATTCGGAATCAGAATGTTCTTGGCGCCGGTACGCATGCAGAGCATCATGTTCACCGTGAAAGCGAAAATGTGATACAGCGGCAAGGCACACACATAAACGGCTTGCGTGCTGGCTGGCAAGCTGGCCATGGCCGGGGCATTCCAAGCTTCGGATTGTAAGAGGTTGGCGATGACGTTGCGGTGCAGCAGCACAGCGCCTTTGGCAACGCCGGTGGTGCCGCCGGTGTACTGCAGCACGGCCACGTCATCGGGGGTTAAATCGGACGGCTTCAGTTTGGCATGCTGGCCCTGCGCGATGGCCTCGTTGAAGCGCACGGCCGTTGGCAAGTTGAAAGCTGGCACCAGTTTTTTGACATGCCTCACCACGAAGTTGACGAGCGCGCCCTTGAGCAGGCCGAGTTGGTCGCCCATGGCACACAGCACCACGTGCTTGACGGCTGTGTTGGCGATGCATTCTTCAAGTGTGTTCGCGAAGTTCTCGATGATGACGATGGCCTTGGCGCCTGAGTCTTTGAGTTGATATTCCAGTTCCCGCGGCGTGTACAGCGGGTTGACGTTGACCACCACATAGCCGGCTCGCAAGATGGCCGCGACAGCCACTGGGTACTGCGGGCAATTGGGCATCATGATGGCGATGCGATCGCCTTTGGTGAGGCGCAAACTTTGCAAGTAAGCGGCCAAGGCTCTCGACTGCGTGTCGGTCTGACCGAAGGTGACATCCTGGCCCATAAAGCTGTAGGCCACGCGGCCAGCGTATTTGGCAAAGCTTTCTTCTAAAAGCGCTACCAAGGAGGTGTATTGCGCTTCGTCGATGTCGGCTGGAACGCCATCTGGATACGCCGAAAGCCAAAGGCGTCCGGTGTTGGATTCTGTCATTTTTTCTCCTCCGTTCTTCCTCAAAATGCAGCGCGCCGATAGCCGGGGCACGCCCTCTCTGGGGCTTTCTGCATGTCCTGAAAACGGGCGGTATTGCCGCCCGTTTTCTTATTCGATCGCCTTGCCCATGTCCTCAATGATCTTCTTGGCATCACCAAAAACCATCATGGTCTTGTCCATGTAAAAGAGCTCGTTGTCGAGACCGGCGTAACCGGCAGCCATGGAGCGCTTGTTGACGATCACGGTCTTGGCTTTGTACGCCTCCAGAATTGGCATGCCGTAAATAGCGCTGCCCTTGACGTGCGCAGCAGGGTTCACCACGTCGTTGGCACCCAGAATGATGGCGACGTCCGCTTGGCCAAACTCCGCGTTGATGTCTTCCATTTCATGCACTTGGTCGTAGGGCACTTCGGCTTCAGCCAGCAACACGTTCATGTGGCCCGGCATGCGACCAGCCACTGGGTGAATCGCGTACTTGACGCTGATGCCGCGGTCGGTGAGCTTTTGCGCGAGTTCTTTAACCGAGTGCTGCGCACGGGCCACGGCCAAGCCGTAGCCCGGAACGATGATGACGGATTCAGCGTTGCCCAAGATGAAGGCGGCGTCATCGGCTGATCCGGACTTGACACTGCGCTGCTCGGCTGAACCCGCCACGGCCGTGCCAGCGTCACCGCCAAAGCCGCCCAGAATCACATTGAAGAACGAGCGGTTCATCGCCTTGCACATGATGTACGAAAGGATGGCGCCGGACGAACCGACTAGCGAACCGGCGACGATCAGCATGGCGTTGTTCAAGGAAAAACCGATGCCAGCGGCAGCCCAGCCTGAGTAGCTGTTCAACATCGAGACCACCACTGGCATATCGGCGCCGCCGATGGGGATGATGATCAGCACGCCCATCACGAACGACAGCGCGAGCATGGCAAAAAATGCGTTCCAGCTGCCGGTGAAGGTGAAGACCAGACCAAGGCCCAAAGTTGCCAGACCGAGCACCAAGTTCAGCTTGTGCTGTCCTGCAAATGTCACCGGTGCGCCTTGGAATAAACGGAATTTGTACTTGCCGCTGAGCTTGCCAAACGCAATCACCGAGCCGCTGAACGTGACGGCGCCAATCGCTGCGCCGAGGAACAACTCCAGCCGGTTACCCGCCGGAATGTTGGCGGTGCCCAAGCCTTTGGCGACGATGGCAAACGCATCCGGTTCGGCCATGGCTGCCACTGCGATAAACACCGCAGCCAGACCGATCATGCTGTGCATGAAGGCGACCAACTCGGGCATCTTGGTCATCTCTACGCGCTGAGCCATGAGCGTGCCCGCAGCACCGCCGACCACCAGCGCGACCAGCACATAGACCATGCCTTGCGCGGCGCCAATGGAGAGTTCGACGATGAGGGCAGCGGTGGTCAGCACGGCAATGCCCATGCCGGTCATACCGAAGGCGTTACCGCGGATCGAGGTGGTCGGGTGCGACAGACCTTTGAGCGCCTGAATGAAGCAGACTGAGGCCAGCAAATACAGCAGGGTGACGATGTTCATGCTCATTTGGCTGCTCCTGCGTCAGCGGCGGGTGCGGCTGCTTTTTTTTCTTTTTTCTTGAACATTTCCAGCATGCGGCGCGTCACCAAAAAGCCGCCAAACACGTTGACCGCTGCCAGCGCCACGGCCAGCACACCCATGGTCTTGCCAAGTGGTGTGACGGTCATGGCGGCTGCCAACATGGCGCCCACAATGACGATGGCCGAGATGGCGTTGGTGACCGCCATCAGCGGTGTGTGCAAAGCCGGCGTGACGGTCCACACGACGTGGTAGCCGACGTAGATAGCTAGCACAAAAATAATCAGGTTAATGATTCCGGGGGAGGCGAATTCCATGGTCTTTTTCCTCAACTTTTATTTTTGGTGACTTCGCCATTGCGCGTCATCAGGCAGGCGGCAACGATGTCGTCTTCGAGGTCAATCGTCAGCGCTCCGTCTTTGTTGATGATCAACTTGAGGAAGTCCAACAGGTTGCGGGCGTAGAGTGCGCTCGCATCGGCCGCCACCAAGGCTGGCACGTTGGTTTCGCCAATCAAGGTCACGCCATGTTTGACAACAATTTGGCCGGGCTCGGTCAGCGGGCAGTTGCCGCCTTGCGGTGCGGCCAAGTCAACGATCACGCTGCCCGGCTTCATGGACTTGACCATGTCTTCGGTGACCAGCACAGGTGCTGCGCGGCCTGGAATCAAGGCGGTGGTGATGACGATGTCAGCCTGCGCGACGCGCTTGGCGACTTCGATTTTTTGCCGAGCCAGCCAGCTTGGCGGCATGGGCTTGGCGTAGCCACCGACGCCGACAGCGGCTTCGCGCTCTTCGTCGGTTTCGTAAGGTACGTCGATGAACTTGCCGCCGAGTGACTCGACTTGTTCTTTCACGCTGGGCCGCACGTCGCTGGCTTCAATCACCGCGCCGAGCCGCTTGGCGGTGGCAATCGCTTGCAGTCCGGCGACGCCGACACCCAAAATCACCACGCGGGCGGCTTTGACCGTACCGGCCGCCGTCATGAGCATGGGGAAAAAGCGTTGGTAGCGGTCTGCCGCCATGATGACGGCCTTGTAGCCGGCGATATTGGCCTGCGAAGAGAGCACGTCCATGCTTTGCGCGCGGCTGGTGCGGGGTGCTGCTTCGAGCGCAAAAGACGTCAGGCCGGCGGTGGCCAAACGCTGCAGGCCGGTTGCACCAAAGGGGTTCAGCATGCCGGTGATGACCCCGCCAGAACGCGCAAGCGGCATCTCGCTGTCCACAGGGCAGCGCACCTTGAGCACGATGTCACAGGCGTAAGCGCCGGCGGCATCGGTGATCTCGGCGCCGACGGCTTCGTAGGCCGCATCAGGCACGCTGGCGGCAACGCCGGCACCCGATTGAACGCGAACGGTATGGCCTAGGCCTTTGAGTTTTTTGGCCGTTTCCGGCGTGACGGCGACACGTGTCTCGCCTGTCATGATTTCAGCAGGTACCCCAATCAGCATGGGCCACTCCTTGTTACGGGGCGGAATGTCCGCCCACTGGTTTTTTAACTGTCAAGTAGCTTACATGAGTTTTTTTGCTGTGTGCCCCGCAGGGTTGTACTTTTGATGCTCATTTTGGCCGGCGAATGAGCCCGTGCAGTGAGGTCAGGTGTCAGGCCAAGAGCTGCTTCAGGCGCAGCAGTGCATGTTGCACGGTGGCTTCGCGCACTTGCTGGCGGTCTCCGTCAAAACAGCGTTTGTCGGTGACCACGCCGTCGGGGGTGGCCCAGCCAAACCAGACGGTTCCGACCGGTTTATCGGGGCTACCACCACCGGGCCCTGCGACACCGGTGACGGCCACGGCGACTTGTGCATGCGAATGCCGCAGCGCACCTTCGACCATGGCGCGGGCGACGGGTTCACTGACTGCTCCATGAGCCTCAATCAGGTCTGCCGGGACGCCAAGTAACTCGGTCTTAGCCGCGTTGGAATAGCTCACAAAGCCACGCTCAAACCAGACGCTGGAGCCGGCCAAGTCAGTGCAGGCGGCGGCAATCAGGCCACCGGTGCAGCTTTCGGCGGTGGCCAGCATCAGCTTTTTCTGCTGTAACAAGGCAGCGACTTGCTGGGTCAGTGAGTGGCGTGCCGGCATGACGGAATTCACCACCACTGCTTCCAAAATGCCAAGACCAGCAAGGAGCAAAAAGCCGCCAGCACATCGTCAAACATGATGCCGAAGCCGCCGCGCGGGCCGAAGCCTTTGAAGTGCTTGTCGGCCCAGGCCATCGGGCCTGGCTTCAACGCGTCAAAGGCGCGGAACAAGCCAAAGGCCACGATTTGCGCCACAAAGGTGGCCGGTAGCAACAGCCACAAGACGATCCAGAAGGCGGCTATTTCGTCCCACACGATGTGACCTGAATCAGCGACCTTCATGTGCTGCGCCGTGACGGTACAGGCCCACCAGCCGACCAGCAAGGAGCCGGCGATGACCCAGCCCAACTGCGTGGTTGTCAGCCAATGCTGCATCACCAAAAAAGCCAGCCAAGCCCACAGCGTGCCGGCAGTGCCGGGCGCCACGGGGCTCAGGCCCGAGCCAAAACCGAGCGCGATGAAGTGCGCTGGGTGGGACCGCATGAAGCGCGCTGTGGGTCGCAAAATGGCGGCGGCTTCGGCAGATGGCGCTTGGTCTGGAGGCGCCTGCAGCGTGTCGAGAGGTGTCATGGCGTGGCGATCAAGGGTGTCATGAGAAGTGGTCAAACGAGGTGAAATTGTTGGGTAACTCGCAGCCGTTTGGACCGAGCAGCTGCAAGCCCGGTGCGGCGTTAATGCGGCCAATGCAGTGAATCGGTGTGGCGCTTTGCAGTGAGGCGACTTGCAGCGCCGCAGCAGCGCTGGGTGGTGCGGTGAAGAGTAGCTCGTAGTCGTCGCCGCCGGAGAGTACGCAGGTCAGCGCGGCGTCATCGTTGATGCCTGCGCTGGGCCAGTCGGCGAGCTTTCGTGCCGCGAGCAGGTCCAGTGCTGCGGCTGTGTGCAGCGTTGCGCCGACTTTGGAGGTTTTTAAAAGATGTTGAAGATCTCCGACCAGCCCATCGCTGAGGTCCATGGCCGCGCTGGCCAGACCGCGCAGCGCCAGACCCAAGGCAATGCGGGGGCTGGGTTCTTCAAGCCGCTGCCGTGTCGTTAGCAGCAGGGCCGGCGGCAGAGGCAGCTTGCCGCGCAAGGCCTCCAGCGCCAGCCGCGCGTCACCCAGATGGCCGCTCACGTAAATATCGTCGCCGGGTTGTGCGCCGCTGCGCAGCAAGGCTTGGCTCTTGCCGGCTGGTGCAGGCACGCTGCCAAACACCGTGATGCAGATGTTCAGCGGCCCGCGTGTGGTGTCGCCGCCGATCAACTCGCAGCCATGCTGATCCGCCAGTGCAAACAGGCCTTGAGAAAACCCCGCCAGCCAAGCTTCATCAATCTGCGGCAGGGCCAGTGCCAGCGTGAAGGCCAACGGCTCAGCACCGCAGGCGGCCAGGTCACTCAGGTTGACGGCCAGCGCCTTGTGGCCCAGCGTGTGTGGGTCGACATTGGCAAAAAAATGCAGGCCTTCCACCAGCATGTCGCTGGAGATGGCCATGTGCGTGCCGGCGGGTGGTTGCAACAAGGCGCAGTCGTCACCAATCCCCAGCACCGCGCGCTTGGCGGGCCGCTTGAAATAGCGTTCAATCAGGTCAAACTCTCCCATGGGGCATGAGCATAACGCCGCCGCTGAAGCGGCTGTTGACGTCGCCGTTTCACCCCGCAGTGAAAAAACTGCCAGGGCGTTGACGCAGGCGCAGCCAGATTGCCGCGCGGATGCGTTTGCGATCGGTGCTGGTCACGCTGTGGGCTTGCGCGGCTAGGCGGAAGGCGCAAAAAAAGCTCACCCCCAAATTGAACAAGCCAATCAGCGGGATCGCTGCCACGCACCACCAAAAGGCCGGAAGACGCCAGACGTCCAAGCCCAGTGAGGCCCCAGCGGCGGCCAGTTGGCCGGCGGACAGGGTCACATGGCGCACGTCGAGTTGCAGGCCCAAAAAGTCCGTGATGGGCGGGATCATGCCGAGCATGAAGCCCAGCGCAACATTGGATGCCAGGCCCGAGATGTTGTCGCGGACAAAGCTGGCCCAGCGGTCCGCCCGGGCGCTGCCCAAGGCGGCTGTGATGCGTGGGTTGTAACGCATGGCCGACTCCAGTCGGTTCAGTACAAACCAGTTTTCAGCCCAGCCGGCCAGCAGGCTGGCGACAAACAGCAGACCGCCGGTGAAGCCTGCCCACAAGAGGGTTGGGCCCAGTAAGCTCAGGTTGTGCAACACATGCTGCGCTTCGGTGTGGCTGATCATCCGGTGGCCGCTGATCAGCACGATCAACCAGTTGATGAGCACGACTGCGGGTACGACCATCAAGACATTGCCGAGCACAGAGGCTGATTGCGACCGTACCAAGTGCGTGACTTCGTCGACAAACGCATCGATGGCTTCGCTGTTGTCGAGCTCTTTGAGCTTGACGGCCATGACGGGTGCGGTCATGGCCGGTTGCTTGGTGGCCAGCGTGAAGTGCAGCAACTGAATCACAACAAAGCTGGCCGCGTACATCAGGCTGGCGCTTATGCCGGTCCAAAAAGCCGACAAGCCAAAGGCCACGATGGCAAATTTCAGGGCGGTGGTGAACGCGGTGATGCCACCACCACCCAGCGCTTTGCCCAACATGTCACGGTAGTCGGCGCGGGTGCGGGTGATGTAGTGCGCTCCGGTTTCGGCGCTGCGTTCGGCCATTTTGGCAGCCAACAATGTGGAGTTGGCGGCGATCAGTGCGCGAATGCTTTTCCGGTCTTCAGCGACCAGTGCCATCCGCGCCAATTGTTTGACGGCGGCTGCGGCGGGTTTGGGCGAGAGCAGGCAATCCAGTAGCTCGCGGACACGCAGAAATCGAGCCCTGAGTTGGCGCAGGCGGAACACCATGCCCACTGAAACCCCGTGTTCGTCGAGGTGCGCGTAAATGCTGTTGATCGCACGTCGGCAAACCTCCATGCGCTCGCGGTAGCGGGCCACTGCATCTTGCAGTTCGTGGGCATGGCGCTGGGGGTTAAAAAAGATTCGTCGCAGTTCTTCGACATCGGTCGGCAGGGCGTGAAAGGGCCGGGCTCTTTTCTCTGCATCGCTCATGCGCAGACGCAGTTCCGGTGAAAACCCGGTGGCCCTGATGTGCGCCGTGCAGTACGTCAGCGCGTCCAGCAGGCTGTGTTGCCAGCCCCATTCATCGGTGTCCGAGTGCTCAGTGAGAAGCGCCGTCAACCGATTGATTTGTACTTCGTTCAGCAGCGTCAGCCATTGCGCATCAAAACGGCTCGGCATGAGCAGCGAAAAGAGCTCGGCAGCGTCGGTGGTTTCAGGCGTCCCTGGCAGCAACTTGACGCGGATGCGCTCAGTCAGTTCGCTGATAAACGCCGTGCGTGGAGCAAAACCAAAGTCTGCTAGCAAAGGTGTGACGTCGATGGTTTGCAGCAGCGTTCGCCACCACGCTTGCAAGCGGATGTGTACCGCGGGCTGCGCTTCCACGGCCACCATGAATTGCTCTAGACGCGCTACGGCGGCGGTTGCGGAACGGCTGTCGCCGCGCACCCATTGCAGCAGGTCGATGAGCCAGACATGCCGATCAACCAAAGCGGCATGAGGGTCAAGCTTGGCCAGCAAGGTGGCCAGCGCCGGGAGCGTGTTGGCGTTCAGTGGCAAAGCTTGCGGTTCAGTGCAGCACCCGTGCTGCAGCGCCCGCGGTGGCTTCCAGTACAAACATCGGGATTGGCGCTTCAAAGCGGGTGGCGTCCTCGGCGACGCAGAAATAACTGCCGTGCATGGTGCCGCTGGCGGTACGCAGCCGCGAGCCACTGGTGTATTGGAATGATTCGCCAGGCTTCAGCAGCGGTTGGTGACCGACGACGCCCAAGCCTTTGACTTCTTCGTTGTGGCCGTTGGCGTCGCTGATGAACCAGTGACGCGCGATCAATTGAGCTGCCACATCACCCGTGTTGGTGATGGTGACGGTGTACGAAAAAGTGAAGACGTTGTTGCTGGGGTCGGATTGTTCCGGTAGGTACAGCGGCAGGACTTCGCAGGAAATTTGGTAGGTTGGCATGGCACTCAGAGTAAGCACTGCATGTTAACGCGCCGCCTCTGAGGCTGCTCGGCTGAGCTTCTTTCGGCGACAATCCGCGCATGAGTACACCTGCTAAATCCCATAAGCCTGCTTACAAAATAGCCCCTTCCATCTTGTCGGCCGACTTCGCCCGACTCGGAGAAGAAGTCAAAAACGTCATCGCCGCGGGCGCCGACTGGATTCATTTTGACGTGATGGACAACCATTACGTGCCGAACCTGACCTTCGGCCCAATGATCTGTAGCGCCCTCAAACCGCATGCCTTGACGGCCTCGGGTCAGCCCGTGCCGATTGATGTGCACCTGATGGTGCAGCCGGTCGATGCCTTGGCCGCAGCGTTTGCCGATGCTGGTGCCGACTACATCAGCTTTCACCCTGACGCCTCAGGCCATGTGCATCGCAGCGTGCAGGCCATCAAGTCAAAAGGCTGTAAAGCCGGGTTGGTGTTCAACCCAGCGGCGTCTATGGATGTGCTGGATTGGGTTATCGAGGACATTGACCTGATCCTCATCATGAGTGTCAACCCGGGCTTCGGTGGTCAGAGTTTCATCGACTCGGCGCTGCGCAAGATCGAGAACGCCCGCAAGCGCATTGACGCTTCAGGCAAAGACATTCGTCTGGAAGTGGATGGCGGTATCAAGACCGACAACATCGCCCGCGTTGCCGCTGCGGGGGCCGACGCCTTTGTGGCGGGGAGCGCCATTTTTGGCAAGCCGGATTACAAAGCGGTGATTGACGCCATGCGCCTTGAGTTGCCTCATTAGTTGTCAGGCGGCAAGAGAGACTAACGCCTGTCACCGGTTTTAAAAAAACAAAATAATGCTTCTGACTTTTTGAATAGTCGGCGTCTTCAATCCTAATCGTGTCAGTGTTTTTGGTTCTGCTTAAACGGTCAACAGCTTCCCTTTCCAGCCCCTTAAAATCTGACCTTTAAAGGGTTCGCAGCAGCCGATGAGTGCTGAGCCCATTCCTGTATTCAATTGAGACAAAAGGATCAGCACATGTCCGCAGCACCCGCATCAGCCCCCTCTATGGAAGACCGCGACGGCAAGATC
>CANFWV010000011.1 GCA_947450695.1 Comamonadaceae bacterium
GAGATATGCGGCGCCTGCACGGTGTGGGTCAATGGGCAACCGGAGAAGTCCTGCGATGTCAACGTCTCCTCTGTTGCCAACAAACGCATCACCACCGTCGAAGGTCTATCGGCCACCAAATCTCACCCAGCTCAGGTGGCTTGGGTCAAACACCAAGTGCCTCAATGTGGCTACTGCCAGTCTGGCGTGCTCATGAATGTGGCCGGTGCGATGAGCCAAGGCAAGCATGGCGCTGCAATCGGCAATGAGATCAAAAATATATGTGTGTGCGGGACTTACCAGCGCATGAAAAAAGCTGTGCTTGAACTCTAAAGGCAACACCATGCAAAACACAACTTCAACTCTTATCGCTCAAAACGACACACTGAGCAAACTCAGCCGCCGTCATTTTCTCGGATCTTCTACCGCGTTGGTTGGCGGTCTGCTGCTGGGCTATGGCCCGCTGGTGCCGACTGCGCACGCTGCTGTGAGCAACACCCAAGTCAATCTCTGGCTCAACGTGGGCATTGACAACAGCATCACCTTATCGGTCGGCACGGCTGACATGGGCCAAGGCTCGGCGCAGGGCTTGGCTGCTGCGTTGTGCGAGGAACTCCTGGTCGACCCGGCTCGGGTTCGGGTGGTCACCGGCAAGCCTTCGCTTGACGTCCCAGCCCCCATAGGGGCATCGATCAACACCGCCGGCAGCGGCATGATCAAAAACTATTTCTGGAAAATTCGGGACGCTGGTGCTGCCGCGCGCGAAATGTTGATCTCCGCGGCCATGATCGATTTAGGCGATGCCAACCGTAGCCATTACTCGGTGCGGAACGATGGCGTTGTGCTGAACAACAGCAGCGGTGAACAGCGAACATTTGCCCAGCTTGCCACCATCGCCGCCACGCTGCCTGTTCCAACAGGCTCCCCGCTGGTGGCCAATGCTGATCTGAAATACATCGGTCAGCCCGTCCCCCGGCAAGACATTCCGCTCAAGGTCGACGGCAGTGCGGTCTATGGCATCGATGTGCGCATCCCGAATATGGTCTATGCCGTCATCAAGCACTCGCCCACCATGGGGGGCGTGCTCAAAGCCACCCCGGCCAAGCCATCAGGTTCGATTGCCGTGGTGCCGACGCGCGTGATGGCCGGGCTGGCCAGAGGCTTGGATGCGGTGGGCAACGTCAACGCACTTGCCGTGGTGGCCGACACCACTTGGGACGCTATGCGTCTGGCCCGTGGGCTCAAGCCGAGTTGGACGCTACCAGCCAATGTCAAGACACTCAACACGGCCCAGTTCAAAAGCGATGCCAAGGCCTTGCTGACTGGTGGCACAGCCTATTCAGGCACCAACCTGCCGGGCACCATCTACACCGTCGAAACCGATGGCACACCGGCTGCGGCCATCAGCGCCTCTGCTAAAAAACTCGACTTGACTTACACCTTGCCTTACGTGGCCCACGCTTGCATGGAGGTGCTCAATTGCACCGTGAACTATGTCGCAGGGGTGTCATGTGAAGTCTGGGCGCCGACGCAGGCGGCCAAAACAGTGCTCAGCCTAGCGGCGACGCTGACCGGTTTGCCGGTCAACAAAATCACCGTCAACACCACCTTTCTGGGCGGCGGTTTGGGTCGAAAAATCGAGATGGATTTCATCAGCCAAGCCTTGCAGGTAGCCATGGCCATCAACCGCCCGGTGAAGTTGATGTGGACACGAGAAGAAGATTTCACCCATGATTTTTACCGGCCTATGGCTGCCGTGCGGGTGCAGGTTGGCATGGACGCCGGGTCTACCGTCAATGGTTGGATCTACCGCAACGTTTCAGCCTCTTTGTTGACTTTACGTGGCGTGACGCTGACGGCCAAGGGGGACAGCCAAGCCTATGAGGCCTCACAAGCACTGCCTTACAGCTTTGGTGCGCGCCAGACGGAATACGTCATGCACGGTTCGCCCGTACCGATCGGGTTTTGGCGCTCGGTGGGCGCTTCTATCAACACTTTTGCGGTGGAGTCAGCCATGGACGAGGCGGCTGCGGTCGCTGGCGTGGATGGCTATGCGTTCAGGCGAAGTCAGCTCACCGACCCACGTTGGATCGCGGTGCTGGATGCTGCTGCCAGTGCCGCCGGTTGGAGCGCCACCGCACCCACAGGGACTGCTAAGGGGATTGCGATTGGCGCGGCTTTCAACAGCATCTCCGCGCAGGTGGTGGAAGTTAAAAAGGGCAGCAATGGCCCGGTGGTGACGCGCGTCTGGATTGCGATTGACTGCGGTATTTGCGTGAATCCTGACCAAGTGCAAGCCCAACTGATGGGGGGCGTCATTCATGGCATGAACGCGGCCTTGTACGGGCAGCAGACTTTTACCAATGGCGTAGCGCAAGCGGCTAACTTCAACGCCAACCGGGTGACTGTGTTGAGTGAGGCACCCGAGGTGAATGTGACCATCATCGCCGGTGCTTTGGACCGGGGCCGTGCCATCGGTGGCGTGGGTGAACTGGGCGTGCCTACCTTTGCACCGGCACTGGCCAATGCCTGGTTCAAGCTGACAAAAATCAGGGTGCGGGATCTGCCGTTCTTGCCCGGCTCCACCATGAGCGACTGAGGGACATTCGACGTTGAAGTCGGTGCGGGGTTCTGCAAAGCTCCTACGTTTGAATAGCTGGGCAACTGAAGTTTTGGAGCCTACTTTTGAGATGACATTTTTAATGAACTATGCCGACTGTTCAACTTATTGAAACACCCGTTACTTGCACATGTTAGCTCTTCGAATTAAGACAAAAGCGGCTGGTTTCACCTTGTTGGAATTGCTGGTGGTGATTGTCATCATTGGCATGCTGGCGTCTTATGTCGGCCCTAAGTACTTTGCCCAGTTGGGCAAGTCTGAGGCGACCACGGCCAAGGCCCAGATAGAAGCTTTGGCTAAGGCCATGGACACTTTTCGCTTGGATGTTGGTCGTTACCCGACCACTGACGAGGGCTTGAATGCACTGAATGTGCAGCCTGATTCTGCCAAGGGCTGGAATGGCCCGTACTTGAAAAAAGGCGTGCCGCCGGATCCGTGGGGTCGCCCATACAGCTACACATTTCCTGTCGGCAATGGGGATTTTCAAATTCAGTCTTTGGGCAAAGACGGGCAGCGCGGCGGTACGGCAGAAAACGCCGACATCAGCAACTGAGTGTTGTCTTGAAATTCCGAGCCAGGGTGATCAATGCGCAGCAACTGATCGTGGATCAGGTGCTGGATGCGCATGATGTAGATAGGGCGCGTGACCAGCTGGCGCAGCTGGGACTGCGTGCTATTTCGATCACGCCCGAAAATAAAATGACCTTGCGTTGGCAAGGCCTGCTGGGCGGCGGTCGGGTCAATTTTTTGGTCTTGATGTTCAGCCAGGAGTTGTTGGCTTTGTTGAATGCGGGCTTGGGCATTGTCGAGTCGACTGAAGCGCTGTATGAAAAAGAGGCCGATGCCTCACGCCGGCAAGTGTTTGAAAAGCTCCTGCACGACTTGCGCTCCGGCAAGCGTTTTTCTGTGGCACTGCAAGACCAGTCTGAGGTTTTTCCGCCGCTGTATGTGGGGGTGGTGCGGGCCGCAGAGGGCACCAGCGATTTGCCGCAAGCCTTGCAGCGCTACGTGGATTATCAAAAACGCATTGAGACGGTGCGCAACAAAGTGGTCAGCGCGTCGATTTATCCGGCCATCTTGTGCAGCGTGGGCTTGCTGGTGAGTCTGTTTTTGATGGTGTACGTGGTGCCCAAGTTTGCCGAGGTCTACCAGGGTGCGGGTCGTGAGTTGCCTTTCATGTCGGCGCTGATGTTGTCTTGGGGGCGTTTTGCGGCGGAACACACGTCGATGCTGTTGATGGTGTTGGGTGCTGTGGCGTTAGCCGCGCTCATGCTTTGGCAGCATTTTCAGAAGCTCGGTGGCTGGGTTGTGGTGTTGGCCAAGTTACCCAAAGTTGGTGCTCGCGTTCGCATCTACGAGTTGTCGCGTTTGTACATGACGCTGGGCATGCTGCTGCAAGGCGGTGTTTCGTTGGTCAAGGCGATCGAGGTGGTGGCCAACGTGGTGTCGTTGGAGATGCAACACAAATTGGCCCGGTCCCGGCATGACATCGAGTCAGGCGTTTCCTTGTCGGCGGCTTTTGAGTCCGCTGAATTGACAACGCCCATTTCACTGCGCTTGCTGATGGTGGGTGAGCGGACGGGTGACTTGGGCAAGATGCTGACCCAGTCGGCGCTTTTTTATGACGAAGAAATTACCCAGTGGATTGATCGGTTCATGCGCAGTTTTGAGCCTTTGCTGATGACCGCGATTGGTTTGGTGGTCGGTGTGATTGTGGTCTTGTTGTACATGCCGATATTTGACTTGGCCGGGAGCTTTTGATGGATGAAGTGGTGGCGTCGCGGCGGTTGGAGCCTCGGCAGGCTTTGTCTTGGTTGGCCGACTCTTATCGCTATCCGGTGATGGAAACAGCCCAGATGCTGGCCTTGGCGGATGCGTTTGATGTCCTGCCGTTGGCCAAGGCCATGAAGCGTAAGGCGGTGCTGCTGCGCGATGGTGAGCAGTTGTGGGCGGTCATCAGCGACCCCTCGGATGTAGCCTTGCAAAGTTGGATGGAACGCTGTGCAGCTGCCCCGGTGAAATACGCTTTGGCTTTGCCTGAAGATATTCTGGCGTATCTGTCGCGCAAAGAAGAGGGCGCCCGCGCGACCGATGGCATGGGCTCAGAGACGGGCAGTTATGCCCGTGAGAGAAAACCTGCCGCCGTGTTGTCTTTGGCGGGCTTAAGTGAGTCGGCCAGTCCGGCGGTGAAGTTGGTTAATTCGGTGTTGTACGACGCGCTGAAAGTGACAGCTTCGGACATTCACATTGAGTCCACGCCCGGCGGCATGGAGGTGAAGTTCCGCATCGACGGCGTGTTGGACCATGCCTTGAGTGTGGCGGGCGTTGAAACCGCAGAGCACGTTATTTCACGTTTGAAGGTGTTGGCCGAGTTGGACATTGCGGAGCGCCGAATTCCACAAGACGGCAGCTTCACTGTGGATTCGGGCGGTCGGGACATTGACATGCGCTTGTCGGTGATGCCCAGCATTCACGGCGAAGATGCGGTGATCCGTGTGCTCGACAAACGCGCCATGATCGAGTCTTATGGCGCGCTGACCTTAGAGGCCTTGGGCTTTGACGAAGCCGCACTGGTGACCTTGCGGCGCTTGGCGTCTGAGCCTTACGGCATGTTGCTGGTGACGGGTCCCACGGGTTCCGGTAAGACCACCACCTTGTACGGCGCGCTGACAGAAATCCACGACGGCAAGAGCAAGATCATCACGATTGAAGATCCGGTGGAATACCAGTTGCCTGGCATTTTGCAAATCCCGGTGAATGAAAAAAAGGGCCTGACCTTTGCCAAAGGACTGCGTTCGATCTTGCGACATGACCCCGACAAGATCATGGTGGGTGAAATTCGTGACAACGAGACGGCGGAGATTGCCGTTCAGTCGGCGCTGACGGGGCACTTGGTGTTGACCACTGTTCATGCAAACAATGTGTTTGATGTTTTGGGCCGCTTCACGCACATGGGCATTGACCCGTATTCGTTTGTGTCGGCATTGAATGGAATTTGGGCGCAGCGCTTGTTGCGCGTCAATTGCCCGCATTGTTCGGCGCCTTACACGCCGACCGCCGAAGAGTTGGCCTTGCTGCGTATTGCCGCAGAAGATCTGCCGCAATGGACTTTCAGGGCCGGCACCGGCTGTGGTGATTGTCGCGGTACGGGCTACAAAGGGCGTCGTGCAATTGCCGAAGTGCTGTTGCTGTCGGACGAAATTCGTGAGCTGATCATTGACCGTGCGCCTATACGCACCATCAAAGAGCACGCCCGTAAAGCCGGCACGCGCACCTTGCGTGAAGCAGCGATGGCCATGGCGCAGCGTGGCGAGACTACCTTGGCCGAAGTGAGCAGGGTGACCTTGAATGCTTGATGTGTTCACAATGCGGTGGGAGTTGGTGCTGGCTGCGCAGTCGTTTCGCTGGGTGCGCCGTTCTGTGTGGGGACGCGGGCCTGCAACGTGTGTTGCCGAGCAGCATTTTGACCGGCCGCTCAAAGACGCTGACCGCATGCAGGCGCTGGAAAAATTCTTGGAAAGCTCGCCTGTCCGGTATCAACTGGTTCGCATCAGTGTGGATGATTCCTGGGTCTATGCCGCTCAAGTGACGCCCTTGCTGAATGCCGAGCGATGGAAAGACAGTCAGGCCTACACGGCGATGCGCATGCAAGAAATTTTTGAGTTGTCTCAGCCTCTGCGGGTGGTGTTCGAGCCACGTCGGGATGGACCGTACTGGGTCAGTGCCATGTGGCAGTCCAACGTCGACGACATGCGTCGCTTGCTGGCTGTGCACCATCTAGGCATGGTGGCCTGCGTACCGCAATGGACGGTGGTTTGGAATCACTTGGCACAGCGCTCGCCTTCAGCACAAGAAGACGCTGTGTTGTTACTGCAACCCACAAGCACGCATTTGGTGTTGACGCACCAAGGGCAGGTGTTGGCTGTCAAGCACTGGCCTTTCGCGTTGAACAAACTGCCAGAGGCAGAACTGCGGGACCTGTTGTTTCAGGAAATGAGACGTCATGCGTTGCCGGAGACGGCGCGTTTGGGCGTTGTTGGGCCGTGCGCGTTGTCGACAGTTGAGGGCCTGACATTCGAAAAGCTTAGCGAGTGTTCGGATGTGCTGGCCGTTTGGGACGTCCAGCCATGAAAAAGTTAGACATTGATTTTGCAGATCGGGGTGTGCTGTATTGGTTGGGCCGTGCCGATGTGCGCTTGTGGTCGGTGGGCTTGGTGGCCAGCGGGGTGTTGCTTTTAAGTTGGCTAGAGTGGTCTTCCATGCAGGGCGAACTCAACCGTTTGGCCCAGGAGCGTACGCAATTGGTCAGCCGTCAAGAACGACAGTCATCCCTGAAGAAGCCACGCCCATCGGCTGCGTCAGGGTTGACGGCCGAGCAGATCAAAGCCAAGAACGCCGTGATTCGGCAGTTGAATCAACCCTGGACTGAATTGCTGGAAACCTTGGAGTCCACCCAAAAGGGGCGCGTGGCCTTGTTGGAGTTGCGCTTTGACCCGGTGCGGAACCGGGTGAAAGGAGTTGCCGAGGCGAAAAATTCCATCGAAATGTTGCGCTTCATCACGCAGATGAAAGCGCAGCCACTGTTGGGCAAAGTCGAGTTGAGTCTGCACCAAATAAGCCAAACCGACCCGAACAAACCTTATCGGTTTGAGTTTTCCGCTGACTGGCGGGAAGAGGGGGTGCAGCCATGAAGCCGAGTGCCTTTGAACGGATTCAACTTGAATACGCTCTGCACCGTTGCAATCCGCTATGGCTGTTGATCGTGGTGATGTTGTGTTGTTCGCTTGCTGTCTGGTTATTTGTTCTGCCTGGGGACAAGCGGCAACTGGCACAGCAAGTCCAGAGTATGCAAATTTTGCGCATCGAAAACCTTCAGACTCCCTTTGAGTTGGTCAACAAAGATACGTCAGGCGCTGAGCCAGGGCAAGACCTGCCGTCGGTGCTAGGGCAGATTTCGGAGATTGAAGCGTACGTGGACACTCTGCTGACCTTGTCTCAATCTTTGGGCCTGACGGCGCCGACCGGGGAATACAAGCTCAGTTGCGACGCACCCGCTCGGCTTTGCCGTTACCGTGTTCGTTTGCCTTTGGTCGGGTCGTATTTGCAAATCAGAACTTTCGTTGAACACAGTTTGCTAGCCTTGCCATTGGCCAGTCTGGACGAGTTGAGTTTGCGTCGTGAAATCATTGGTTCGGACGTGGTAGAGGCCGGTTTGGTATTTTCTTTGCACTTGGCCTATCCCGCACAAGGTCAGCTTTCTGTCGAGGATGTGGTGCCATGAGTTTGCGTTGGCTATTTTTGTTATCGGCTTTGGCCTTGACCGCTTGGTTTTCTGTGGATGGCAGGGACAGCACTGTCGGCGTGGTTTCCGAGGCGGTGGTCAGGTCGACTTCGGCCGGGGCTTCAACGGCGAAACGTGCTGCGGTGAAGCCTACGAGCACCGAGGAAAACTTGACTCGGCTCAAAGTTCGCCAGGTGCCTTACCCGTTATTTGACGCCGCGATGTTGGCAGATATGACAGACAAAGAAGCGCCGATTTTTCATCTTCAAAGCTGGACCCCACCGCCACCCAAAGTGGTTGCCAAAGTAGAGCTGCCCAAAGCCCCGCCTTGGCCTTATGTGTATTTTGGGCAGCAGCTTTCGCAGGGTGAATGGTGGATTTATTTGACCCTCGGGGATGAAGCTCGGGCGGTTAAAAAAGGTCAAATCTTGGACACCAAGTACCGCATTGAAAAAATTGAACCACCGAATTTGTCGGTGACGTACCTGCCCTTGAACGAGGTACAGACGGTGATTATTGGAGCATTTAAATGAGCAATCTAGGGGCGTGTGCCAGTGGCTTGAGTGGGTGTCGTTTATGGCTGCTCAGCGCATGGGTGGTTTTCAATTTAGCGGGCTGTGCCGGCCAAACCGAATTCCTGGAGGGAAAGCGATTGCTGCAGGAGAACAAGATTGCAGAGGGTTTGAACCAACTGCAAGAGGCGATCCACAAGAATCCTAATTCAAATGAATACAAGGTCATTTACGCATCAGCCAAAGACCGAGCCGTGCAGGGTTTGATGCGTCATGCAGAGCGTATGTTGCGGTCGCAACGCTTGGATGTGGCTGAACAGACCTACAAACAAGTGTTGTCGATTGATCCGGGAAATGACATCGCTGTTCAAGGAATGGTGCAAGTTCAGACTCAACGGGACTTGGCGCTGAAGCTTCAACGCTTGCGCCATGCCAAGTTGGAGGGGGATTGGAAAAAGCTGCTCACTATTGCACAAAGCATGTTGGATCAACAGCCGGACCATATAGAGGCCTTGAGTGCACACCATGAGGCGACGTCCAAATTAGCCCCGCCACCGGTTGAGGAAACGCTGGGTGCCGCCTTTCGACAGCCTGCGAGCTTGGAGTTCCGGGAAGCCCCATTGCGACAAATATTTGATGCCCTGTCGCGCTCGTCTGGGCTGAATTTTATTTTTGACAAAGAATTGAATAAGCCTGACTTGAAAGCTTCGATCACCCTGCGGGACGGCACCGTTGAGTCTGCGTTGAACATGTTGTTGACGGCCAATCAGTTAGAGATGCAGGTGAGCAATGCGAACACGGTGTTGATTTACCCCGCGACTGCGAGCAAGTTAAAAGAGTATCAAGAGCTGACGGTGCGCATGTTTCCGATGCTGTACGCCGATGCCAAGTTTGTGGCGGCGGCCATCAAGACTTTGTTCAAAGGGCGCGAGCCGGTGGTGGACGACAAGTTGAATTTGTTGGTCGTCAGAGACACGCCCGGCGCCATCAAGATCATCGAAAAGTTAGTTCGCCTCTACGACGTGCCTGAAGCTGAAGTCATGTTGGAGATGGAAATTTTGGAAGTCAGTCGCAGCAAATTGCTGCAGCTGGGCGTGAGCTGGCCCGACAGTTTGACGCTCACGCCATTGGTGGGCAGCACTGCAAGCAGCTTGACTTTGAATGGATTACGAAGCTTGAATGGGGATACCACAGGGGTTCAAGTAGGGAATATGGCGCTGAATTTGAGCCAGCAAGATGACTTGGTCAATGTGTTGGCCAACCCCCGAATCCGGGTGGTCAATAAGGAAAAAGCCAAAGTCCTGATTGGTGACCGCGTTCCGGTGGTGACGGTGACGACGTCACCTACCGGCGGTTTTGCTGAAAACGTGACTTATGTCGATGTCGGTCTTAAATTAGATGTTGAGCCGGTGATCTACCGCGGCAGTGACATCGCCATCAAGGTGTCTATGGAAGTCAGCACCATTTCGGGATCAACGACGACAAAGCTGGGCACCGTGGCTTACTCGTTTGGCACCCGAACGGCCAATACCACACTGCGTTTGAAAGATGGGGAAACACAGGTTCTTGCTGGTTTGATCAGCGATGAAGACCGTGATTCGGCCAAAAAAATTCCGTCAGCCGGTGACCTGCCGGTGTTCGGGAAGTTATTTGGTTCCAGCCGTGATCAGTCTAAAAAAACTGAAATCATTTTGTCGATCACGCCGCGCTTGGTGCGCAACCAGATTTTGCGCGACAGCGCCGATCTGGAGTTCCTCAGCGGTCCGGAGTCGCGCATGAAGCAGTCAACCGGGACTTCGTCCGACAGTGTTTCTACAGCGTTAACGCCTGCCGTTAGCAGTCTGCCAAAATTGACTGTACCGACAGCCGTGGTGCCTGTTGCACCCGCTGCTCCGACCGAAGAGGGCAAAGGCAATGCGCCTTGACCATGGTCGTGAGCGTGGATTCACGTTGATCGAATTATTGGTGACGTTGGCCATCATCTCGACCTTTTCATTTTTGGTGGTGCCGGTCATACAGGTGACCATGCAGCGGGCCAAAGAAACAGAACTGCGGTCGGCCTTGAAAGAAATTCGCCGTGGAATCGATGCTTACAAACAAGCCAGTGAGTCGGGCGAGATCGTGGAGCCAGAGGGCTTGATTTCCGGCTATCCGCCTAATTTGAATGTGTTGGCAGACGGCGCGCGTTGGCGCGACGACAAGGCCAAAGGAAAAAAATACTTTTTACGCAAACTCCCGCGTGACCCTATGAACGACAACGCAGACCTTGCCGCTGCAGACACATGGGGAAAACGTTGTTATGAAAGCGAAGCGACTGAACCGCGCGAAGGTGCCGATGTCTACGATGTGTTTTCTCAGTCCAACAAAACGGGCCTGAATGGTATTGCATACCGGTGGTGGTGATCCATGAACAGTTTTCTGATTAAAAAAAGCGGCCGCGACTGCGGATTCACGCTGATTGAATTGTTGGTGGTGTTGGCCATTGTGTCGATGTTGCTGACCTTGGCGGTGCCCCGATTTTTTTCGAGTGTTGACACCGCTAAAGAAACAATCTTGGTCGAGAACTTGCGATTGACGCGTGAAACGCTGGACAAGTTCTACGCTGACGTCGGTCGTTACCCGGAGTCTTTGGACGAATTGGTCGAGAGCCAGTACCTGAAGGATTTACCCAACGATCCCGTGGTGAACAGCCGCACGGCTTGGGTCATTGTTCCGCCGAAAGCGGGCAGCAAAGGCAAGGTCTTTGATCTTCACAGCAGCGCGCCTGGCAAAAATCGAATGGGTCAGCCTTTCGAGCAGCTATGAAAACAGTGAACCGTGGCTATGCTTTTTTGATGCTCTTGCTCGCACTGGCCGTGGTCAGTTTGACAGCTGCGTCTTTTTTCAAACTCGGCCAGTTTGGTCAAAGACGGACGGCCGAGTTGGAGTTGCTGGAAAAAGGCGCCCGCATGGACGCGGCGCTGCTTAGTTACGCCAGGCTGTCAGCGGGCGGTCAATCTGCTGCACCTAAGCGACTGGAGGACTTGTTGCACGACCCCAGATTTCCGAAGTCGGTGGTCCGCCACCTGCGCCAAGTGGAGGTTGACCCGATGACGGGCAGCAAAGAGTGGGGCTTGGTGAGGTCAGAAGATGGCACTGGTATTGTGGGGATGCACAGCCTCTCCGAACAAAAGCCGGTCATGACTGTTTTTGGCCCGGAGTTTGCCAGCTTTAAAGATTTGCCTCGTTATGCGGATTGGATTTTCGGCCAATCCCCATAGATGTCGGCTCTGCCCCGCGCGGTGTTAGCTTAAGCCGCGAGAGAGGCAACCGTTCGTGAACCTGACTGTTCAGATTCGACAGCGTCTTTGGCCGCTGCACGACCGATGCCGGTGTAGTCAAACCCCAGCTCTGCCATCAAGTCGGGTTCGTACAAGTTGCGACCATCCAAGATGACCGGCTGTTTTAAGCGCTTGGTGAGTTCAGCAAAGTCAGGGCTGCGGAACTCGCGCCACTCGGTGACGACGATGAGTGCATCTGATCCGTCTGCGGCAGAGAGGGGCTCTTTACACAGCTCAAAACCAGACTGCTCTCCCCAAATCTCCTGCGCCCGATGCATCGCCACCGGGTCAAAGACTTTGACCCGTGCGCCCCGGCGCAGCAGGTCGTCGATCAGGTCAACGCTGGGTGCTTCGCGCATGTCGTCCGTGCCCGGTTTGAAGGCCAATCCCCACACCGCAAATTGCAGGCCGCTCAGATCTTGACCGAAGCGAGCCACGACGCGCCGGCCCAGCAGACCGCGCTGGCGGTCGTTGATGGTTTGTGTGGCTTTTAACATGCTTAATTCAGCACCGGCTTCTTCGGCGATGTGGGCCAGCGCCCGAACATCTTTTGGAAAGCAGGAGCCGCCCCAGCCGCAACCGGCGTAAAGAAAATGGGTGCCAATGCGCGAGTCGCTGCCAATACCGACGCGCACATGCTCAATGTCAGCGCCGACTTTTTCTGCCAGCAAGGCCATCTCGTTCATGAAACTGATGCGCGTGGCCAACATGGCGTTGGCCACGTACTTGGTCAGCTCGGCACTGCGAACATCCATCATGATCAAGCGGTCCCGATTGCGCAGGAAAGGGGAATACAGAGCACGCATGAGCAGCGCGGCTTGCTCGTTGTCGCAGCCCACGATGACGCGGTCTGGCCGCATGAAGTCGTCAATGGCGACGCCTTCTTTCAAAAACTCCGGGTTCGATACGACGGAAAAAGGCAGTACCGTGGCGCGCTGGCGCAAGGCGTTTGCAATCGACTTGCGGACCCTGTCCGCGGTACCCACAGGCACCGTGCTTTTGTTCACCACAACCTTGTAGTCATGCATGTGTTCACCGATGGTGTGTGCGACGCTCATCACATGTTGCAGGTCGGCAGAACCGTCTTCGGCGGCAGGTGTGCCGACGGCGATGAACAAGATCGTGCCGTGTGCCACAGCTGCCGCCATGTCGTTGGTGAATGTCAGTCGACCTGCTGCGGCGTTGCGTTGCAAGAGCGGCTCCAAACCCAGCTCATGGATCGGCGAGATGCCTTGCTGCAGGTTGGCCACCCGTTGGGTGTCGACGTCTACGCACATCACGCTGTTGCCCATTTCGGACAAACAGGCCGCCGTCACCAAGCCGACATAGCCGGCACCAAATACGCTGATCTTCATAGGGCACTCCAGATTTATTTTGGTTTATCTGGAGAGTGATCGTCGCCTGGAAGCGTGTCGAGATGATGACGTTAGTGCGTCACATCGATGACATCAAGCGGCTGCAGATTTGGGCAACTGCATCAGGGCTTGACCCATCCGGATCTGTTGGCCGTTCTCAATGCCACTGCACAATTCAAACCCCTTGGGTGCAAACACAATGATGGTCGAACCATGCTCAAACCAGCCCAACTCCTGGCCTTTGACGCAAGGGGCAGCGCAAGCCATTTCGTTGGCGCCGCGGTAGCGTAAATGCAACAGTACATTCAAAAAATGCAGGCGCATGCTGGCCACCAAAATGGCGGCAACAGGCACCAATGCAATCGGGTGGCCGGTGGCGGTCAAGCGCGCTCTTAGCACCGCGCGTTCATTGCGACAAAACAAGCGCTCGACTCTTTTCAGGGAAATCGGGTTCACGTTCCATGTGTCACCGCTGATGTAGGTCACATGCTCCACGGTCATGTCGTGCGGTGCGTGGAAGCGGTGGTACATGCCCGACGTTAATCGCAAAGTGACGTAACTGCCATCGTTGAATGCGGTCGTGTCTTGACTCGGTCCAAAGAGTTCGGCGATGGAATACGGGAAGCCCTTGGCCTGTATCACCAAGCCATCCTCGACCCGGCCGCAGGCACCCACGATGGCGTCGCTGGGACTGCTCATGACGGTTGGGTCCGGGTCGATCACCCGGGCGTCGGGTTTGAGCTCGCGGGTAAAGCAATCGTGCAGGCTGCCAAAGTGTTGCTGCTTGGCGTCGCTCAGGTCTAACTCGGTAAACAGGCGCCAGACCCAGATCGACACACGTGTGAGCAGCGGGCTTTGGAGGTGGCTAAACCAACCCATCCAGCGCGTGAGCATGATGCGAGGGACTCGGTTGGTGAGCAAGAAGTTGATGTCTTCTTGAAGAAAAAATTGGCGGAAAAAATCTGTTTTCATGGAGTTGTCAAAAAAGGTAGTTAGGGTGGCGTGGTACTAATTCAGAGGAACAGTTATGGACGAAAGCATCGCTCTGCCGTTTTTGGCATTGGGCGTCTTGGCTTGGGTGCTGCCCAAGGCCAAGCGACGGATTGAACTCTCCCGTGCCAAGCATCGATCTTTGGCAGGCCATTCGCGCATTGCCAAACGCATCGCCGGCTTGCTTCCCGGCTATGCCTATGACGAGGCTACATTTTTTAATTCGGACCAGGCTGACAGCGCTGTGGTCCAGCGGCGTCGCGATGGTTTTTTTAAATTGGCGGCGACTTATGCTGAGCGCTTTCCCAAAAGCGTCGCCATGACAGCCAGCGCCCGCGAGATCATTTCGGACCTTCAGTTCACCGGTCGTTACCGGGTGCCGTACCAGTACAGCGACTTTCTGAGCCAGCACATCAAAAGCGGCAGTTTTGTGAAGGCGTCGCAGGGCGTCACCGTCACCGACCTGGATGACAACGTCTTTTATGACCTGACCGGCTCCTATGGCGTGAACCTTTTGGGCTATGACTTTTACAAGGCCAGTATTGAAGCTGGTCAGCAGTTGGTGAAAGACCTCGGCCCGGTTTTGGGTGCCTATCACCCTTGCGTGATGGAGAACGTGACCCGACTCAAAGCCATCTCGGGATTGGACGAAGTGTCCTTTCACATGTCCGGTACAGAAGCGGTGATGCAGGCTGTGCGCCTGGCCCGCTACCACACCAAGCGCAGTCATTTGGTTCGCTTCAGCGGCTCGTACCACGGCTGGTGGGAAGACGTTCAACCCGGCCCTGGCAATCCGTTGCCGCCGCGGGAGACCCACACGCTCAAGGAGATGGACGAGCGCACCCTTCACGTGTTGCGCACGCGCAATGACATTGCCTGTGTGTTGGTCAACCCGCTGCAAGCTTTGCACCCGAATGCGCCGGCACCTGGCGACTCGTCGTTGGTGGACAGCAGTCGTCGGGTGGCCTACGACCGCGCGGCTTACACGGACTGGCTGAAAAAGCTTCGGGCGGTTTGCACAGAGCGCGGGATTGTGCTGATTTTTGACGAGGTGTTTCTCGGCTTCCGCTTGGCACAAGGAGGGGCGCAAGCCTACTTTGGCATTCAGGCTGACATGGTGACCTACGGCAAGACCTTGGGCGGCGGTTTGCCCGTGGGTGTTGTGTGCGGCAGGTCGGCGCTGATGAAACGTTACCGGGACGATCGACCGGGCGACATTTGTTTTGCCCGTGGTACTTTCAACGCGCACCCTTATGTGATGGGCGCCATGAAGGCTTTTCTCGATGCACTGGAAACCCCCGCGATTGTCCAGTTGTACGAGGGTATCGACGCTCGTTGGGACGGCAGGGCTCAACTGCTGAACGGTCGGCTCGAGGAGCAGGGTTTGCCGGTCCGGGTGGCGAATATGTCGACGGTTTGGACGGTGCTTTACACCCAGCCTTCCCGCTACAACTGGATGCTGCAGTTTTACTTGCGCGCGCATGGACTGGCCTTGAGCTGGGTTGGCAGTGGCCGTCTCATTTTCAGTTTGAACTATGGTGATGTTGAATTTGGGGAGGTCGTCCGACGTTTTGCAGACGCGGTTCAGGCCATGCAAAACGATGGCTGGTGGAGTGGTCCAGAGCAAACCAATCAAACTATACGCAAGGGAATTTTCAGGGAGATGTTGCGGCAACCGCGTTGAGGTTGAGCTCGTCAGGACTCTCACGAGTCCTGACGCTGGTCACGGTCACTTGTGGTTGACATGCCCCATCGGGTCGATCATTTCGCCGCGCATCAAAGCCAGCGGGGCCTTGTGATACAGCATGATGTCGTGGAAGGGGTCGGTGATGATCTTGATGGCCCATACGATGCCTGTCCACAGGTCTTGTTGGATCCAAAGTTGGAGCACACGGAACACCAAACCGGCCACACCCAATGCCAGCCATGCCAAGCCGACATCGTCCAAGAACTCCATCAAACCGTTCGCGGGTGCCATCTGCCCAAACAGGGAAGGTTGCAGCCACAACACCACCGGCACCATGACCCAGACGGCCAGCAACACCACTTTGCGACGGATGTTGTAGCCAATTTTGATGTGTTCTTTGTGTGCGTCGGTGGCTTGGTTGACCGTGTCATAACCACGTGGCTCAAAAAAGAAATGGCCGGCTTGCCGACTGGTCATGGAAACCATCCAGGCCAACAGCGCAGCCCATGCGGGATTGACGAACAGCAGCGCATAGGCGGTCACAAAACTGATCGCGCTGAGCAGATGCAGGCTCTGGTTGATGCGGCTGTGGTGGTAATAACGGTGGTCATCCCAACGCTGTGTCTTCAACTGTTGAAAAAAATCGTTCACATAGGCCTCACTGAGTTTCGGGGAAGGGCGGTATGCCCAAGCTGATCAAGGTTGCCGCCTCAATTTAGTCTCTCAATATGAAAGTTTCGTGACGCGAGCGTTTCAATTCAAATATCTGATTTGTCACAAATCTGTTACGAAGCGGCGACATCATCTGTGTATGGCTTATGAATATGCTCACAACTTGCTCGTTGAAAATTTTCCGGCAAATCGTCGTTCCTTGCGTGTGGCCGTGGTCTCTGAAACGTATCCACCAGAGGTAAATGGGGTGGCCGTGACGCTGGCGAAAGTGGTGGACGGTTTGCGCGCTGCTAACCACGCAGTGCAGTTGATCCGCTTGCGCCAGAGCGGCACCGATACCGCTTGCGAAGATGAGATGCACCCAGCCTACCAAGAGGTCCTGATGCGTGGCTTTCCGATCCCACGCTACCCTGAGTTGCGCATGGGCATGCCGTCTAAGAGCGCGCTCATCCGACTGTGGCAACTGAAGCGCCCGGATGTGGTCCATATTGCCACCGAAGGCCCACTTGGCTGGTCTGCTTTGCGCGCTGCTATGTACCTGCGGCTACCTGTCTCCACGGACTACCGAACCAACTTCCAGAGCTACAGTGCGCACTATGGCGTTGGATTTTTGTACAAGCCCATCATGGCTTACCTCAAAAAGTTTCATAACTACGCCCAGTGCACCATGGTGCCCACCGAAGTCTTGCGGGCTTCATTGGCTGACGTCGGTTTTCAGCGACTGAAAGTGGTCAGTCGCGGTGTTGACACGGTGGCTTATGACCCAGCACACCGCAACGACGGACTGCGTGCGCAATGGGGGCTCGCACCAAATGACTTGGCGGTGGTCTGCGTTGGACGACTTGCCCACGAGAAAAATTTAGTTTTGCTGCTGAAGGCTTTCGAGGCGATTGTGGCGCGTAACCCGCGCGCCCGGTTGGTGCTTGTCGGCGACGGCCCGATGCGACAGGAGTTGGCAAGCCGCTGTCCTAACGCTATTTTTGCCGGGCAATTGCGTGGCAAGGCCTTGGCAGAACACTATGCGTCAGCTGATCTTTTTTTGATGCCCAGCCTCACCGAGACGTTTGGCAACGTGACCACGGAAGCCATGGCCAGTGGCTTGCCTGTCGTGGCCTTTAATTACGCCGCTGCCGCGGCGTTAATCGTCGAGAGTGTCAATGGAAGCTTGGTGCCACCGGACGATGCGGATGGCTTTGTTTTAGCTGCTCTGGCGTTGGCTGCCGACCCCCAGCAGAGACAACACATGGGTGTTCAAGCCAGGCAGACATCTTTGCAACTGGACTGGACATGCATCGTGCAAAAGTTTGAAGATGTTCTCCAAGAGGTGATCGATCAGTCACGCATCAGCATTTGAAGCGAGTCGGGTTTTAGTGGAAACGCTCAGGCTGAAACCCACGCTTGATCAGCATGCCCATCGCCGCCGCAGTACACAGGCCAAACAAGGTCAAGAGCGGCACAATGGAGACGTCTGCTGCAAGCAAAGTGGCATACACCGCCAGCATGCACAACACGCTTAAGTTTTCATTGAAGCCCTGCACGGCCACTGACCTGCCAGCGCTCAACAGCACGTAGCCTCGGTGTTGCAACAAGGCATTCAGTGGGACCACCAAAATGCCTCCTACTATGCCGATGAGTGCGAGAAACAGCAGGGCAACGCTAACCACTTGCACGTGGGCGATGCCCATGATGAGCAGCCCCATCACAACGCCAGCCGGAAGCACGCTTTTGGCATGCCGAAGGGGAATCCATCTACCGGCGATGCATGCTCCCACAACGACGCCCACAGCGACCGCCGTTTGTAGGTAAGCAGATTGTTCGAGTGGCAGGGATAGAACGTCCGCTGACCATTTCAAGACAATGAATTGCAGGGTTGCACCCAAGCCCCAAAAAATCGTCGTGACCGCCAGTGACAGGCCACCTTCAGCGTCCCGCCAAAGCAGGCGATTGGCACGCCAAAAATCTTTCATCAATAGCAGCGGGTGGATCGGGCTGGCCGGGTAGCGAGCACCGCTGTGCGGGATGCCCAGATTGAGCAGGCTTGCAGCACCGTAAATGATGAGGAGAACCAACAGGGATGTATAAAGCGGAGACATGATCCCTAGGCTCTCGACTAGCAGCAGCCCATTGAGCGTCGCGATCACGCTGGTGTTGACCAACACGCCTCCTAGCACAGCCCCCAACAGCGCGGCGCAGACCACTGAGGTTTCAAGCCAGCCATTCGCCTTGACCAAGAGATTGGGGCCAACAATTTCGGTGATCAAACCGTACTTGGCCGGCGCATAGGCTGTCGCACCTAAGCCAGCGATAGCAAAAGCCACGAGGGGGTTGAAACCCAGCAGCAGTGCCGCAACGCCCAAGATTTTGACGCCGTTCATCCAGGCCATCAGGCGGGCTTTGGGGACGGCGTCGGCCAAGGGGCCGACAAAGGGTGCGAGCACCACATAAGAAATGGTGAAGACGAACTTCAGCATGGGGGCCCACCATGCCGGAAGTCCCTGTTCCGACAACAGGGCAATCGACACGATGAGCAAGGCATTGTCAGCCAGTGCCGTTACAAACTGAGCCGCAATGATGAGATAAAAGCCAGTAGGCATCGGCAAGATTGTGGGGGGCTATTAAGTCAGCAGGCCGACAAAATGATGACGTTTCAGTGACGTTGTTGCGATTGCTTGCGAAAGGTTGGTTGGCGCTTCAGTGACATTGTCAAAGTGCACATCAAAGCGCAATTCAACCTTGAGCTTTCTGGCAAACTACCGACACCATGACACCCCTACATCACCACACGATACAAGCCAAACTAGCGGACCTCATGCCAACCCAAGGCGCCATCGGCTACGTGGAGGTGAGTCAACAGCGGGCCTGAATGCCAGCAACTTTTAAACGCCATGGATGACGCCGTGGCCTTGGCGCTGGCCTTAGCGAAGCATCCGCAAGCCCGCTATCTGTCTGGCTTTGTTCAGACATAACTTTGTCAGCTCAGACTGAATTTGGCCTTTGAGACCGGGCAGGGGAGGCGGCTGATCGGCGTTTTTCAAAATACTTGAGAACCACGTAGGTGGCCAGCCCAATCAAGGCCGACACCAGAACAAAGCCGCCGTAGGCTACAGGCCATTCAATGCCTTGCGTCATCATGGAAAACTCGGACATGCCGCCCATGCCTGCCAAGATGTTGATGGGCATGAACACCACGCTGAACACCGTCAACTGGTTCACGCGTTTGTTCTGATTGATGTTGATGAAACCGATGGTGGCATCCATCAAAAAGTTAATCTTGTCGAATAAAAAGGCGGTGTGACTGTTGAGCGATTCAATGTTGCGCAAGATTTGCTTGGAGTCTGAAATTTGATCCGGCGTCAGCAAACGCCCGCGCATCAAAAAACTAAAAGCCCGTTGGGTGTCCAAAATATTGCTACGGATGCGGCCGTTTTGATCTTCTTCTTCCGCAATATCCGCCAGAATTCCGGCGGCTTCCTGATCGGTGATCGCCTCGCTCAACACATGTCGACCGACAACGCCGAGCTTGGCGTAAATATTCTCAAGCGAATCGGCGGAGACTTCAACGTCCGCACCATACAAATCTAACAGCAGGTCAACGCAGTCGGACACGTAACCCGGCTGTGTCAAAGCACGGCGGCGCTGCAACCGGAACACCGGCAACTCTTCATTGCGCAATGAAAAAAGAATACCGCCATGCAAGATGAAGGCGACTGGCACGCTTCTGGAATTGCCTTCGCGGTCATGCAAGAAGTTGGAATGCAGGTGAATGTCGTCGTTCTCTTCAACATGAAAACGCGCACTCACTTCCAAGTCTGTCGCCTCAATCGGGTCGGGTAGTTCCACGCCAAAGTGCGAGCCTACAAACAGGCGCTCGGCTTTTGATGAGTTGATCAGGTCGACCCAAACAGGTTTGGCGCCTTCCAAATCTTTTCGGCCCGACATTGGGATGTTGCGAAGCCGACCGTCAACCAATTCATAGACATTGATTTTGCTTTCAGCGAAATCAGGCTGACGGTCTCCGGCAACTTCTGTTCTGCGTTGATCTGACATTTCCCACAACACGTCGTTTTCGCGCTCTTTGGGCAGTTTGGCCCAGAGGTTTTGGGCGTCTTCTAATGGCAGGGAGTCCAAGTAGCCGCCAAGTTCTGTGGAACTTTGCTTGGCAATGAAGTTATGCAGTTCGGCATCGTGTTGCTTTTGGAGCAAGGATTGAACGACATCGTGCTTGTGCATTTTTTGGCTGTGAACCATTCCGTCAACCAACTTTTGTTTGCTCAGCAGGGCGATTAGATTTTCAAGAGACATGGATGGTTAATGCGGAGACATGCAGCTATTTGTGAAAATCTTATGAATTTATTGTGTCAATGGCGTGACATTTCAGTTCGTCGATGACCTTGACGCAAGCAGCCTTGAGTGCGGCAGATGAATCAAGCCGATGCTCATCCAGACCGCTAAGCTGAAATACGCGGACATCCAGATGACTTCGGTTTTCCAGTCAGCCCATTGATGAGACACAACCCATCTGCCGGAGACATCTAGAAACCCCTGTGACACGCTCAGGAACTGACGCCCCTGTTCATTGTCAAATGTCCAGCGGGACCAGTACATGGGGACATCCACCAAAAACATGTAAAGCGCGTAAATGGCACCAATGGCACTGAAGGTGGCCAGAATGGATCGGTGCTCGCGTTGACTTCTGGGTAGCGCATGCAAATAGCTGGCCGCCAGCATCAACGCGCAAATTCCCCACAATGACTCTTCGATGACATGGCCCATATTTGATGTTGTCAGAACAGAGTACCAAGAAAAGAGCTCAGCGATGAAAATCATCGGCACGACTGCATGGGACACCATGACGCCGACACGATTTTCATTTGTCTGTGCGATGCTTCGAGACAGCATGGCCCATTGCGCTACAAAGCATAACTCTGCAATGGTCGCAACCGAACGTCCAACAATCACGCTCGAAAGCCAGGAGTCGATCAGGCATAAACGCTGGATGTCGAAAACCGGCAGCACTGAACGATAGGCACAGCCGAAAACGTATCCAGCAGACAGAATGATCTGCAGCCGGATTGAGGCCCAAGCTACAGGGTCGAAAGACAAAGATTTACGCCACAGATGGTTTGCTGAGGCCGTCCATGCCATCACATTGATCAAGCTCACGGCGCAAAGCAGCGACCACCATGTCAGTACAGAATTTTGCATAATTTTTATAAACGATATATATCGTTTATACGCTTTTAAAATTGACGCGTTGAATCAAGTGAATAGGCGATTGCAAAGGGCGTTGAACTGCTGCACTGGCTGGCGAAGCCAAAATTCACACAACTGACTTGTTGAAAGAATATTATTAAAAGTTAAATGAAGCTTTTAAAAATAGATATGCGACAGTTTTTTATCGGTCTTACCGTCTGTATCACCTGCATCACGGCTTCAGCGCAGGTCACAGCTGAGTTGCTTTTTAATGAATTTTTCAAGCAACCGCTGGGCTCTCAAGGTTTGGAAATGAGCACCAAGCTGAGTTCATCTGATGGCCAGCGTGTGCGCATCACTGGCTACATGGTGCAACAAGAGGTCCCCCATTTAGGGCGCTTCATGCTGTCGCCACGACCTGTGCAAATGAGCGAGCACGCCGACGGCGAAGCCGATGATCTTCCTGCCGCGCTGGTCACGGTCTACTTGGACGATACGCAAAAAGACTGGTTGATTCCGTATACGCGTGGGCTCATCGCCATCTCAGGTCAATTGAGTGTTGGCCGACTTGAGGAAAGCGATGGCCGAGTTTCCTGGGTCCGGCTCGTGTTGCCTGCGCAGGCAACGCGCGGCATGGACAGTGCTGAGGTGAACAATTTTCAAGCACAACAACACGCGCACTAAGCCCTTGATTTAACTCTTAAACCCTCAAACCCTTTCACAAGCTGAGTCAATCAATGCGCCACCCAACCCCCGCCACTTTGAACCGGCTTGCCGGCTTAGCCCTTTTTGCCTTGGTCGGTACGGCTGTGCAAGCTGCCCCAAGCGTGACTCGATTGACGCCGCCCAGCGAACTCTTCAGCAGCCACACAGAAGGCCTGATCGTTGCCCGCTTTCTGCCCGGTCAGCGCTTTGACCTGCAAGCCACAGTGCGGCCAGACGATGCTGGTAAAACAATCAGCCATGCTCGTTTCGCCATAGACGGCAAAGCGGTTACAGCCAACGTCTCCATTAAGACTTGCGAAGCGCTCTGCAACAAAGGAATGCCGGCCAATGCCGCCATTGTTTCTAGCCGGGCCATCAGCGTGAACAAGCCGGGTATTCACACCTTCACGGTGACCGCGACGCAAAGCGATGGTCTGATGGTCAGCGCCAAAGGCAACTTTGAAGTCGTCCCGCTGGTCGTGGGCGGCCAGAAGATCAAAAATATCATCATCATGCTGGGTGACGGCATGGGTGCTGCTCAACGCACGGCAGCCCGCATCGTGGCTGGTGGGTATGCCCAAGGCAAGGTGATCCAACCCTTGGCCATGGACACCTTTCCTGTCACCGGCATGGTCAAAACTGCGTCACTCAACTCGATCGTCACAGACTCTGCCCCCGGTATGAGCGCTTACGCGTTGGGCAACAAGAACAACAACAATGAGCAAGGCGTGTTCCCCGACGACACGTTGGACGCGTTTGACAACCCCCGCATCGAGTACCTGAGCGAATACTTGCACCGGACCCAAGGCAAAGCACTTGGCCTGGTGACCACTGCCGATGTGTTTGACGCAACGCCTGCGGCCAACGCGGTTCACACCAGCAACCGGGGTGCGGGCACCGGCATTGTTGACCAGTACCTGGACGACCGGAAACTCAGCGGCTTGTCCGTCTTGATGGGCGGCGGACGCAAGTGGTTTTTGCCAGCCAGCACGCCCGGTTCAGCCCGTGGCGACAGAACTGACTACGCTTTTTCTGACACAGACGCGCATACCGCGGATATCGTCAAAGCTTGGGGCGCAGCGCCGGGCAGCAAAGACAAAGACCGCAACTTGTTGGCCGACTTTCAAACCGCTGGTTTTGCCTACGCGGGCAACAAGACTGAGATGGACGCGATTGATGGCCAAAAGACCAGCCATTTGCTCGGCCTGTTTTCTCACTCCAACATGAACGTTGCGCTGGACAAAATAGATGGCCGGCGCAACAAAGGGCAGGGTTTGGGGAATGAAGGTAAGAACCGTGTCGTTGACGACTATGGCTTCCCGGATCAACCCATGCTCGACGAAATGACCACCAAAGCACTGCGCGTGTTGGCGCAAAAAAAGGAAGGTTTTGTGCTGATGGTCGAAGGCGCTTCGATCGACAAACAAGCCCACGCCATGGACACGGAACGCTGGCTGCTGGACACGATTGAATTCGACCGCGCCGTCAAACTGGCTCAAGCATTTGCAGCTAAACGCGGCGACACCTTGGTTATCGTGACGGCTGATCACGAATGCGCTGGGGTGGCACTCATTGGCGGCTCCATCGTCAGCGACGCCCGACTGCAAGAGTTGGTGCGCGAGGGCGGTCCGGCTTTGCGCGACAAAACCGTCGGCATATATGAAGCTGCCGGTTTTCCAAAATACCGATTTTCTACAGACGGCTACCCAGAGACCACTGACATTGACCACCGCCTGCTGGTGGCCTATGGCGCCAACTCGGACCGCTTTGAAGACTACCGCACGAACCCGTTGCCAGTACAGGACAGCCAACAACCGTTCATCAAAACCCAGCCTCTGGCGGCTTACCCGGCAGACCCAAGCCAGCGCGACGAGCAGGGCAAGTTCATGATCACCGGTCAGGTTCCTGGCAACAGTGCGGTGCACACCGCCAGCGATATTCCACTGTCGGCTTTCGGCCCGGGTGCTTATTCGTTCACCGGCGTGATCGACAACACCGATGTTTTCTTCAAGCTGGCCCAAGCCGCCGTCAAAGGGGTTGTGTTGCCGGCCGGACTGCAAACTGCTAGGAAGAAATAAAAGGTTTCAATCCGCTTGACTTGGAAACCAATGCTGTGTGCGGTTGATGATGGCAACCAGCGACAGCATCACCGGCACCTCTACCAGCACACCGACCACGGTGGCAAGCGCTGCACCTGAGTTCAAGCCAAACAGCGAGATGGCCACAGCAACGGCCAGTTCAAAAAAGTTTGAGGCGCCGATGAGGCAAGCTGGTCCGGCTATGTTGTGTGGCAGTCGCAGGGCTTTGGCCGCCGCGTAGCTGATGATGAAAATGCCATAGCTCTGAATAATCATCGGCACCGCGATCATGGCGATGACCCATGGTTTCGCAACGATGGTGACTGCCTGAAAACCAAAGAGCAGCACTACCGTGGCCAGCAAGCCGGTCATCGACCAGGGTTTTAGCCACGCCACAAACTCAACGACGGCATGGTCTGATTTTTTTTGCAAAGTATGGCGTGTCGCCAATCCCGCTATCAAGGGCAGCACAACGTAAAGCAGTGTCGACAGCACCAGTGTTTCCCAAGGCACGGTGATGTTGGTGACGTCCAGCAAAAATGCCGCAATCGGGGCGAACGCCACAATCATGATCAGGTCATTGACCGTGACTTGCACCAGCGTGTAGTTGGCATCACCTTTGACCAGCACGCTCCACACAAACACCATGGCGGTGCAGGGCGCAATGCCGAGCAAGATCATGCCGGCGATGTATTCTGACGCTGACTGCGGGTCGACCCACGGTGCAAAGATGTACTTGAAAAACAGCACACCCAGCAGTGCCATTGTGAAGGGTTTGATCAGCCAGTTGACGACCAGCGTGAGCACCAAGCCGCGCGGTTTTCGACCAACGTCTTTGATGGCTGACCAGTCGATCTGGATCATCATCGGGTAAATCATCACCCATATAAAAACGGCAACCACCAAATTTACCTGCGCGTATGCCATCACCGCGATAGCCTGAAACGCAGCAGGTGCTAACAAGCCCAAGCCAACGCCTGCGGTGATGCCGAGGGCAACCCAGAGCGTTAAATAACGTTCAAACAAGCCCATCGCTGATCCTTTTTTTCAGGTTAGGCGTCGGTACAACCACGCAACTTTCACCTTGGCAGCATTGCTCCGTCAAGTAAGCGAGCAAGGCGTTCATGCGCGCAAATTCGGCCCGGTAAATGAGGTTGCGGCCGCGTGCTTCGCTGCTCACCAAACCCGCGTGCGAGAGTTCCTTCAGGTGAAAGGAGAGGGCGCTTGGCGTCATTCCCAGTTGCTCCGCAATGATGCCCGGTGTTAGTCCCTCCGGCCCGGCCACGACCAAGGCGCGGAATGTCCGCAGGCGTTGTGCCTGCGCCAGTGCCGCCAGAGATTTCACAGCCAAGTCTTCGTCAAGGACGTCGACAGGCACCAGCAAGTGTGATTTTTTCATGCTTCAAATATAATTGAAAGGTTGAAACCACACAAGTTGCATAAGGCTAGCCATGAACAACCTGAAGACACTGAGATCGCTAGAGCAGTCGCCGGTTGACCTGGTGCATTTCGTCAAACCTGTGTTGAATTTGAACGGTGCTGGTGCGCCCGGTGTGGCCGCTCATCCACCCCGCATCCTGCTGCTCTATGGGTCAGTGCGGGAGCGTTCCTACAGCCGGCTTGCCAGCGAAGAAGCGGCCAGGCTGCTACAGGCGATGGGGGCTGAAACGCGCACTTTTTCGCCCAGCGGTTTGCCGCTGCCAGATGACGCGCCAGAGTCGCACCCCAAAGTGCAAGAGTTGCGCGAGCTCGCCGCCTGGTCCGAAGGCATGGTCTGGTGTTCACCAGAACGGCATGGTGCGATGACCGGTATTTTGAAGGCACAAATCGACTGGATTCCGTTGAGTGTCGGCGCGGTTCGGCCGACCCAAGGCAAGACGCTGGCTCTGATGCAAGTCTCGGGCGGCTCGCAATCTTTCAACGCGCTGAACCAAATGCGTGTGCTCGGACGCTGGATGCGCATGCTGACGATTCCCAATCAATCGTCCATTGCTAAAGCTTTTTTGGAGTTCGACGAAGACGGTCGCATGAAGCCGTCGGCGTATCACGACCGCGTGGTGGACGTGATGGAGGAACTGCTCAAGTTCACGCTGCTGACGCGCGATGTCTCCCCTTGGTTAGTGGACCGCTACAGTGAGCGCAAGGAAAGTGCGGCGGCGCTTTCGGCGCGCGTCAACCAAGCGTCGCTGTAGATTGATGTCATCAAATTGTCATGATCTCGACATGAACGCGTCACGCTGAAACGCCAAACTTCAGGGCATGAAACAAGATGCCTTAGAAGTTCAGATGTGCCAATTAGCCGAGCAGAACAGCTCGTGCTCTTTTCAAACCAATATCCTCCGGATTTTGCATTGCACTGCCCAGGCCATGGCCAATGGGCCGGGTGGTCTGCATTTTGTCCCGGGCGCCAAGCCTTGGCTTGAAGGTTTGACCTTGTTTCCCCGCCAGTATGCAACCTCCACGACAACTCTTTAGGAAACGGACATGAAAGAACTGCCTAACCCCACCTTTTCCCTGTCGCCGGTCGAGTTGCCACGGGGGTTACTTCATCCAAGCTCTCAAACAATCCCTGCGTCCGTTGATGTCAAGCCTGCGCCAACCAAAATTCAGGTCAGCTGGGCTCGGCACCAAGACGAAGTCCGAGAGGCGCAGCGTCTGAGGTATCAGGTCTTTGCCGTGGAAATGGGCGCGCGTTTAGTCTGCAAGATCCCGGGCCATGACATGGACTTGTTTGACGACTATTGCGAACACCTGTTGGTGCGTGACGAGGTCACGCAAGAAGTCATTGGCACTTACCGGGCGTTGACACCAACCCAGGCCAAGCGCGCTGGCAGCACTTACAGCGACCTTGAATTTGACCTGACCCGCTTGCGCACACTGCGCAGCCGCATGGTTGAGCTGGGTCGCAGTTGCGTTCATGCTGAGCATCGACAAGGTGCGGTCATCATGGCTTTGTGGGGCGCGCTGGCACAGTTCATGTCGCGCAACCAGCTTGACACCATGATCGGTTGCGCCAGCATTCCGATGCAGCACAGCGGCACGCCGAGTGGCCATGCGGCAGCCAGCATTTGGCGACAACTCCGTGAAACTCATCTGGCGGCGATTGACTGGCATGTCACTCCGCGTCTGGCTTTGCCTGTAGACCAATTGGACAACTCGTTAACCGTGGAGCCACCGGCCCTCATTCGGGGCTACTTGCGACTCGGGGCCAAGGTCTTGGGTGCACCCGCCTGGGACCCTGATTTCAACTCAGCCGATTTGCCGATGATGATGCGCATTTCAGACCTCCCTTTGCGCTATCGCAAGCACTTTGAAACGGTCGCTCATTAAACTTTTCACAGTTTTGTCACATGGCTGTCACGGAGCGATTCCAAAATAGCTGCAGAACTCAGCTGTAACTTTGTTCCTGATCTCGATCCCCATGTCGAACTTACGGGCGTACCCTCATGTCTCTTCGCAACGACCACACTGATGTGATAAATGATCCGGATGCATTGAGCATCAAATTTTTGAACCGCGACGGCAGTATCTTGGCCTTCAATGACCGGGTGCTTGATTTGGCGACCCGACCGGAAGTACCGCTGCTGGAGCGCTTGCGTTTCCTGTGCATCGTCTCGTCTAATTTGGACGAATTTTTTGAAGTACGCGCTGCACCACACCTTGCGTCGGTCACTGTGCAGGGTGCGGGTGAATCCGAAGCCGCCCATGTTTTCAGGGCCTTGTCTGCCAGTGCCCACGACATCGTGGCACGCCAGTACCAGCTGTTCAATGAAACCTTGATGCCCGAGTTTGCGCGGCACGGTATTCACCTGCTGTCACAGGGCGAGCGCGACACGGCACAGAGGCGTTGGGTCAAAGCTTATTTCCTGCGTGAGGTTCGGCCCTTGCTGATTCCGGTGAGTCTCGATCCGTCTCATCCGTTTCCCATGGTGGCCAACAAGTCGCTCAACTTCATTGTTCGCTTGGCGGGCAAAGATGCCTTCGGTCGCGAAAACGAGATCGCCATCGTTAAGGTGCCGAGGGTGTTGCCGCGTGTGATTCAGATACCCGCCAAAAATGCAGATGGGAAGTCTCTGTTCGTGTCGTTGTCGAGTGTGGTTCGCGCCCATATTGCTGACTTGTTTCCAGGCCGCGATGTGTTGCAGTTCTCGCAGTTCCGGGTGACCCGGCATTCCGATCTGGCTGTCGATGAAGACGATGTGTTGAACCTGCGCACTGCGCTGCGCGCTGGTCTGGAGCAGCGCCACTACGGACAGGCTGTCCGTTTGGAAATTTCGTCGGGCTGTTCGGACCATCTATCCAACTTTTTGCAGCAACAATTTCAGTTGCCACCAGAGGCTATTTTTCGCGTCAATGGCCCTGTGAACTTGGTGCGTTTAACGCAGATGGTCGACCTGATCAATGCGCCTGAACTGCTTTTTAAACCCTACAAAGCATCGTATCCGCAGCAGTTGATGGCTTCTGAGTCTTTGTTTGAAAAAATCAAACAAGGGGATGTCTGCATCCATCAGCCGTTTGAAAGTTTTGACGGTGTGTTAGCGTTTCTGCGTGAGGCCGTGAACGATCCGCAGGTGCTGGCCATCAAGCAGACGATTTATCGCACCGGCACAGATTCAGAACTGATGGTCTTGCTGCGCGAGGCGGTTCGGCGTGGCAAAGAGGTGACGGTGGTGGTGGAATTGAAAGCTCGCTTTGACGAAGAGGCCAATATTAATTGGGCTGAGATGTTGGAGTCGATTGGTGCGCAGGTTCTCTACGGTGTGGTGGGCCTTAAAACGCATGCCAAGATGTTGCTGGTGACGCGCCGTGAAGGCAAGCAACTCAAGCGCTATGCGCATTTGTCAACTGGCAACTACAACCCCAAAACAGCGCGGCTTTACACCGACGTGAGTTACCTCACAGCGAACCCCTTGCTGACGCTGGACGTCGAAAATATTTTTTTCCATCTGGCCAGCCAAAGTCGTCTGCCAAGGTTGCGTCAGTTGGTCCTGGCGCCAGTGCAACTGCACCGGAAAATGGTCGAGTTGATCGAGGCCTTGGGCACGGCGGCCGCCAGTGGCGCAGACACCCGATTGATCGCCAAGATGAACGCGCTGACTGATGAAGGCCTGATGCGGGCATTGATCAAGGCCGGACAGCAGGGCGTGAAAATTGATTTGATCGTGCGCGGTGCGTGCATGTTGCCGGCGCAGGTGCCGGGGCTTACCGAAAATATTCGGGTGCGCTCGGTGATTGGTCGCTTTCTTGAACATGCCCGAGTTTTCTACTTCCGTTCGGGCGATGAGGAAACACTGTACTTGTCCAGTGCAGACTGGATGAATCGCAACATGTTTGGCCGTATTGAACTGGCTTGGCCGGTGACCGATCCGGTGATCCGCCAACGCATCATTGACGAATGTCTGGTTGCTTATCTGCACGACACCCAAGACGCTTGGGACTTGCATGCTGACGGTACTTACAAACGCACGGCCTTGCAACCGCGCAGCCGAAAGCAGAGTGCACAAGTCGCGCTGATGGCACGTTACTCGAGTGAACCTAAAACGGTGCCCATCAAGGTTTCAAAACCTCGCCCAAAGACCATCACGTCCAAAGTCTTGAAGAGCACCAAGCCCGTTAAATTGGTGAAGCCCACCAAAAGTCTGAAGCCCGTAGTGAGCAACTGAGCATGGATTTAATCCTCTGGCGACATGCTGACGCAGAAGACGGGCCTGACTTCGGTCCGTCCTCAGTTGGTTCACCCAGTGTGGCCGATGCTGACCTGCATCGCTGCCTCTCAGCCCGCGGTCACAAGCAAGCCAGCCGCATGGCCAAGTGGCTAGACCGCACCTTGACCAACAGCGCGCGTATTCTGGTCAGTCCGGCCATGCGTTGTGAGCAGACTGTTGTGCCTTTGGGGCGTAAGTACAAGACCTGCCCTGAACTGGCCCCTTGGGGCTCGGTTGACGATTTATTGGCCTTGGTGCAGTGGCCACTCGGGAAGCTGCCGGTGTTGGTGGTGGGTCACCAACCCACACTCGGGCAGGTCGTGACGCACCTGCTGGGTGTCGAGGGTGATGAGCTCTCTTTTCGCAAGGGCGCCATCTGGTGGCTGCGCAGCCGGGAACGTGACGGGAAAATTCAAACCGTCGTGGTGACGGTGCAGTCGCCCGAATTCCTTTAACGGCCTTTAGATGGCGGACGAAGGACGGCCAGTCTTGATGGTCGGCACAGCGTTCAGGGCGCTCAAGAAATTCGCATCCGACATGGCCGCCAAGGCCTTGATACCAGCGCGCAGGAGTTCGCTTTTCTTGGCCGCGCGCGAGAGTTTTCCGGCACGCTCTTTCAATGTTTCAATCACCACGTATTCAGTTTTTGGAATGGTAAAGCTGTCACGAATCAATTTTGGTTTTTTAACCTTTTCAGCTTTCACTTCCTTGGCAACGACCACCTTGGTCGTCGGCTTAGGGGTTGCCGCACGGGTCACTGGTTTCACTGGGGCCGCCACTGGTTTTTTAGGCAAGGCCTTGCTGGTCAGGCGCTTTGCGGTGACGGGTGCCGCCGGCTTGGCAATGACTTTGGTTGAAACGGTAGGGGACTTTTTGAGCGTAGCCATGAGCAGTTCCTTTGAAATTGAATAAAGGGTGTTAACGATTTATACAGTTTACATGGTTTAAATCTGTCGTGGCAAGTCCTCGCTTCACGCGACGTCAAGCGTCTTTTAAGGTCAGCGAACAGAGCGTTTTTTCCCAAGCCAGCACTTCTTCCCTCAGCAGATAAGCCGACTGTGGAAAAGCCTCCGCCCAACCGGCACGGCACAGCAATGAAAACTGGTTGCCGTCCAGGGTCAGTCGCAAGCCTTTCAGATCCGGTTCGCGCCTGGCGTGGCAAAAAATGACGGCCAACCGCAAGGCCAAGAGCTGTTGCACAAAAACACTGTCGTTGAAGTCGGCGTCGAGCTTGCGAAGCTTGCCACGATGGCCCAGTACCAAGAGGCTGAGCCGATGCAATTCGGGCAACGCAAAGCCTGGCGCGTCGGCATTGTGCAAAATATAAGCGCCATGTTTATGCGGCTCATTGTGCGAAATATGGCTGCCGATTTCGTGCAACTGCGCTGCCCAGTCGATTTTTTGCTGGAAGCGCTCAAGCTCTTCGACAGACCCTTGATGCGTCATGGCCAGCAAGCCGGTGGCAATCCGGCTGACACGCTCGGCATGGGCCAAGTCGACATGGAACTTACGTGTCAGCCCACGCACCGTGCGAGAGCGCAAGTCGGTTTGTGTCTCCTCGCGGTCCAGCAAGTCGTACAACGCGCCATGGCGCAAGGCCCCTTGAGCGGTGTGCAGGGTGTCGATGTCGAGCAAGTCAAAGATGGCCCGCAACACGCTGACGCCACCACCGATCACCGCCCGGCGGTCATCCTTCAGGCCTTCCATTTTCAAACGGTCAGCGCTTTGGGCTTTGATCAAACGCTCTAACAGCCAGTCGAGCCCATCGCGGGTGACAACGTCAGCCGGCCAGCCAGCGGCAGCCAAGACATCGCTGACGGCGCCGACCGTGCCAGACGAGCCATAAGCGGTGTCCCACTGTGGACTGCCGAAGGTTTGTATGGCTTCGTCTAAGACGGCTTTGGCCGCAATCTCTGCGCTGTTGAAAGCGCGGGCGCTGAGCACGCCATCAGGGAAATACTTCATGGACCAGGCCACGCTGCCGACGCGCCAAGACTCCATGTTTTTGGCGTCTAGCCCGCAGCCCAAAATCATTTCCGTGGAGCGACCACCAATGTCGATCACCAGCCTGCGCTCAGGGGATTGCGGCAGCAAATGAGAGACGCCTTGGTAAATCAGGCGAGCTTCTTCGCGCCCGGCAATCACGTCAATGGGAAACCCCAAAATCTGATGCGCACGGCTGAGAAATTCGTCCCGATTATTGGCTTCGCGCAGCGTTTGCGTCGCGACAGCGCGGACTTGATTCTTTTTAAAACCGGCGAGACGTTCACCAAAACGCGCCAGACATTCCCAGCCACGTTGCATCGCTTCGGGCGATAAGTTTCGATTGGCATCTAAGCCATTGCCTTGGCGAACAGTCTCTTTGAGGTATTCAGTGTGGTGAATCTGGCCGTCATCAAAGCGGCCAATTTCCAGTCTAAAGCTGTTGGACCCTAAGTCAACAGCCGCAAGTCGCGTTCCGTTTTGCATAATCTTCTAGTCGTTAATGCGCGCGAGCATAGCACCCGTCAAGCGACATAACCCATCACTGCAAAGAAGTGGCAACTTGTTCCCGCAGCGACAAAGCCGTGCCAGACCGTGTGGGCGTAGCGCAGCTTGGAGTCGAGCACAAAAAAGACTACGCCTACGGTGTAAGCCAACCCGCCGGCGACCAGCAGGTTGAAGATCGGGAGCGACACACGCTCAACAATGGGCACGGCCGCCACCAGCACCAGCCAGCCCATCGCTAAGTAAAGCCCGGTTGATAGCCAAGACGTCTCCAAGAGGTCAATGACCTTCAACGTGGCCCCGACCAACGCCATCGCCCACACCAGCCCGAGCATCAGCCAGTCGCGTGAGCCATCCATCGCGCCGAGTGCAAAGGGCGTGTAGCTGCCCGCAATAAAAAAGTAAATAGCGCCATGGTCCAACTTCAAAAAAACAGTCTTGGCGCGGCCTTCAGGGAGGGCGTGGTAAAGCGTCGAGGTGAAGTACAAAAACACCATCGTCAGAGCAAAGACCAATGCACCGACAAAGTTGGCGTGGCTGGCGTAAGCGGCGTTGCCGGGAGGGCTGGAGGCCAGCATGAGAAACGGCACGGCTACGATCGCGGCCAGCAAGGCAGCGCCGTGGCTCACACTGTTGGCGAGCTCTTCACGCAGAGTTTGAGAACGCATGCTCATGGATGAGTTGGCATCAGCGAAGAATTTTCAGTCCGGGCCGTCGGCAAGGCCAGTGTCACCAGCCAGCAAACGACGAGCATGAGCGCAGAGCCAATGAGCGGGTAAAGCAGGCCACCCCAGAGGTATAAAAGCCCCGACAGCAAGGTGCCGCAGAAACGCCCTAGCGCATTGGCTGCGTAATAAAAGCCGACATCTTCCGCGGCTTTTTCACTGCCGGCATACGCCAAGATCAAGTAAGAGTGCACGGACGAGTTAATGGCAAAGGCGACGCCGAACAGACCCAGCCCGCCCACCACGACCCATTCAAGATGGGTCACCTGTAGATAAACAGCGACGGCCAGCACGATCGGCACAACGGCCAAGATGGCTGACCAAGTGCGCGCGGCGGGCACTTCATGGCTGAGTCCGTCGTCGCTGCGCTTGACGATTTGCGGCGCCAAGGCTTGCACCAGACCGTAGCCGATGGTCCAGAGGGCCAAAAAGCCGCCGACCATCGTGAAGGTCCAGCCTGATGCGTACAAAAACACCGGCACGCCCACCACGAACCAAACGTCGCGCGCACCAAACAGCACCACTCGCGCCGCCGCCAGCAAATTGATGGCCTGGCTTTTGGCAAACAATTCCTTCGCCGACTTCGAGGCTTTGTTCTTGCCCATCAGGCGCGGCACATAGGTCAACACGCCTACCAGCACCAAGGCCAGTAGCGCCGCCATCGCCCACAGAGCGCCGCTGAAACCGAGCGAGTCCAGCAGCAGACCGCCCAAGAAAAAGCCCACGCCCTTCATGGCATTTTTGCTACCGGTGAACCAAGCCACCCATTTGAACAACTGGCCAGAGCCCTGATCTTTGGCTTGGTCTGCGGTGACCTTGATGGCTGATTTACTGGCCGTCTTGGTCAGGTCCTTGGCAACACCGCAAATGCCTTGTGCGACGACCACCCACGCCACGGACATGGCGGCCGTCCATGCCGGGTTCAGCAAGGACAGCAATAAAAACCCAAAGATTTGCGTGCTCAAGCCGACCGCCAACATGCGCGCGATGCCATAGCGCGTAGCCAGCCAGCCGCCGACCAGATTGGCCGCAACGCCCGCCGCTTCGTACAGCAAAAACAACAAGGCCAGCGTGAAGGACGAATACCCGAGGCGGTAAAAATGCATCAGCACCAACATGCGCAGCGCGCCGTCGGTGAGCGTGAAGCCCCAGTAGGCGGCCGTGACGATGGCGTAGTTGCGGGTGGCAGTCGACGTCATGGTGCTCAGATCCCCACGCGGTCCATGTGGCAGGCCAAGTCCACCATGCGGCATGCGTACGCCATTTCGTTGTCATACCACGCATAGACTTTGAGCAGCGTGCCGTCGGTCACCAAGGTGGACAGTGCGTCAACGATGGCACTTCGGGTGTCGCCAGCGTAGTCGGCGCTGATCAAGGGGCGTTCTTCGTAGCCCAAGATGCCGGCCAATGGACCGTGCGCCGCAGTGGCAAATAAGGCATTCACTTCTTCAACAGTGGTCTCGCGTTTCAGTTCAAACACGCAGTCGGTCAACGAGGCATTCAAGACCGGAGCGCGTACCGCATGGCCGTTGAGTTTGCCTTTCAGTTCCGGGTAAATCAGCGCAATCGCGGTGGCGCTGCCGGTGGTTGTCGGCGCCAAGCTCATCATGGCGCTGCGGGCCCGGCGCAAGTCTTTGTGGGGCGCATCGACCACTAAGTTGGTGTTGGTCGGGTTGTGGATGGTGGTGATCTGACCGTGCCGGATGCCGATGTTGTCTTGGATGACTTTGACCACCGGCGCCAAGCAGTTGGTGGTGCAAGATGCGGCGGTCACGATGCGGTCGGTGAGCGGGTCGTACAAGTGGTCGTTGACGCCCACCACGATGTTCAGCACATGGCCCACTTTGACAGGTGCCGCCACGATGACGCGCTTGGCACCCCGGTCAAAATGACCTTGCAGCGTTTCTGGCGTGAGGAACTTACCGGTGCACTCGAGCACCAGCTCAACGCCCAGCTCGCCCCAGGGAATCTCAGCGGCAGTGGCATGTGCGCTGAATGACAGCTGCTGCCCATTGATGCGGATGGCCGCTTCGCCTTCGGCCGCGATGTCTGCGCGCCATTTGCCTTGCACGCTGTCAAAGGCGAGCAGGTGGGCCGTGGCCGGCGCGCCGCCCTTGAGTTCATTGACGTGCGTGACTTGCAGGCGGTTCTCTTTGCGGGGATCGTCAAAAGGGCGATCGGCTGCGCCCATGGCGGCACGCAAGGCCAGTCGGCCGATTCGGCCCATGCCATTGATACCCACTTTCATTGGAAACCTCCTCAATGTGTCAACACTTTAATAAAAGTTGAATTGTGCTCACTATTTATGTCATTTTTGTGACTTGATTGTGAAAAGTGACATCACTTTGTCACGTTCGTTTGAATGAAAAACAGCCGGCTTATTGAAGGATGTATGTCAAGAAATTTTCACGGAATCGACACAGACCTGTCACATCGCGTGCGCACAATTTGCCGACAACAATGAAAAAGTGCTAGTCCAAGAAAGGCCCCTCATGACACTTTGGAAACACATCTGATGCGCGCCGTACTAGATTCTTTCAGCGGAAACTTCCCGCCGCCATCGCTTGATGATGAAGAAGAAACCGGTCACCGATTCAGGACTATTTTCATCTCTGACGTGCACCTCGGAACGCCAAGCTGCCAGGCCCTGGCGCTGATGGATTTCCTGCGCACGCATCCGAGTGATACGCTTTATTTGGTGGGCGACATCATCGATGGTTGGCAGTTACGCCGCAAATGGTATTGGCCGCAGTCGCACAATGACGTGGTGCAAAAACTCCTCCGGCGCGTGCGCAAAGGTTGCCGTGTGATTTATGTGCCGGGCAACCATGACGAGTTTGCACGCGACTTTATTGGCCACCACTTTGGGGGTGTCGAGGTCGTGAAAGAAGCGGTTCACATCACTGCCGATGGTCGCAGTCTGTGGATCATTCACGGCGACTATTTCGATGCGGTGGTGCAGTGCGCCAAGTGGCTGGCTTACTTGGGCGACAACCTGTACGAGTTCACGCTGCGAATGAACCGTCACTTCAATTCATTGCGCGCTCGCATGGGCTTGCCGTATTGGTCGCTCTCGGCGTACCTCAAGCAGAAGGTCAAGAAAGCCTTGAATTACGTCACCGACTTTGAGGTGGCTGTCGCCAAAGAGGCCAAGCGTCGAGGGCATGACGGCGTCTTGTGCGGTCATATCCACCGCGCTGAGATGCGCATGATCAACGGGGTTTTGTATTGCAACGACGGCGACTGGGTCGAGAGCCGTACCGCCTTGGTCGAGCACTTCGATGGACGCCTTGAAATTTTGCATTGGGCGCCTTCGCACGAAGTTCAAAAGCGCATTGAGTCCAGCTCTATGACCGAAGCACAGGTGAGCGTATGAAAATTGCTTTGATCACTGATGCTTGGCTGCCTCAGGTGAATGGCGTTGTGACTACCTTGCTTGAGTTGGTGCGGGATTTGGAAGGCCGGGATCATGAGGTGTTGGTGATTCATCCGGGACAGTTCAAAACACGACCTTGCCCAGGTTATGCGGGGATTGATCTGGCCTTGAAGCCGCGGCCTTTTTTGAGTCAGCAGTTGAATGAATTTGCACCAGATGCCATACATGTCGCCACGGAAGGCCCTTTGGGTTGGGCTGCTCGCTCGCATTGCGTCAAACACAAGCTGCAATTCACCACGGCTTTTCACACCAAGTTTCCTGAGATTTTGAAAGCTGCTCTGCGTATTCCGTTGTGGATGGGTTACGCCTTGTTTCGTCATTTTCACAAACCGTCGTCCGGCATCATGGTGCCGACGCAAGGGGTGCTGGAGATGCTCAAAACGCGCGGTTTTAAACAATTGCGCAGTTGGACGCATGGCGTGGACACCGAGTTATTTCGTTTTCATGAAACCGCCGGTGCATACCCCAACCTCAAACAACTTGAGCGACCGGTCTCGCTGTTTGTCGGACGCGTTTCTTACGAAAAAAATATTGAAACTTTTCTGCAGTTGGACATTCCGGGTACCAAGGTAGTGTGTGGCGTGGGGCCACTCGAAGCGTCGCTCAAAGCGCGTTATCCCAAGGTGCGCTGGCTGGGTCTGTTGCCCCGCGAAGAGCTGGCTAAGGTGTACGCTGCTGCCGATGTGTTTGTGTTCCCTAGCAAGTCAGAAACCTTTGGGTTGGTGATGCTCGAAGCCATGGCTTGCGGCACACCGGTTGCAGCCTATCCTGTTGACGGGCCTTTTGAAGTGTTGGACACGCTAGACGGGCACAAGGGTGGTGTTCTCCATGCGGACTTGCAACAGGCTTTTACGGGTGCGCTGGATGTTGCCCGCAGTGATGCCCGCGAACGGGCGCTGGCATTCAGCTGGCGACAAGCCGGGCAATTGTTTCAGGACAACTTGGTGGCGGCTAGGCCTATCAGCAAGTTTCCGCGTGAGATGGATGTGCTGAACGCCGCTTAATCCGGTTGCTGCGGTTCATCGGCTTGACGCCTTAGCTCTTGGGCCAGCCGGGCATCAATGCCAATGCGGTCAACAATTCGTTGCCAGCGTCATCAAGGCTGGTGTCGTTCAAAACACGCACGCAATGACAAGACGTCGGCACGCTGAAGGCGACGGCACGCTGTACGCGCGCCTCAACCACCTCCGGTGTTTCGCGTTGACGCGCCAGTAGTCGAGCGCGAAGAATGTCTGCGCCGGCGCTGATGTGCAAGACAGTCATCCCTTCGAATTGCCGCAGCGCTTCGGGCAGGTAGGCGCGGGACCCATTGACCAACAGCCATTGCCGCTGTTGAAGCGGTTCCAGCTCGGCGTGTCGCACGCCGTACTGTCTGCCGTTGGCCTGCCAATGCATGGCAAATGACTTCTCCCTTTGCAGTCGCTTAAAGGCAGGGCTGTCCACGCTTTCGTGTTGCTCACCTTCTGGCTGCAGTGGCCGGTCGATGGTGCGCTTGGCGAAGTGGATAGGCGACTGTGGCGGTAATTTGGATTTGAGCCAGTCGAGCAGGCTGTCTTTGCCGGCTCCAGACGGGCCCATCACGTAAATCAATCGCTGGTTCATGTTGCCAACCTGAAGTGCGCTTGCAACACGAAGTCGGTGCCTGGCGTCGGTTCGACGAACAGCGCGAGTGTTTCAAAGCGGCAGGGCGGCAGATTGGCGAACCAGTCTTGCGCGGCCTGTTGCAGGTATTGCACTTGCTGCGAGTTTAGGTGTTTGAGTGAACCTGTCAGTGAGCAATGCAGTTGAAATTCATCCAGCACGAAGGGATATCCCCAGCGCAGCATCAACGCATCTTGCGAAGGTGTCAGCGGTGATTGGCGGCGGCGTTGCAACTCGGTTGCTGACAGCGGTGCAGCCAAAGGTTGCAGTTCCATAACGCATCGGGCGGCCAGGGCCTCGGCTGCTGCACTGCAGGGCTGCGGCACGATCGCTAGAAAATCATCGAGCAGTGAGACCGTCATAGGAGGCATTTCAAACGAATAGGCGCTAGCGGCTATGGTTTGCAGGGCTACGCGTAACTCAGATTCAGTTGTTCCAGAAGCCAAGGTGAAGGGTGCCTTCAGCGTCGCGTGAAAGCCGTAGCGGCGCGGCGCGGCGGTGACCTGATGGAACGCCTCATCGCTGATGCCGTTGATCGCAGGCATGGGCTTGAGCGTTCCGCCCGCAGCGCAGCGACCCAGCCACCGACTAGCGGCTTGCCACCACGGACTCTCCGGCAGTGGGGCGAAATAAACCGCATATCGATAGGGTGAGTTGGTTTCGGGCGGGGCCTTAGTCATCATGGCGAATGGTTAATTTGACGCGGTCACCGGCAAACCAAGTCGTTGCAAATTCAATCGGTGTGCCGGCGCTGTCGACGTTGACGCTGGTCACTTCCAGCACCGGTCTGCTGACGGGTTGGCGCAGGTGCGCAGCAATGGCTGTCGTTGGAATCTGCGCTGTGATGCGGCTTTCTTGCCGCGTGTAATCGGTCAGCCCACAGGCTGCGAAGCCCGCAGTGATCGAACCTGTTTCAGCGATCACGGCGTCAATTCCGCTGAAGCGGGGCAGTGGAAAAAATCGTTCGCTGACATGCAGAATTTGGCCTTCAGCTTCGCCCAGCACGTTCAAGCACAACAGCTTGCTGCGTACTGGCAAGGCCAAGGCTTTGGCCTGTGCACTGTTGGCCCGCACGGTGTTGATCTCGAGCACTTGCAGCCCACCGCGCAGACCCGCTTGCACCAAGCTGTGTTGGTGGCGTGTGCGCTTACCCAGCATGAGTTCCACCGCAAAGTCCTCCACATAAGTGCCGCTGCCTTGGGTCACTCGCACCAAGCCCTGGCTCGACAAGCTCGCCAGTGATTTTCGAATGGTGTGGCGGTTCACACCAAATTGTTCGGCTAGGGCATGTTCTGAAGGCAAGCGTTCACCGGGTGGGTAAGTCCCGCTGCTGATGGCCTCGGAAATTTGGGCTGCAATGCGGTGCCAAAAACTTTCGCGGGCAGGTCGCTCCTGGCTGTTTACAGGTGAAGTCAGTGTTGTCATGAAACGTACATATGTGATCGTTAAGCTGGGGACATTGAATTAATTTGTCTATACAACTTGAGGGTATCACCAGAATGTTTCACGCATTTGACAATCTCGAACCAACACCCCAAATGGTGCGCTCTGACTGGCTGGCTTTGCTGTCTCGGGCACCGCTGGAACTTCTTGAGTCAGCGGTTGGCCCGCATTGGCCGGTCAAGCCGAATTGGCTCAGAGCGCCAGAAACCGGTTTGATGATGGTTCAGGGGCGCGCTGGTTCGACGGGTGAACGTTTTAATTTGGGCGAGGTCACTGTCAGCCGGTGCGCCTTGCGTCTGGTGGCTGCATCCACTGACACGGCCGTGGTCGGTGTGGCTTATGCCTTGGGTCGCTCGCACCGTCAGGTCGGGCTCGCTGCGGTGGCCGATGCCTTGCTGCAAAACCCGTCTCAGCAACCCTTGCTGGAACAAACGTTGCTGAGCCCTGTGCGCGAACATCTGGCGTTGCAGCGCAGCCAGCGTGAGCAGCGTGCGCAGAGTACCAAGGTTGAATTTTTCACGGTGGCCCGCGAATCTTCATCAATGGATGATGAAGGAGATGAAGAATGAGAGCGCACGATTTGACGCATCTGGGTGCCGGCTTCACGCATGAAGCCTTCGGCAGTCAGGCTATGTTTCGGCTTGCGCTGAAGGCGTTGTCACACCCGGGGCGTTGCATGACGGTCAGCCATGACGCCGAGGTGCCACAGACCGGCCATCCGTCATCGGCGGCATTGTTGCTGGCCTTGTTGGACTCCGATTGCACGTTGTGGTTGTCGCCTTCTTTGGCGAACAGCGATGCTGCGGCTTGGCTTCGTTTTCACACGGGTTGCCAGCTGGTGGCGCAAGCTCACAAAGCGATGTTTGCTTGGGTAGCCGCTGGGGATGCCATGCCCGCGCTGGCCAGTTTTTCTCAAGGCAGCGACAACGCCCCAGACCAGTCAGCAACCTGCGTGTTGGACTTGCCGCTGTTGGATGCCATGGCAAGCAGCGAGAGCGGTGCGGCGCAGTGGACGTTCAGAGGTCCTGGCATTCAGGACGTCAACCATTTGGCTGTCGATGGTTTAGCCGTTGACTTCTTGGCGCAGTGGACCGCTAACCACGCCAGTTTTCCGCGGGGTGTTGACTTGTTTCTGGCTTCGGCGCAGCAACTGGTTGGCTTGCCGCGTACCACATCGATTCAATTGTCAGGAGGGCTTTGAGCATGTACGTTGCCGTCAAGGGCGGGGAAACCGCCATTCTCAACAGCTACCGCCTGCTGGCCGAACAGCGGCGCGGTGACAGCCGACTGCCGGAACTCAGCGTGTCGCAGATTCAACAACAGCTCAAGCTGGCGGTTGACCGGGTGATGAACGAAGGCTCGGTCTACGACCCGGAACTCGCAGCACTGGCGATTAAGCAGGCCTCAGGGGATTTGATTGAAGCGATTTTTTTGCTGCGCGCTTACCGCGCCACTTTGCCCCGCTTGGGCACGACAAAACCGCTGCAGACCGATCGCATGTCGCTGGAGCGGCGCATTTCTGCAACGTTTAAAGACTTGCCCGGTGGCCAGGTGCTTGGCCCCACTTACGACTACACGCAACGCTTGCTCGACTTCACCTTGCTGGCCAGCGGGCACGATGCACCGGCTGATGTTCAGCCCCCAGCCCGCGTGCTGCCCACAGGCGTTGATGCCGCCGTCATACCGCGCGTAGTGGAGCTGCTCAACCATGAAGGTTTGATTGAAACCCGGCCGATCCCGCCAGGCGATCCGTCGCCGGTCGACCTGACCCGTGAGCCCTTGCGTTTTCCGGCTGTGCGGTCTACCCGGCTGCAAAACCTGGCACGCGGCGACGAGGGATTTCTGTTGGCGATGGCTTATTCCACCCAGCGCGGTTACGCCCACAGCCACCCCTTTGTCGGCGAGGTTCGCTTGGGCCAAGTCGCGCTGGAAATTGAGCCTGAAGAACTTGGCTTTGCCATTTCAATTGGCGACATTGAAATCACGGAATGTGAAATGGTCAATCAGTTTGCTGGCAGTAAAACCGAGCCGCCTCAGTTCACCCGCGGTTACGGGCTGGCGTTTGGTCACAGCGAACGCAAGGCGATGGCTATGAGCCTGGTCGACCGGGCGTTGCGGGCTGACGAGTTGGGCGAGCCGATCGAGTCTCCCGCACAAATGCAGGAGTTTGTGCTTTCGCACAGTGACAGTCTCGAAGCCTCCGGCTTTGTGCAGCACTTGAAATTGCCGCACTACGTTGACTTCCAGTCGGAGCTTGAACTGATTCGAAAAATGCGCGCAGCGGCTAACGCCAAAGCGGCTCAACCAGACACCGGAGTCACAGCATGAACGCATTGAAGGAAGTCAGTTTGGAGCCGCGTACGGACACGGCCACAGACGATGTGCAGGCGAACTTCAACTTCGCTTACCTCGACGAACGCACCAAACGCATGATCCGCCGGTTGCTGCTGAAGGCTGTGGCGATTCCAGGCTACCAAGTGCCATTTGGCTCGCGTGAAATGCCACTGCCCTACGGTTGGGGTACGGGTGGAATTCAGGTCACGGCCTCGGTCATCGGCCCTGACGATGTGCTGAAAATCATTGACCAAGGCTCTGACGACACCGTCAATGCTGTCAACATCCGGCGATTTTTTGAACGCACCGCTGGTGTGGAAACCACCACGCACACCCGCGCAGCGACCTTGATCCAGACGCGACACCGGATTCCTGAAATCCCCCTGCAGGAAGGGCAAGTGATTGTTTACCAAGTGCCGGTGCCTGAGCCGATGCAACGCCTGGAGCCGCGTGAAACCGAAACACGCACCCTGCATGGGCTGGCCGAATACGGGCTGATGCACGTCAAGCTGTACGAAGACATTGCCAAGTACGGCCACATCGCCACCACCTACGACTACCCGGTGTTGGTCAACGGCCGCTACATCATGGCACCTTCGCCGATCCCGAAATTTGACAACCCGAAGATGCACATGAACCCGGCATTGCAACTCTTTGGTGCCGGCCGAGAAAAGCGTATCTATGCCGTGCCGCCTTACACCTCGGTGGAGAGTCTGGGTTTTGAAGACCACCCCTTTGAAGTTCAGCGCTGGGATGCCGTCTGCGACTTGTGCGGTGCGACTGACAGCTTTTTAGACGAGGTCATCACCGACGACAGCGGTAGCCGCATGCATGTGTGTTCCGACTCTGACTATTGCCAGTCGCGTCAGGCCGCGTCATGAGTCTTGTCATTCGGCAAGCTGACGCGGCTGATCTGCCGGCAGTGCTGGCCCTCTACGCCCAGCTTGATTTCAACAACGGAAACGTTTTGTCGGCGCAAGCGGCTCAGCAAATATTCGCTGAGTTCGCCCGTTACCCGAGCTACCGCCTTTTTGTGGCGACAGATGAGTCGGTTGTGCTGGGCAGCTATGCACTCTTAGTCATGCACAACTTGGCGCATGGCGGCACGCCGTCGGCTGTTGTTGAAGACGTGGTGGTGGCCAGCGATCAGCAAGGGCGCGGCATCGGCCGCCAGTTGATGAACCATGCCAAAGACCAGGCACGCGCGGCAGGTTGCTACAAGTTGGCGCTGTCGTCCAACCGCCAGCGCCACGCGGCGCATGCATTTTATGAATCCCTCGGGTTTGACCAGCACGGCCTGAGTTTTGTGATTGAGCCTTGATATGACTTTGAATTTATCTGCGTCTTATTCGTCGCATTTCTCGGCACCTCCTGCACCCTTGCTGCAGGTTCGCGGTCTGGGCAAAAACTACGGCGACCGCATCGCGCTGCAAGACGTTTCTTTTGACCTTTGGCCCGGCGAAGTGCTGGCGGTGGTCGGTGAGTCCGGTTCTGGCAAGTCGACCTTGCTCAACGCCATCGCGGCGCGCAGCCAGCCCGATGCCGGCAGTGTTCATTTCATGACGCGTCATGAAGGACTGCAAGACGTCTTCGCCATGACCGAAGCCCAGCAGCGGTTGCTGGCGCGCACGGATTGGGGCTTTGTGCATCAAAACGCTGGCGAAGGTTTGCGCATGGACGTCTCGGCCGGTGCCAACGTCGGTGAGCGCTTGATGGGGCAAGGTGAGCGTCACTACGGCCGATTGCGCAGCGTTGCCGCTGAATGGCTGGAGCGTGTGGAGATTGATGTGGCGCGTATCGATGACGCACCGCGGACCTTCTCGGGCGGCATGCGGCAACGCCTGCAAATCGCCCGCAACTTGGTGACGCAACCGCGCCTGGTGTTCATGGACGAGCCAACCTCGGGGCTGGACGTCTCGGTGCAAGCGCGGCTGCTGGACATGCTGCGCCAACTCACCCGCAAGATGCAACTGGCGGCCATCGTGGTCACGCACGATCTTGCTGTGGCCCGTCTGCTGGCGCACCGCATGATCGTCATGCAACGCGGTCGCGTTGTTGAAGTCGGCCTGACCGATCAGGTGCTTGACGACCCGCAACACGCTTACACCCAACTTCTCGTTTCTTCGGTACTCCAACCATGACCCATCCTTTGCTTCAGATTCAAGGGGTGGCCAAGCGCTTCACTCTGCACCACCAAAACGGCGTTGAGCTGGCGGTTCTTGGCGAGGCCAACCTCAGCGTTCACCCCGGCGAATGCATCGTGTTGGACGGACCGTCCGGCATGGGCAAGAGCACCTTGTTGAAAATGATTTATGCCAACTACCGGACCACCTCCGGCAGTATCAGCATCCATTTGCCAGGCAGATTGCCAATCGAAGTGACCACCGCCTCACCGCATGAACTGGTGCGCTTGCGCAAAGACTCGATTGGTTATGTCAGCCAGTTCTTGCGGGTCATCCCACGGGTGCCGGCGCTGGACGTGGTGGCCGAACCCTTGCTGGAAGACGCTGGCGACGACCCTGAAACACTGGCTGCTGCGCGGGCCGAGGCGAGTCGCTGGCTGACACGCCTGCGTATTCCCGAGCGCATGTGGCATTTGCCGCCCGCCACGTTTTCAGGCGGTGAGCAGCAGCGCATCAACATCGCCCGCAACATGATCAAGCCGCGGCCACTGTTGTTGCTGGACGAGCCGACCGCGTCTTTGGATGCCGAGAACGCACAGACCGTTATCGCGTTGATCCGCGAAGCCAGTGCGCGCGGTGCCGCCATCGTCGGTATTTTTCACGATGCTCATGTGGGCGACGCCGTCGCTACCCGCCGCGTCAATGTGGCTGATTTCAGGACTATTGGGACAATTGGGACTACGACATGAACGCCTCAGTGATTTTTAAAAACGCCAAGATGGTGCTGCCGAATGAAGTCGTGCACGGCAGTTTGTTTGCAGACAATGGCCGCATCAGCGCTGTCGCTGGCGCTACCTCGGCCATCTCTGCGGTGGACCTGGACGGTGATTATTTGTTGCCGGGTTTGGTGGAAATGCACACCGATAATTTTGAGCGCCACCTCATGCCTCGCCCCAAAGTTCATTGGGCTGAATTGCCCGCTTTGCTGGCGCATGACGCTGAAATTGCCGCTGCCGGTATCACCACGGTTTTTGACGCGCTGGGCGTTGGCGAGGCTGACCCGGAAAGCTTGCGCGGCAGCGCTTGGGGCGATGTGATCGCCACTTTGGACACCTGCACCCAACAAGACTTGCTTCGCGCAGACCACCACTTGCACGTGCGCTGCGAGTTACCAGCGCCCAACACCGTTGAATTGTTTGAGCCTTTTCATGGGCATCCGCGACTGTCGTTGATCTCGTTGATGGACCACACGCCCGGTCAGCGGCAGTGGGAAGACATTGAACAGGCGCGGGTGTACTACACCGGTAAAAAGGGCTGGAGCCCGCAGAAGTTTGAGCAGCAGGTGGCACATGCCGGTCAATTGCAAGCTGAATTTGCAGAGCCGCATCGTCGGTATTTTGTGGATTTCAGTCGTGCCCATGGCATTGCGTTGGCCAGTCACGACGACACCACGGCCGCGCATGTGCAACAAGCCCATGTCGAAGGCGCCAACATGTCCGAGTTCCCGACCACCGTGGCGGCGGCTCGTGAGGCGCACCGACTGGGCTTGCAGACCGTCATGGGCGGACCAAACGTGGTCCGTGGAGGATCACATTCCGGCAATGTGGCGGCGGTTGATCTGGCCCGGCTTGGCCTGCTCGACATCTTGTCTTCAGACTATGTGCCGGGCAGTCTGTTGTCGGCCGTGATGTGCTTGGTGGAGCAAGGCGTCATGACTTGGCCTGAAGCGGTGGCGACAGTGACCTCGACACCTGCGAGGGCGACGGGTCTGACCGACCGTGGCGCCATCGACGTCGGACTGCGGGCTGACTTGATTCAGGTTCACATTGCGGCGCTGCCGAATGGCAGTCGCCATGCCGTGGTGCGAGCCGTCTGGCGTGAAGGTCGTCGTGTCTTGTGAGTGCATGCACCGGGCTGTGTCACACAAGCTTATTTTAAGTTTCATGAAACCGTCACAGACAAAGATGAGACTACATATGTCTATACAACTTACAGGGAGTTCATGATGGACGTAGCACTTCGTATTCACAAACTCAATAAATATTTCGCCAGCAAGCAAGCGCTGTGCGACATCAATCTCTCGGTGAAAAAAGGCGAGATGGTGGCGCTCATCGGTGCCTCTGGTTCCGGTAAGTCGACCTTGCTACGGCATATGTCCGGCTTGATCACTGCCGATGGCCGCACTGACTCATTGATCGAAATGGACGGGCGCCGCGTCCAGCAGGGCGGTCGCATTCACCACGACATTCGCCGTGTGCGTTCTGAGGTCGGTTTTGTGTTCCAGCAGTTCAACTTGGTAGACCGCCTACCGGTCTTGGTGAATGTGCTGGTCGGTCAATTGCACCGCATGCCTTGGTGGCGTAGTCTGTTTCGTATTTTCAACGCGCAAGAGCGGGCCCAAGCCCTTGATGCACTGGCTCGCGTCGGCATTGCGGATTGCCATGCCCAGCGGGCATCGACCTTGTCAGGCGGTCAGCAGCAGCGTGCGGCGATTGCCCGCGCACTCGTCCAAGGTGCCAAGGTGGTGCTGGCTGATGAACCGATTGCCTCGCTGGACCCGGAGTCCTCGCGCAACGTGATGGAAATTTTGGCGCGCATCAACCGAGAGGACGGCTGCACGGTGATCGTGTCTTTGCATCAAGTTGACATGGCGCTGAAGTATTGCCCACGGGTGGTGGCGTTGCATCAAGGCCGCGTGGTTTTTGACGGCCCCTCAAAGCTGCTGACACCGCAATTGCTGCGCGAACTCTATGGCGTGCATGTGGATGAAATTTGGGCTGATTCGACTCGCCAGCATGCCGCGCCTGCGCCTCAGTCGTCCTCAGCTTCGGCTGCCAGCCCAGCTTGGCAAGGCAGGCTGGCCCAAGCCGCCTGATAGTCACTCTGTATTTTTAAAGGAATAGTGAAATGATCAAAAAAATTCTGGCCATCACGGCCACCACGTTTGCTTTGGCGCTGCCATTCGCAGTGCAGGCACAGGAAATCAATTTTGGGATTATCTCGACGGAGGCAACCCAAAATTTAAAGCAGGACTGGGAACCGCTGATCCAAGACATGGAAAAACAGACCGGTATGAAAGTCAAGGCTTTTTTCGCTTCAGACTACGCCGGCATGATTGAAGGCATGCGCTTCAATAAAGTGCAGCTGGCATGGATGGGTAATAAGTCGGCTATGGAAGCGGTCGACCGGGCCAGCGGAGAGGTGTTTGCGCAGATGGTCAACGCTGATGGTTCCCAAGGTTACTACTCACATTTGATTGTTCACAAGGACAGTCCTTACAACACCATGGAAGAGATTCTGAAAAACGGCAAGAGTTTGAGCTTTGGCAACGGTGACCCCAACTCCACATCAGGTTTTCTGGTGCCTGGTTTCTATGTTTTTTCTAAGAACAAAATCGACGCTAAGACGCTTTTCAAAGTGACCCGGAGCGCTAACCATGAATCCAATGCATTGGCAGTGGCTAACAAGCAGATAGATGTCGCTACGAACAACAGCGAAAACCTAGAAAAGGTTCACATCCATTACCCAGAAAAGTTTAAGAATATCAAAATCGTTTGGACTTCGCCGCTGATTGCACTCGACCCATTGGTGATCCGCAAAGACATGCCTGAAGCTAGCAAGGCCAAGATCAAGCAGTTCTTTTATGGCTACGGAAAAACGGACGCACGTGAAAAGGAGATTTTGATGAAGCTCTCAAAACTCTCCGGTTTTAAGGAATCCAATAACAGCCAACTGCTGCCTATTCGCCAGCTCGACTTGTTCAGTAAACGCAACAAAATTGAATCTGATTCTGTCATCTCTGACGCAGCCAAAAAGGAGCAGATCGCCGTGATTGACAAGCAGTTGGCTGCATTGAACTGATGCTGCCTAACGCTAATCTTGCGCCTAGGTTGGTTCCTGCGATGGCACTCCCTAAGAGAAGCCTCGCTGGGTATTTCTTTTGGGCGCTCGTTCTTATCCTGTTGGCTGGGTCTTGGCAGGGTGCCGATATGCGGCCCCTGGATTTGATACGTGACTCGGGCAATATGGCGACTTACGCCGCTGAGTTTTTTCCGCCTAACTTTAGCCAGTGGCGCATGTATGTAGGTGAAATGGTCATCACCCTGCAAATTGCTTTGTGGGGAACTGCGTTGGCTGTCGTCACCGCCGTGCCGATGGCCTTGCTGGCGTCAGCCAACTTGGTTCCATGGTGGATCTACCAACCGACGCGCCGGCTCATGGACGCCACACGGGCGATCAATGAAATGGTCTTTGCCATGTTGTTCGTGGTTGCTGTCGGACTGGGACCCTTTGCCGGTGTGCTGGCACTTTGGATACACACCACCGGCGTACTGGCCAAGCTGTTCTCTGAAGCGGTGGAGGCGATTGATCCGCAGCCGGTCGAAGGCATCCGTTCGACTGGCGCGAGTGCTTTACACGAAATTGTTTACGGTGTGATTCCACAGGTCTTGCCGTTGTGGATCTCTTTCATCCTGTACCGCTTGGAGAGCAATGTACGTTCAGCTTCTGTGGTCGGCATGGTCGGTGCGGGTGGTATTGGTGTGGTGCTGTGGGAGATCATTCGTGGCTTTCAGTACGCTGAAACCTGTGCGGTGATGATCATCATCGTTGTCACCGTGACGGCGATTGATCTGGTCTCCGCACGCATCCGAAAAATTCTGATTTGAAGGACATGGTCATGACGTTATCAACCGCTGAAGTCGTTCGTCTCTTTGAGACCCGTGCGACCCGTCAATATGGCCGTGAGGCCGTGAGCCAACTCGAGCATGCGCTCCAGTGCGCGCATTTGGCTGAGCAGGCGGGTGAAACCGATGCCACCGTGGTGGCGGCCTTGCTGCACGATCTGGGACATCTCATCGCAGCCGAAAAAGAAGAGCGGCTAAACAACGCTCAGCAGCGTGACGACTTGCACCAATACATCGCGATTCCCTTTTTGCGTGGTTTGCTGCCGGACGCAGTGTTGGAGCCGATTCGTTTGCATGTCGATGCCAAGCGCTACCTGTGCGCTGCAGAGCCAACTTACTGGGCCAGTTTGTCACCAGCGTCTCAACGCAGCTTGGAGCTACAGGGTGGTGCGTACACCAGCGCAGAGCTCGCTGGCTTCTTGGCTCAACCGTTTGCGAGTGAGGCTGTTCGACTGCGTCGATACGACGACCTGGCCAAGGTACCGAAAGCGCTCACGCCAGATCTTGTTCACTTCCAGAAAAAGCTGGAAGCGTTGGCGGTGTTGGGTTGATCAGCTGAATGCGCGACGGCGGCAGTGCAATCGAAAAGGTCGAACCTTGACCCACAATGCTTTTGACGTTGAGCTGACCGCCATGTCGTTGTGCCACGTGTTTGACAATAGCCAAGCCCAAGCCGGTGCCGCCTGTTTCACGCGAACGACTCCGGTCGACGCGGTAGAAACGCTCCGTCAATCGAGGCAAATGCTCGGCAGCGATGCCCGGGCCGCTGTCTTCGACAAAGAACTCTGCCCAGCCATCCGGACGCAAGAGCCAACCGGTTCGGATGCGACCACCTGCGGGTGTGTAGCGCACGGCGTTGCTCAGCAGGTTGGACATGGCGCTGTGCAATTCTGATTTGTTGCCGGAGATTGAGAAGGCTAGTTCTGACACCGGCGTGATTTCGTGAGGCGGTTGCGCAATGACGCTGGACAGTGCACGTGTTTCCTCGAGTGCCGGCGACAACAGGTCTTCGGAACTGATCCAGTCGCCTTGGCCCGGCGCGGGACTGCCTTCAAGTCGTGACAGCGTGAGCAGGTCGCTCACCAGCATTTGCATGCGTTGCGCTTGCTGGCTCATCATGCCGAGGTAGAGGTTTCGATCTGCCTCTTTGACGGGAATGTTCTGCAATGTTTCGACAAAACCGCTGAGCACCGTCAAGGGTGTGCGAATTTCATGCGAGACATTGGCTACGAAATCACGCCGCATGGTGTCTGCGAGCTCGACCGCCGTCACATCGCGCGTCAGCATGAGCTTGCGCTTCTGGCCGTAAGGGTGAATTTGCACCGATATTTTGGAGGGCACGGAAGGGCGAGCACCAATGCCACCGATCTGGATTTCAGTGTTGAAATCAGACCCCAAGAAGTAGTTTTTAAAGACCGGCGATCGCACCAAATTTTGAATGTACTGGCCCACGTCTTTCTGGGGGTCAAAGCCGAGTTGGTGTGCAGCGGTCAGGTTCACCCACTCAATGCGACCTTCCGCATCCAACAGAATCACACCATTGGGCGATGACTGAATGGCAGCCAAAAAATTTTCTAGGCGGGCGTTGCTGTCTTGCGTTTTGCTTTCTTGATTCTTGATGACTTTTCGGCTCCGCGCGAAAAGCTCGGCCCACAGGCCCGAAAATCGGGGTGACTGTGAGGTATCCGCCGTGTTCAGCCATTTCAGAAAGCGGCGTGCGCGCAGCCCATCAAGCATGCTCCACAGCACACTCCCCGCCAACGCGCCCGCGACAGCCCAGCCAGCTGATGCATGCACCAGGCCCCAGACCGACGTCAGCACGACGAACAGCAGCAGTTCAATCAGGCGTTGCGTCATGCTGCAGAAATGGCTTCACCCTGTTCTGAGTTTCCGGCGCTGTTCTGAGCGGTCAGACGGTAACCTGCACCGCGGACTGTTTCGATCATGCAGGCGGCGTCGCCCAATGACTCGCGCAAGCGCTTGACGTGTACATCGACTGTTCGTTCTTCTATGAAGACGTGGTCGCCCCAGACCTTGTCGAGCAGGGTGCTTCGGGTGTGAACCCGTTCAGCATGCTTCATAAGGTAATGCAACAGCTTGAACTCAGTCGGCCCGATTTTGAGTTCTTTGCTGCGAAACGTGACGCGGTATGTACCCGCATCCAGTGTCAGTTCACCGAGTTGCACCGAGTCTTTGACAATTTCTGGCGTACGGCGTCGCAGCAGCGCACGGATGCGTGCCAACAACTCTTGCGTCGAGAACGGCTTGGTGATGTAGTCGTCTGCGCCTGCGTCCAACCCCTGCACTTTGTCAGACTCGTCACTGCGAGCGGTGAGCATGATGATCGGCACGGTTTTAGTTCGGTCACTTTTACGCCATTGACGCGCTAAGGTAGCGCCGCTCTCGCCGGGCAGCATCCAGTCCAGCAAGATCAAGTCGGGCAGTACGGCGTCAACTTCTCGTTGGGCGGCTGCACCGTCAAACACAACAATAGGGGAGAAACCGTTGTGCCGGAGGTTGACAGCGATCAATTCCGCAATAGAGGGCTCGTCTTCCACCACCAAAACGCGGGGTAGTTTTCTCATTTGATGACCGATTCAACCTTGCTCACGGGTGTGTGGCGGACGTCTTCGCCCTTGACGATAAAGATGATTTGTTCGGCGATATTTTTAGCGTGATCACCGACGCGTTCGATCGACTTGGCCAAAAACAACAGGTCCAAACTTGGCGAAATGGTGCGCGGATCTTCCATCATGTAGGTGATGAGTTTGCGCAAGAAGCCGTTGTACTCATCGTCGATTTCATCGTCTTCTTTGATGATGGTGACTGCCATCGCGGTATCGAGTCGTGCGAACGAATCCAGCGTTTTTCGCAGCATGGCCGCCGCCAGATCTGCTGCGACGCGTAACTCAGACGTTGGCAGGTTGCGGGGGGAACCGCTTTTGATGATGGACTTGACCATGCGTGCCATGCGTTCGATCTCGTCGCCGGCACGCTCTAAGTTTTGGGTGGTCCGTGAAATCGCCATCAAAAAACGCAGATCCCGCGCCGTGGGCTGCCGTCGGCCAATGGTGGAAATGATGTCGTGATCAATCCGCAATTCCATCTGGTTGATCTTGATCTCGTTTTCAATCACCTGTTCTGCTGACGCGAGGTTCATGTGCACCAATGCATGAATCGCTTGGTGCAGCTGAGCTTCAACCAGCCCGCCCATTTCGAGCACATTGGTGGAGATGGAGTTCAGTTCCGTGTCGAACTGACTGGAGATGTGTTTTTCACTCATGATTAACCAAACCTTCCTGTGATGTAGTCTTCGGTCTCGGTGCGCTTGGGCTTGAAGAAAATCTGCTCAGTCGAGCCGAATTCCATCAGTTCACCCAAGTACATGTAGGCGGTGAAGTCACTGCAACGGGCAGCCTGCTGCATGTTGTGTGTGACGATGGCGATGGTGTAGTCCTGCTTGAGTTCGTGGACCAGTTCTTCGACTTTGCCGGTCGAAATTGGGTCTAGTGCGGAGGTCGGCTCGTCGAGCAGCAAGACAGACGGTTTGACTGCCACGCTGCGGGCAATACAAAGACGCTGCTGTTGACCGCCGGACAACGACAGACCGTTCTGGCCAAGCTTGTCCTTGACCTCATTCCACAAAGCAGATTTGGTGAGTGCCCACTCAACACGTTCGTCCATGTCGCTTTTGCTCAGATTGTCATAAAGACGCACACCGAAGGCGATGTTGTCGTAAATCGTCATCGGGAACGGTGTTGGTTTCTGGAAAACCATGCCGATGCGCGCGCGTAGCAGGTTCAGGTCTTGGCTTTTGTCCAGAATGTTTTTGCCGTAAAAGTTGATCTCGCCTTCAGCGCGCTGGCCGGGGTACAGGCTGTACATGCGGTTCAGCGTGCGCAGCAACGTCGACTTGCCGCAACCCGATGGGCCGATGAAGGCCGTGACCTTGCGCTCGGCAATGTTCATCGTCACATCTTTGAGGCCGCGAAAGTTGCCGTAATAAAAATTGAGGTTGCGCACCTCGAGTGCATTTTTTAGTTCTAGGGTTGTTTCAGGCATGGGTTGATCCAGTGGTCTAAATAGTTTTGATGAAGCGAGTCGTCGTGAATGTTGGAGGCTGCGCTCAGGCGCTGATCTTTTCCCGGAAGAACACGCGTGCCAAGATATTGAATATGAGGACTGCCATGGTGACGAGCAAAGCGCCACCCCAGGCCAGTCGAATCCAGTTCTCATAAGGGCTCATGGCGAATTGGTAGATCACAACCGGCAGATTGGCCATCGGTGCGCCCATGTTGGTGCTGTAAAACTGGTTGTTGAGTGCCGTGAAAAGCAGTGGTGCAGTTTCACCGCTGATGCGGGCAATGGCTAACAGCAAGCCAGTGACCACACCACTCTTGGCTGCTCGCAGCGTCACCAATGTGGAAACTTTCCAGCGCGGTGCGCCCAGCGCAAATGCGGCTTCACGCAAGCTGCCGGGCACCAGACGCAGCATGTTTTCGGTGGTCCGCATGACGACGGGTACCGCAATCAGCGACAAGGCCAAGCTGCCGGCATAACCGGAAAAGTTACCCACGGTGGCGACGGCAATGGAGTAAACAAACAAACCCAGCACGATAGACGGCGCTGACAGCATGATGTCCGTCACAAAGCGTGTGAGCTCTGCGGTTTTGCTTTGGTCACCGTATTCGGTGAGGTAAATGCCCGCCAAAATACCCACCGGCGTCGAGACCAAGACTGACAGGCCGACCATCATCAAGCTGCCAATGATGGCGTTCCTCAGTCCGCCACCTTCTGAGCCAGGTGCCGGCGTGTCTTGGGTGAACATGTTCCAGTCGATGGCGGCAAGGCCATTGGAGAAGAGCACAAACAAGATCCACAACAGCACCGCTAGGCCTACCGCCATAGCGGTCATGGACAGCACCAAGCCTTGCGCATTGGCCCAGCGACGACGCCGATAAAGTTGTTTGTTGAAATCGGTCATCATCTCAAGCTCCTTTGGCTTTGTCAGCCCGCAAGACCAAAATCTTGGCCATCGCCAGCACCACAAAGGTGATGACAAACAACACAAATGCGAGCGCAAACAAAGCTGAAATGTGAAACGCATCAGCCTCGCCAAACTCGTTGGCCAAGGTGGAAGCGATGGACGTGCCAGGCGAAAACAAAGACGTCGGCATGCGGTTGGCATTTCCGATGACAAAGGTCACGGCCATGGTCTCGCCTAAGGCTCGACCCAAGCCGAGCATGATTCCGCCGATGACGCCCTTTTGGGTGTACGGCAACACCACTTTGCGCACCACTTCCCACGTGGTGCAGCCCAAGCCATAAGCTGATTCACGCAGGATGGGCGGTGTGACTTCAAAGACATCGCGCATCACGGCGGCTATGAAAGGCAAGACCATGAAGGCCAGCACAATGCCAGCGGCCAAAATACCCATGCCGTTGGTGGCGCCACCAAACAAAAAGCCCACCAGCGGCATCCCACCCAGTATTTTTTGTAAAGGCACTTGCAGGTAGTCGGCGAACAAAGGTGCAAACACAAACAAGCCAAACATGCCGTAAATGATCGATGGCACGGCGGCTAACAATTCGATCGACGTGCCTAGCGGGCGACGCAACCAGACTGGGCAGGTTTCAGTCAAAAAGACCGCAATACCAAAAGCCAGCGGCACCGCGATCAACATCGCAATACCGGCGCTGGCCAAGGTGCCGACGATTGCAATCGCAGCACCAAATTCTTCGTTGACGATGTCCCACTCAACATACCAAAGGAAATGCACGCCAAACTTATGCAGGGCAGGCCAAGCATTGATGAACAAGGACGCAATGATGCCGGTCAGCGCGATCAACACCAGCAGTGAAAAGCTTTGTGTGATGCGGTGGAAAAAGAAATCCTGAATGCGTTGGCGCTTGGCCACGGCGATCATGTCTTGACTGCCTGTTTCGCTGCTTGAATCACTGGGGGTAGATGGCAAAGTCATGATGGCTTCCACGCTCATTTGAATACCTTGGAGTTGTCTGATACTGAATAAAACCCGCCGAGCTGCTTGTGGCAGTTCGGCGGGTTTATCGGTTGACCCAGAAAATTACTTCTGAATTTGTGACCAGACTTTGGTGCGGATCTGATTGGTCAGGCTGTCAGGCAACGAAACGTAGTCGAGATCATCAGCCATTTTCTTGCCGTTTTTGAAAGCCCAGTCAAAGAACTTCAAGGCTTCTGCAGAGGCAGCTTTGTCGGCTGGGTTCTTGTACATCAAGATGAAGGACGCTGTGCTGATAGGCCAGCTGGTGGCGCCCTTGGCGTTGACCATGGACACGCCCATGCCTGGGACGCTGAACCAGTCGGCCCCTGCGGCCGCAGCTGCAAAAGTCTTGTCGTCCGGGCTGACGTACTTGCCGTCAGCGTTTTGCAGTTGCATGAAGTTCATGCCGTTTTTCTTGACGTAAGCGTATTCCACGTAACCGACGGCACCTTTGATGCGGTTGACGTTGGCGGCAACGCCTTCATTGCCTTTGCCACCTACCGAAGAAGCCGCTGGCCATTTGACGGCAGCGTTTTTGCCAACCTTGTCAGCCCATTCTTTGCTAATAGACGACAGGTAATCGGTGAAGTTGAAGGTCGTGCCCGAACCGTCAGCGCGGTGCACCACAGTGATGTTGTCGTCTGGCAGTTTTTTACCAGGGTTCAACGCGGCCAGCTTGGCATCGTTCCATTTGACGATGGTGCCGAGGTAAATTTCAGCCAGTACCGGGCCGGTGATGCGCAACTCACCTGGTTTGAAGCCGTCCAGATTGACCACCGGCACGGTTCCGCCAATGATGGCTGGGAACTGAACCATGCCGTCTTTGTCGAGTTCAGCACCGCTGACAGGGGCATCGGAAGCACCAAAAGTCACTGTTTTGGCGCGGATTTGCTTTAGTCCACCGGAGGAGCCGATGGATTGGTAGTTCATGCCGACGCCGGACACGGCTTTGTAGCCTTCGGCCCATTTGGCATAAATCGGGAACGGGAATGTGGCGCCGGCGCCGGTCAGGTCAGCGGCCATGGCTGAGCTCAGGGCGAGGCTGGCGAAAGCAGCAGCAGCGACTGTTTTGAGAAGCGTGCGTTTGATATTCATGGAAGTCCTTGAGGTTGATGTGTGAAGCACAAGCTGGACTTTATGGCGCTTATGTGACAACAGTGTGACAGCGCGATGTTGTCACACAATTCTGCACCGGTTGTGACTTCTTGTAAAAACAGCGCTATGGCTTTGAAAGTGACTGGGTTGAGGTGCGCCACAGCAGCGTTAGAAAACAACATGCCACGGCGGCCAGCGCTAGCGTGGCGGCTGTCCAGAAGCTGGCTGGAAGTTGCGATGCGGGCATGCCTGCCGTCCCGACATAGGCCAGAAAGTACCCACCCGTCAGGCCAAAGCCCCACAGCAACACGCTGTAAATCAACAGCGGCATCAAGGTGATTCGGTAACAGCGTAGCAAAAAGGCGCAGACCGCCTGCAGTGAATCTGCCAAATGGTAAAGCGCCACCCAAGCCAGCAGTGTTGAGGCGGTGAGCACGACGTCCGGGTTGCGTGAATACCAAGCGGGGATTTGTTGGCTTAGCAGCCATAGCAGCGAAGCCAGCGCTGAGGCGCTGAGTGCTGACAGGCTGAGCGCCAAGCCGACCACGCGCCGCGCTTGTGCTGGCTGACCAGCACCGATCCAGAACGACACGCGGGCGCTGCAGGCAATCGCCAACGACAGCGGCACCATGTACAGCACCGCAGCCATGCTGGCTGCAATTTGGTGGCTAGCGGCGGCAACAGTGCCTAGGCGAGCGATAAACAGCGCCATCAGCGTGAAGGACGTCACTTCCACCATGTAGGAAAGCCCGGCCGGCAACCCGAGCCGCGCAAATGTTCCAATCTGTCGCCAGTTGGGTTTCTCCATGCGGGCCCAGATGCGGTAGGGTAGGTACAGCGCGTTGGTGCGTAGCAGCAGCAGGGCAAGCAACAGCAATAGGTAATTGACGATCAGCGTGGCCCAAGCGCAACCGACCGCACCCATCGGGTCTAGGCCCGCGCCACCAGCAACGAACCAGATCGACAGCGGAATCTTGACCACCAGGGCAACGATTTGCAGCCAAGTGATGAGGACCGGTTTGCCGAGCGCCTGGTTCAGTGTGCTGAAAAGCCGGAACAACAGCGATGGCACAAAAGCAAACGCCAGCACCGCCAAGTAAGCCTGCACTTCTCCTTGCATAGCGACTGGGATCTCGGCCCAGTGCAGCAGCGGCCCAGGAAACAGCAGCGCGCCAATACCGACGAGGCTGATGAGGCCGCACAAATACAGACTTTGCCTGATCGACTGTCCGACTGCGTGGTTATTGCGCGCGCCGCGCATTTCAGCCCAGATCGGCAGCAAGGCCTGAATAATGCCAATCAGGCCGACATAAACGCTGATGTAAATGGCTGAGCCGACCGACAAGGCTGCCAGCGCGGTGTCGCTGTAGCGGCCAGCGATCACGGTGTCGGCGACACCAAAAGCCATGATCGCGAGCTGCCCCACCAGCACGGTGCTGGCGTGCTTGCCAATGATCTTGAGTTCTTTCACAGGCCGAAAGTCACGGGCGTACCGCAGCAGCCGACGGCTTGAAGCGACGGAACACCACCACGTTTTCACTGCGGTCGGCAGGCCGCCGTAGCAAGATCATCCGCTCCCAGTCCGTACGGTTGACGCTTTGGCCCATGCTCGCCAAAGAGTCCGTGTCGACCAGCAGGTACTGACAACTGGTGTCTGGGCCGACGGGACGCAGGTCGAGTTTTTGGTGGTAGCGAAGGGCGGCTATCTGCGCGGTGTTCAGGCCTAGCACTTCGACGCAGGCTTGGCGGTTCACTTGGCGCGCGATTTGTCGCGACAAAGACTCATAACTCCGGGCGAAATCCAGCAAAGGCAGCCAGAGCGTCATCAGCAACAGCCAACACAGTGTGGTGCCGCCGGCCGGCAATATCAACGACTTCCAGATGGCCGCGCGATGCTGTCCGGCACGCCATTTCACCAGCCAAGCCCAAGCCAAGGTGGCCAGAAGTGCCAATCCAAATGCCAGTGCTGAAAAGCTCGGTTCAAAGCCGGGTGCCAGCTTGGCCACGTTGGCGGCAGGTTGTTGGGGCACACCGGTTTGCATGGCCACCCAAATCACCCAGATCGCGATCGTGCAGGAGGTAAAAAACAGCAGCGTGAACCAGTCGATCAACGATGCCACACTGCGCCGGAGTGTTGGCAGTGCAAAAGCCGCGAGTGTCGCCAGTGGCGGCAGGCTCAGCAGCAGGCTGCGGTCTGAGGCGCCCGTCAGCAGCGTGGTGCCGACGGCAACAACGGCAAACCACAAGGGCAGGGCGACGTGGCGACTGGTCAGTTGGCGCCGCCAGCGAAATAACGTCCAGAGGGCCAGCGGCCAAGCTGGCCATGGAAACCACAGCAGTAAGCGGATGATGCTGCCCCATTCTTTGTGGGCTTCAGACCGGCTCAGTGCGGCAACGTCAATGCGCCAAACCCAGAGACCGAGCACATAGGCGAGAACCGCCGTCGCCAAGGTGGCGCCCAGCATCAGCAACATCCAACCGCGGACATTGGGCCGTTCGTTTAAATCGTCGCCCCAGCGGGAGTGAGCCCATTCCACCAGCACGCTGCCGATGCCTAGTAACGCCGCGACCGTGGGTGCACCACTCAGCGCGAGCCCCGCGATACCCACGACAAAGCCTGAGGCTGGGCCTAAAACCCGCCAAGGGCTGCGATACCGGCTGGCGGCCACGCTGTAAAACATCAGCGTCATGAAGCCGAGCTGTGCCATGGCCGGTGTTGTTTCATGGGACAACTGAGCCAACCCTAGGCAAGCAATAAGGGCCAGTAGACCCGCATCGGCCATGGCACGGGCGTAGTCCGCCGGACTGGCTTCACCACCAAAGGCAAATGCCACGGGTTGTGCCTGTGGGCTGCGGGCGAGGTAGTAGACGGAGTACCAAGTGCCGGCTAGCGTCAGCACCAGCAACAAGATATAGGGTAGGCGCGCTGCCAAGGCGGGGTCTAAAAAGGGCATGACCTGAATCGCCAGTGCGCCCATCCAGTAAGGCAGCAGGCTGTCAAAGTCGGCGGTGATGCCGATCAAATTCGGATGCAGCCAGTCACTTCCTGCCGCCGCCATTTGCTGCATGACCCCGAAGGCGGTGATGTCCGCGTCCTTCCAGGGGCCACGCCCGACCAGACCCGGCAACACGTAAGCCACGCAAAAAAGCAGCAGCGCGAGGCGCGGCAACCGCCGAACGGCAGATTGAGCAATGAGGGCGGGAGAAGGCTGGTTCAAGGCGAGTTTGAGGCAAAGAAGTGGGTGTAGAGGAGACTTGGCAGGGCCTCAATCATGAGGGAAATCCAGGTTTCAGGGCGAAAAAAAAGCAGCCTGAATTTCAGGCTGCTTTTTGGATCGGCTTGAAACGATTCGCAGTTTACTTGGCAGCAGTTTTGCCGAAGCGGTTGCGGAAGCGCTCAACACGACCACCCATGTTGTCCACGGATTTTTGCGTGCCGGTGTAAAACGGGTGCGATTCGCTGGAGGTGTCCAGCTTGTACAAAGGCAATTCGCGGCCATCGTCCATCGTCACCATTTCTTTGGTGTTGACGCATGAACGCGTGACAAACTTGAAATTGTTTGACAAGTCCACGAAGCAAACTTCGCGGTAATTTGGGTGAATCCCGTCTTTCATATTCTTTCCTTATTCGTTGCGGTAGCCACCCAAGCCAGTCCTGGACACTTTCCGCTAAGCCGCACATTATGGCATTAAAAACCGTGGGGGCTACCCTCCGCGCCTCATCATGTCGAAGAATTCGTGGTTGTTTTTAGTGGCCTTCATGTTTTTCAGCATCAATTCCATCGACTCGATCTCGTCCATGTTGTACATGAACTGACGCAGAATCCGCGACTTTTGCAAAATTTCTGGGGACAGCAGCAGTTCTTCTTTACGGGTGCCGCTGCGGTTCAGGTTGATGGCCGGGAACACGCGTTTTTCGTACAAACGGCGATCCAAGTGAATCTCGCAGTTGCCGGTGCCTTTGAATTCTTCAAAGATCACTTCGTCCATGCGGCTACCGGTGTCGATCAGCGCCGTGCCGATGATGGTCAGACTGCCGCCTTCTTCGATCTTGCGGGCCGCACCAAAAAAGCGCTTAGGACGCTGCAAGGCATTCGCATCCACGCCGCCGGTCAGGACTTTGCCGGACGATGGCAGCACGTTGTTGTAAGCGCGGGCCAGACGGGTGATCGAGTCCAGCAAAATCACCACATCTTTGCCAAGCTCGACCAGACGTTTGGCACGCTCGATGACCATTTCAGCCACGTGAACGTGACGCGCTGCTGGCTCGTCAAAGGTTGATGAAATCACTTCGCCGCGCACGCTGCGCTGCATTTCGGTCACTTCTTCCGGGCGTTCGTCAACCAGCAAGACCATCATCACGGAGTCTGGATAGTTGGCGGTGATGGCGTGAGCGATGTTTTGCATCATCACGGTCTTGCCAGATTTTGGCGGTGCCACCAACAAGGCGCGCTGGCCTTTGCCAATTGGCGCGATGATGTCAATGATTCGGCTAGTCAGGTTTTCTTCGCCCTTGATGTCTCGCTCTAGTTTGTACTGTTCGCGCGGAAACAGCGGCGTCAGGTTTTCGAACATCACCTTGTGCTTGTTGTCTTCAGGTGCGCCGTCGTTAATTCTGTCGAGCTTGTTCAGTGCAAAGTAGCGCTCGCCGTCTTTCGGTGTGCGGACTTCACCTTCGATCATGTCGCCCGTGTGCAGGTTGAAACGGCGGATCTGGCTTGGGCTGATGTAGATGTCGTCGGTCGAGGCGGTGTAGCTCGAGTCCGGTGCACGCAAAAATCCGAAGCCATCGGGCAGCACTTCAAGGACGCCGTCGGCGACGATGGTTTCACCCGTCTTGGCGCGTTTTTTGATGATGGCAAACATCAATTCTTGCTTGCGCATCCGGCCTACGTTTTCGATCTCAAGGGCTTCGGCTTGCTTGAGGACTTCAGACACGTGCAGTGCCTTGAGTTCGTTTAAGTGCATGGGGTTACCTGCGTGATGAGAACTCTAAGAACAGAGTTCAACTGAAAAAACGGGGGGATGTTGGATAAGTCGAATCAGCGAGATGCCGGCTCAGAGGGGTATTTCTAAAACCGGCTGTCAGTGCTGGAATTCGCACTCTCTGTCTAGTAGACAGCAGCGAATGAGCCGAATTATGACAGGAAAAAATGTGAGTCTAAGTGGCTCTGCAGTGCGCCATGGCACAAGGGTGAGCCGTGATCAAAAAAAAAGAAGCTCCGTAGAGCTTCTTTTTGGGCGGGAGCTTCAGGCCAATTGCTGGTCGATGAAGGCGGTCAGCTGAGCTTTGCTCATGGCACCGACTTTGGTGGCGGCCAGTTCGCCGTCTTTGAACAGCATCAGCGTCGGGATGCCGCGAATGCCGAACTTGGCGGGGATGTCACGGTTTTCATCGACATTCATCTTGGCAATTTGGAGTTTGCCGTCGTAGCTGGTGGCGACTTCATCGAGAATAGGTGCAATCATTTTGCAAGGACCGCACCACTCGGCCCAGTAGTCCACCAAAACAGGTTTGGTCGACTTGAGCACGTCGGCTTCGAAGGTGGCATCGGTGGTATGTTTAATCAGTTCGTTGGCCATGAGGGCTCCTTCAGAAGTGTTGCAAGATACGGCAAAAGCTAATGTCATTGTGGCAGAAAGCAAGTACCCTGGCTGGCGTTGATGCGTTCGGCTTCCTCTATGGCCACGATAGCCAATCTCCCCTATTCACTTGTGACTTCATCCCATTTCATTGATATCAGCTGGTCCCGTGTGACCACTCAGGTCCGCGATCTGATAGCCAGCCGCGGGTTGCATCCTTCAGCATGCGTGGTGTTGGTGCCCTATGCACAGTTGATGCAGCAGGCCCGCAAGGCGTGGGCGGCTCAAGGCACGGCCTCGTTTTTGCCGCGCTTCGAGACCACCATGAACTGGGCCAACAGTTTGCAGGCGCCATGGGATGGACCATTTGAGCCCGCTGCCAGCGACATACGGATGGACGCGGCCTGTGATTTGCTGACGGCCGCCGGGCTGCTGGAGCGTGCCGGTCTGGGTGGACACAAAGACCTGTTGGCGGCTCGTTTGGTCGAGTCGGCTTGGTCGGTGGCGCGGCTGGCGGCCGCTTTGCCACCCGACCAACGCCCGGAGTGGGGGCAGCGTCTCGGCGGCTTGTTGGCGGCTGGCATGGATGCGCCGCTGCTGGCGCTGGAGTCGGCGGTGGGGCAAATTGCGCTGGCTTGGGCATCGACCTCGGCCTATCCGACCGATGTCTTATTCAGTGCCACGGGTGATTTGTTGTTGGTGCTGGAAGGTTTTCAGACCGATCCGCTGACCGACGCTTTGAAGGCGCAGTGGGGCGACCGTGCGGTGACTTTGCGCTTGGTCGATGACGAATTTCCCGGTACAGAAACGCTCCCAAACTTGCAACTCGCGCAAGACGCCGAAGACGAGGCGCAGCGCGCGACCGCCTGCGTGTTGGCGCGACTCGGTCAAGGCTGCTTGCCGGTCGCCTTGGTGGCGCAAGACCGCGTGCTGACCCGGCGCGTACGGGCCATGCTCGCCAACAAAGGTGTTGCAGTGCGTGACGAAACCGGCTGGAAGCTGTCCACCACCCGCTCGGCGGCAGCGCTCATGAGCCTGCTCCGCGCCGCGACTTGGGATGTCTCAACTGACGCCATGCTCGATTGGCTGAAAAATGCGCCTGTCTTTGACGCCGCAGCCGTCACGGCGGCCGAAATCGAATTGCGAAAAATCGGCGTGCGCGAATGGCGTTCGGTTAGCCACGCTGAAACCGCCTCACTGACCGCCAGCGCCGCGTTGGCCGCACTGGCTGCGCCGTTGTTAGCGCCATTGCAAGGCGGCAAAGCATTGATGGCTTGGCTGCGCTCGCTTCGTGGCGCACTGCAGGCGTCCAAGCAATGGGAAGCCTTGCTCAGTGACACCGCTGGGCAGGCCGTGATGGACGCGCTGCGGCTGCGTGAAGGCCTGGAAAACGAATTCGAAACCTTTGGTGCGCGCATGAGCCTGCGCGACTTCACCGCCTGGGTCAATCAGGTGTTGGAGTCAGCCAGCTTCACGCCTGAGCACCCGCCCGAAGCGCAAGTGGTGATCTTGCCGCTGAGCCAATTGCTGGGCCGGCCGATGCAGGCGGTGGTTTTTCCGGGCGCTGATGAAGTCCGCTTGCCGGTGTCGCCCGAGCCGCCCGGTCAGTGGACGCCAGCGCAACGCGAATTGCTTGGTTTGCCTTCACGCGAGACCTTGGCGCTAGCCGCTCGCGCGGCCTGGCTGTATGCCATGCAGTTCCATCCGGTCGACGTGCTGTGGCGCAACAGCGAAGGCGGCGAGCGCATCATGCCGAGCGGTTTTGTGCAGACCTTGCTGCTCGTGCCTGAGATTGAATTGTCGGCAGATGTGCGAGTGCAGCGCGCGCTGACCCTGCAGCCAACACCCATGCCCGCACCTATTGGTCAGGCCTTGCCGGTGAC
>CANFWV010000012.1 GCA_947450695.1 Comamonadaceae bacterium
GAACTGACTGCGGTGGTTGCCATGAGTTGCTGACCTTAATGCTCGCAATGACTAGACATGATTTAAAGAGTCGACCGTTGCTTGATTTTCTTTAGCGCCCACATCGCATGGAATCAGTTGATGTAGTTGAACAAGCTGAGCTTGGTGATCTTGCCAAAGCTGTCTTGCGCTGCCTGCAGCGACATCATTTGCTTGTTCATGAGCGCAATGGCCGAGGCGTAGTCAAGGTCTTGGACCGAGGACAAGGTAGTCTTCAGGTTGAGGGTGGTGTCGTCTAGCACCTTGGACTGGGCATCCGCTACGTTCATGTCAGAGCCAACTTGGGCTTGAGCCTGTGTCACGCCGTTTTGCAGCGAATCCATTTCGCCAATGCCGCGCTGCATGCCGGCTTGGTTAGAGCTTTTGATCGCCGCAGTGAGGTCGTCAATAGCCTGAAAAAAACCGACACCGGTTTTAGCGCCCGTGCTGTCCGTTCGCACAACGCGCACAAAAGCATCGGAGCCTGATCTATTCAGTTGCACATTGCGTTGGTCGCCAACGGCGACGCTCATACGCGTTTGGTCGCCCTGATAGCTCACCGCACCTGATGCGTCTGGGGCAAAAGGCGGCTGGCTGACACGGCTGCCCGCAAAGAGGTAGTTGCCATTGCTGTCCTGCGTGTTGGCCAAACTCAGCATTTGGTCGCGAAGGCCACCCAGCTCAACGGCAAGGGCTTGCCGGTCACTGGGACTGATGGTCGCATTGGCGGCCTGGACAGAAATTTCTTTGACTCGGACCAGCAAAGTGCTGACGCTTTGCAGTGAGGTGTCTTCGGTTTTAAGTCGCGTTTGCACCGTGTTCAAGGTCGCCGAGTAACTGGCTTGCCGGTTGATGATGGACTGCAGGCGCTGAATATCGGCAGCTTGATCGGGCGCATCACTGGGCGCGACGATTTGCTTGCCAGAAGCAAGCTGTGCCTGTGACTGGGCCAAACTTGTTTGCACGCTGCTCATTTGCTGTGTGGCCCGGTCAAACAAGGCGGAAGTCGAAATTTTCATGGTGATTCCCTTATTTCAGAGCGGTGCGGGTCAATGCGGCACGGCCAAGACGGCGTCAAACAATGTTCCGGCAATTTGCATGACCTTGGCCGAGGCTTGGTAAGCCTGCTGGTAACGAATCAAATTAGCAGCTTCTTCATCCAAGCTCACGCCGGAGACTTGGTCACGCGCGGTCACGGCTTGATCGTGCACCACGGTCAGCGCTTTTTGAGCGATGGTTGCCTGTTTCGAAATGTTGCCCATGTCATTGACTTGGGAAATGTAGGCGGCACTGATGGTTTTACTGCCGACCAGCTGTGCGCTTTCAAGCCCGGTAAGTCGCAGCATGTTTTCGTTATTGCCGGTGCCGTCTGTGTTGCCGTCTAACGCGAAACTGTCACCAGCCTTGGGGGCTGTGGTGAAGTTCAGCTTGAGGCCTCGATAGTCAATGCCGGTGGTCAGTTGGCTCGGGTCAAAACTGCGCTGTGCCAGCACGGTGCCGCTTGTGGTGTCCGTGATGGTGTAAGTGTTGTCGGCCGTGAAGGTGACCTTCATGGGTTGCGAGCGCAACGCGGTGGCCGTGTTGGTTGGTGTCCCCGAATAGCTGGCAGACACCGACGCTTTCCCCTCACCACTGACAAAGACCAGGACGTCCTCAGGCGCAGCCCCTTTGATGGTGGCACTGGTCCGAAAACCCAAATGAGCCAAATCTGAAGGACCACCGGCCGGACCAAAACTGATCTCCACGGGTGTGTCTTGTCCGCTCACCACGGCACGCTGTACCTGCACCTGGCCGGTGTACGTGCCGTCAGTGATGTTGAGGGCGTTGCCGGTGGTTCCACCCGGCCCCACGTTGATGTCGTTGCCCTGCTGAGTGCTGACGTTGGTCAGCAGCACTTGGCCATCTCTTGAAAAACTCGCCACCACGCCGGTGGTCGTTGTCTGGTCATTGACGGCCTGCACCAAAGCGGCCGCAGTGCCAAAACCGCCTGCTGGCCGGGTGATGATCTGGCCATTGATGGTGAGCGTCCGGTCAAGCTTCAGGCCAGAGGTCGACGCAATGACTTCATTCGTGGCGGTTGCCGTGACGCCAGGTGCTTTTGCAAGCGTGAGCCAGGCGGCAATGTCGCTCGCCTGCAAGGTCTTGCCAGGAGCAGGTGTCAATGCAGCCAAGGGAATGCCGTTCAGACTCAGTGCGCCAGCCGCTATCAAAGCGGTCGCTGGAGCGACAAGGGTCTGACCCGCAGGGATGCGTGTCCCCGACAACAGTGCCGGAATAGCCAGCGGTGGGCCAGGCTGGCCCTGACTGTCGTAGGTTTGCTGCGACAGCACAGCGGCGCGAGCGCCGTAAAAAACAGTCATGCCCTGGTAACTTTTGTCACCCGTGGCGTTGAGGTATGCCGTGCTGTAGGTCGCCCCTGCCGCCATGCCCTGCCCGCTTGTCATCACCTGCGACTGCGCTGCAGCGTCAAAGGCTGGGCCAAGCAACTGCGTGCCTTCACGGGTCATCAGCTGGAGTTGCTGACCTGGCTGAGCACCATCTAGGTAAATGGTGACGTCTTGCATGCCGGCTGGAATGGCGGTCACCGCAGCGACAGACCTGCTGGCCGTCAACACCACCGGGCGGCCTGCGCTCGGGTTCGCGTTGTTGGTCAGTATGTCAGTTAGTACACCAGGGCCTGTGGGGGTGCTCGGCGTGTAAGAAACCGTGGCGTCAGCGGTGCTGGTGTTATTGGCGTCTTTGATCACGCGGAACTGTGCGGCAGCAGCGATGCGCATCGGGTCTGTGATGGCCACAGACAAACCTCCGGCGACTGAGCTGGCTTTGGGGTCAATAGCAAACAAATTACCGGCTTTTTGCCCGTAACCATCGACCCCTTGCGAATGAATGTCATTCACCGCCTTGACCACCGTGTTGGCCAAATAATCCAGGGCGTTGCGCGTACTGCTGAGGACTTGCTCGCGAAAGGCCATCAACCCGGCCAGTTGGCCACTGGTCACCCCGGACAACGCGGAAGGCTTGCCATAGGGATCAAGCACCAAGCTTATTTTTCCTGAGGCGGCGGCATTCAGGTCGACCCCCACTTGGGTGGCAACACCGCCGTCAACAATCACGTCCTGCGTGAGTGAGGCACCCAAACTCACAGTCACTTCGCCGTTGGGCTTGAAGCTGGTGTTGAGGTGGCTGAAGTCCGACATCTGGCGCAGCAACAAGTCGCGTTGGTCCAGCAGTTCAGCCGGTTGTTTGGCAAGCGATGGCGTTTTTCCAAGCTGCTTATTGACCTGTGCCAATTGCTGCGCATAGGTATTGAGTTGTGACACATCCGTCTGCACGGCTTGGCTCGTTTCGGTGTCGACCAGATCCAGCTGAGACGACAGCTGTCCAAAGCTCGAGGTGAGGCCTTGCGCATCGCGCATGAAGGCGCCACGCAGCACGGTTGAGGCTGGGTCTGTCGACAAACTGCGGGCAGAGGCAAAAAATTGGTCTAGCGAGCTGACCAAACCCGTGGTGGCGCTAGACATCACGTCAATCACGCGGTTAGCGTACGTCACCATGGGGGCTTGGCTTTGCAGGTCGGAATTGCTGTTGCGCAGGTTGGCATCGGCAAAGGCACTGTATTGACGCTGAACTTGGTCAAAGACCACACCAGTTCCGATATAAACAGGACCCAAATGGGTTGGCGTACCGGCCTGCAGGACGACCGCCTGACGTGAATAACCGTCCGTGGAGACGTTGGCAATGTTGTTACTGACCGTCCCCAACGCTTGCTGGTAGGCCATGACAGCGTTGCCGCTGATGCTGAGCAAGTCACTCATGGCTGACTCCCTGAGAGAATGTCATGGGCTTTGGGCAAGGCAATCGGTGCGCCTGGGTATTGAAATTTTTTCAAGTTCGGCCCGGCGACGTCCAAGGAGAAGTTTTTAGGCGGGCTTTGCAGTGGGACACCTTTGTTGGCAACATCACGGGACTGCAACAGTTCAGCCGTACTGGGCTGCGGCGTGAGCTTTTGACTCTGACTGGCCACGATCAAGTCGGCCACGCCCATCATGTTGCGCTTTGACAGTTGCACCGAGACCTCTTTGTCAAACATGCCTTGGAAGGTTTCAGCGCCTGAAGACTCGACCAAGTCGCTTTTCACCGTCGACTCACGCATGGACTTCAGCATCATCTGTAAGAACATGCCCTCAAATTGTTGTGCGGTTTCGCGCAGTGCCGCTTTGCTGTCCTTGTGCGCTTGGCCTTTGAGTTGACTCAGACCTTCAAAGTCAAGGTAAGAGCGAGCCGTGGCGTTGTTGACCGGTTCCATGGCTTAAATAATGACCAGTTCCGCACGCAGACTGCCAGAGCTTTTGAGTGCTTCAAGAATGGCGATGAGTGCGGAAGGTGTGGCACCGACCTGGTTCACCGCATCGACAATTTGGCGCAGGTCAACACCGGGCTGAAACAAGAACATCGGCTTGTTCGGTTCACTGACCTTGATGTCAACGTTCTGCACCGCGGTTGTCTGGCCTTGCGAGAAAGCCCCCGGTTGCGAGACGTCGTTGGTGGCGGTGATGGCCACCGAGATGGTGCCGTGTGACACGGCCGCTGCGGTGACGCGCACATTGCGGCTGATAACGACGGTGCCGGTTCGCGAGTTGATGACAACGCGAGCCGGCGGATCGCCAGGCAGCACATCGAGGTTTTCGACCATGCTCATAAAGGCCACGCGCTGACTCAGGTCTTGCGGTGCGCGAATCGAGATCGACACACCATCGAGTGCGTTGGCAACGTCGGGACCAAAGCGGGTATTGATGGCGTTGATGATGGCGGTGGTGGTGGTGAAGTCACTTTCGCGAACGTTCAACACCAGTAGCTCGGCACTCGCAAATGGGTTTTCAACAATTCGTTCTACCGTGGCGCCGGCAGGTACGCGGCCCGATGTCGGCACGCCAATCGCGACTTTGGAGCCTGCCGCACTGGCGTCAACACCGGTGGTGGTCAAGGAGCCTTGAGCCAAGGCATAAATTTCGCCGTCGACGCCGCGCAAACTGGTCAGAACCAAGTTGCCGCCACGTAAGCTAGACGCTTTGCCGATGGCAGAGACGTTGATGTCGATTTTTTGACCCGGCTTAGAAAAGCCCGGTAATTCAGCCGTGACCATGACGGCAGCAGAGTTCTTCAAATCAACCTTGCCCACGTTGGCTGCCGTGTCGTAGTCAGACAGCGGCCCTTCAAGGCTGACGCCAAGTCGGCTCAACATGGCCTTCATACTTTGCGTGGTGAAGGACACGTCGGCACCGTCACCGGTGCCTTGCAGACCGACCACCAAGCCGTAACCGACCAGTTGATTGCTCCGCATGGCAGCAATACTGGCGATGTCCTTGACGCGGTCAGCATGCGCAGCCTGAGGCGCCAGCGCACTCACCAATGCCAGTGCGGCGAGCCAAGCCTGCAGCAAAGACGAAAGCGGTTTTTTGATCATGAAGTCAGACAGTTGGGAAAATTAAGACGGTTCAAGCGCTCAAAAAGGCCAGAACTTGAGCAGCGCACTGGTGCCCCAACCGGCGCGTGTGGCATTGGCCAAGTCGCCGGTGCCGCGGTAGGTAATCTGAGCGTTCACCAAGCGACGCGACTGCACCATGTTGTTGGGCGAGATGTCTTCCGGGCGAATGACGCCGGCGACCTGAATCACTTCAGAGCCTTCAGACAGTGCCAATTGCTTTTCACCGCGCAACACCAAGTTGCCGTTTGGCAGCACATCAACCACGGTCACGGACACCGTGCCGGTCAAGCTGGCCTGCTGATCGGCTGTTCCGACCCCAGTGCTGGCCGTGGTGTTACCGGTCAGAGGAATACCGCCCAACAACCCGTTCATTTTGGCCGTTGCATTGATGAGACCGGTCGGCAGAGCATCCGTTTTGGAAACTCGACTCAGGGCATTGTTTTGCGTACGGGCCGCCTGCGTGGCTTCATTCAGCACCACGGTGATGACATCACCCACCTGAAAATTACGACTCCGCCCAAACCAGTTGTCACTCACACGGCTGACGTAAATGCCCCCAGTGGCTTGACGTGAACGATCCGCCATCACGGGATAGACCGGTGCAAAATCTGGCGAATGTGCCAGCGGCTGCGGGGGCAACACGGAACACCCACTCAACAAGAGCAAAGGCAACGCGGTCAAAAGAATGCGGCTCATGGCGGGCATCACATGTTGGTGTTGAGGAAGCGGAGCATGCCGTCGACGGCAGAAATCGCCTTTGAGTTGATCTCATAGGCGCGCTGAGTCTCAATCATGTTGACCATTTCTTCCACCACGTTGACGTTGGAAGCCTCAAGTGAGCCTTGCATCAAGGTGCCGGCGCCGTTGGTGCCCGGCGCCAGCACGGTGGGTGTACCGCTGGCGGGGGTTTCTTTCATCAGATTGCCGCCCATGGCTTGCAGACCGCTCGGGTTCACAAAACGTGCCAATTGCAACTGCCCAATGACTTGCGTTCCGCCTGTGGCGAGTTCAATAGACACGGCACCCGTGGCGGCGACGGTCACGCTGGCTGCAGTGTTCGGAATGGTGATGGCCGGCTGCAACAAAGCGCCGCTGGCATTGACCACCTGACCGGTGGGCGAGAGCTTGAAGCTGCCGTCACGCGTGTAGGCAATCGTGCCATCTGACTTGGCAATCTGAAAGTAACCGTCACCCGTGATGGCGATGTCAAGCGGATTGGAAGTATTGAGCATGCTGCCTTGTGCAGGTAGCTTTTCAGTGGCCACCACACGCACACCGGTACCTAGCATCATGCCGGTTGGCGAAACGGCGTTGACATCGGTCTGACCGCCCGCTTGGCGGATGTTTTGATAGATCATGTCTTCGAACACGGCACGGTCGCGCTTGAAGCCGGTGGTGTTCACGTTGGCCAAGTTGTTTGAGATCACGTTCATGCGCGACTGCTGCGCGTCGAGGCCTGTTTTGGCCACCCACATTGATGCTTCCATATCAGCTCCTTCTATCGTTTGTTACGTTCAGGCTGGTCATCGCATCAGCCTAGTTTCATCATGGTGGCGCCAGACTCGTCAATGGTCTTGCTCTCTTTGATGTTGCGCACCTGGTGTTCAAAAGAGCGGCTTTGGTCCATCAACTTGACCATCACTTCCATCGGATTCACATTGCTGCCCTCCAATGCGCCTGGGGTCAACGCGGGTGCAACGGGGCCATCTGTGATGTCTGCGCCGAGTTTTCCGACAGGGCCAAACAAACCATCTTGACGACGCTCGAGCGGTGTGGTGCTGGCATCACGCATCAACATGCGGTCAATCAGAACGGGGTTGGCCACCCCAGCTTGTGCCCTGTCAACGGCATAAACAGAACCATCGGGGTTAATAGAGACACTCAAGCCCGGCGGAATGGTAATGGCCCCACCGCCCTGCCCGCGCACAACTTGATGGAGGCTGTTCTCAAGGACACCGGCCGTGCTGACGCGCAAGTCGCCACGTCGCGTGAAAGCCAACTCGCCGTTAGGGGCGCTGACACCCAGCACGGTGTTGTCATTCATGGCTACGTCGGTCGCTGTGCCCGTCGCCATGATGGCGCCCGACTTCAGCTGAATCACATCCGCACTGACGGACTGCGGCTGCATGCGCGAAGCGAAGCCCGGGCCGTCAACTTTGATTGCTCGCATGGCCACTTCGTAGCTGCGCTTGAAACCAACGGTGCTGACGTTTGCCAACTCGTTGGTGGTCATTTGCCGCGACAAGCTCTGCTGGTCGATCGCTGCGGCGGCGTTAAAGGCTAGGCGGTCCATGGCGTGTTCAGCTTCTTAGTGGCTCAGTGCTTGATCAACCGCGAATATTGATGATGGCCTGGGTCATGGCGGTACTGGTCTCAATGGCTTTGGCATTGGCCTGGAAGTTACGTTGAGCGGTGATCAAGTCCACCAACTCTTGCGTCAAGTCGACGTTGGAACCCTCAGTCGCACCGGCGCGGATAGTCCCGAAGCCAGCACCGCCAGCCGTTCCCAAAATCGGGTTACCGGAAGCCGCAGAAGTCAAGAAACTGGAATCCCCCACTTGACGCAAACCAGTCGGGTTTGAAAAGTTGACCAGCAAAATTTTGGCCAAGGACTTTTGGGAGCCGTTGGAGTAGCTGGCACTCACCAAACCATCATTGCCAATCGTCACACCGACCAAGTCACCTTCAGGGGCACCGTCTTGGGTCTGCGACAACACCGCAAAGGGCGAGGTGTACTGGGTGGACTTGGAGTAATCGATGTTGATCGTCAAGGCGCCCTTACCGTCTTGGAGGAAGACAGTTTGGAGCTGGGTTCCGGACAATGGCGAGACCAGTTTGCCACCGGTGTCAAAGGTCAGCTCACCCTTGTCAAGGTAAATCGGCGTCCATTTAGGCGCTGTTAAGAAGCCATCACCATTGGTGGTTTCTTGACCCTTTGCATCGATGTACAAGAGTTTTCCAGATGCGTCCGTGGCTTGCGTTGGGCGGATCCAGGTCGACGTTGCACCTTGGCCATTTTGGGAAGACTCCAAGCCCCAAGGCCCTTTGCCGGTGACCTTGATAAAAGAACTTGAGTTTGCGGTTCCCGTGGTGAATGTGAACCTTTGTGCCGTTGCGTCATAGTTCACCTTGACACCACTCACCGTCTTCCCGCTGTTGTCGCCCAACAAATTAATCTGGTCTTGCAGCGCTTGTTTGAACCCGGCCAACGAGTAATCGGCACCGACGGGAATCTTCACAGTACCACTGACGTCGTCAACTGTGACGATGAAGGTGTTGTTGTCTGCAGTGACCGAAAAATTATTGTTCAGATTGATAGACGGCGACGTGCCAAAAGCAACAGCAGGGGTTGAAGCGACACCACGCAGGGACAGTGTGGATGCCAGTACCGAAGTTGTCTTCACCCCAAAAATGCTCGCCGCCAAAGGATTCAGCCCTGCATCTGTCGTCAAGGCACCCGTGTTGTCAATAGCGCTGATGGCAATAGTTGAGGCATCACCGGTTGTGCCCGACGAAAAGGTGAATTGTTTGTTACCCGTGTTGTAGTTCACGACGATGCCAGAACGCTGGTCCGCAATGGCTCGGATAGGGGTTGTGCTGTTAGGTGCGACTTCTGTCGGCATCAAGCCGTCCGCCCCTAGCGTCAACGGCGATGCCGTCAAACCCAGCATGTTGTTCGCCGGGTCTGCACTGATGCTGACAACCCGCGGTGGCACCGTCGGGTCGACGGTCGTGTCAACGAACTTAAAGGTACGACCTGCAGCGTCGTAGGAGACGGTGAGATTCATGTTGGCCGTGTTCAATTGGGCTTGCATGGCATTGACAATTTTGTCTGTCGCCATCAAGGTCGGAGTCACTGAGCTGGACGGTCCGAAATCAAAACTATGCGAGGTGCCATCGACCGTCAGAGAGAATTTAGAACCACTGCCATCCGTCGGCAATTCAAAGTAATGCTCATCCCCAAACTTACCGTTGAGATAGTTTGTCATCGCTGTAGCGATCTGTGTCCCGTTCATGGGCGTTGCGCTATTTTGAAGAAAGCTCAGGTCGACATTGGCTGAACTACCGTCAATTTGTATCTTGAAAAGATTGTTCAGACTAGGCACGGGCGCTGCGGCATCGAGCACGGCATCAGAAGCTGTTTTTCCTGCTGCTGCGATGAATGCCGTGGAAGCGGCTGCGCCTGCTGCGGTGATGTATGTGCTGGACGCCAATGCAGCGGCTGCATTTTGCACGGTCAGATAAGCAGCCGAAGTAGTACCGGTCGTACCAGCACTCGTGTTGGCTGCCGCTGCTGCGTTCAGGGTGTCCGTCGTTGTTCTGGCTGCCGTCCCTGCGGCTGCAGCGCCGCTCAACGTGGCTGGCGTAGCCTCGGCGGCTGCTACAGCGGCTGCCAGCGCCAAAGCGCCAGCACCCGAGCCCGTCGCGGCAATGGCATTCACTGAAGCCGTGGCTGCCGTGCCGGCAACAAGCGCTCTAGCGGCAGTCGCAGCAGCAGTTTGAGTGGCCAGCAAATTTTGAAAATTGATGCCGGCAGCCAGATCAGTCGTGATCGGGTCGCTGGTGATGCTGGCTGGCACTGACACCTGCGTATCGGTCAATTGGTTCAGCGCAAATTTTTGTGTCTTGACGTTGTTGGTCAAAAAGTCTTTAACTTGGCTGTACGGTTCGGTCACGCCGTACTGGTTGACGTAAAGCGGTTCTTTGTTTGCGTCAGTGGCCTGCATGAGCGATGCTGAGACTTCATTGGTACCGATGTAAACATGGGTTTGCCACTTGTTTGTCGGGCTGGTGGCCGTGGCATTTTGCGTCTTGACGTAATAAATAGTGGCCAGGTAGCCGTTGCCGCCTTGGTCATATACGGTGAGCGCCGTGCTTTTGTTGTAGCTGGCCGGATTGGTTTGACTGAATGGCGCTGAGATAACAGCCGCATCTGCGGGGAAGTTAACACCCAGTTGAACCAAAGAAGTCTGCTTGGCTTCACCGACCGTCTTTTGGGGAATCGTCAGCACCACGCGGTCATTCACGTTAGCGCTACCGGTCGAGTCAACCGTGGCCGCCATCAGACGTTGCCCTGAGGAGTTCACCACGTTGAACTGGTCGTTCAACATGAAAGAGCCGTTGCGGGTGTAAACGTCTTGCAGGCCGTCAGCGGACTTGAGCGGGAAGAAACCGTCACCGGAGATCGCCACGTCCAAAGTGTTCGATGAGAACGAAATATTGCCTTGACTGAATTCCTGACTCACCTGCTTCAGAGCCACACCCTGACCGATAGCGCTGGACGATTTTTGCAGCGGCGATGTCGCAAAAATGTCGCCAAAGTGCGCCGTCGAACGCTTGAAGCCAGTGGTGCCAACGTTGGCAATGTTGTTGCTGGTCACGCCCAGCTGTGCGGAGGCGGAGTTCAGTCCGGTGAGGGAGGTGTAAAACGACATTCAAGGCTCCTGAAAATCTGAAAATCTAGAAAAAACAGTCAGCGAATGCTTTAGCTACCAATGCTGCTCACGGACGACAGCGGAACGCTGAGCCCACCATCGACTTGCAACATCACGGGGCTGGAAGCGTCAGCCTGACTGACACTGCGCACGGTGGCCAGTGTTTGTACGCTCGGGTTCGACGTGACGCCGCCGGATGTGATCGTGGCTTTGAAGCTGTAAGTGCCGTCGGCCACCGTGGTGCCCACAGCATCTTTGCCGTCCCAGGTGATGGTGACAGCACCAGGGGCCTGCGCGCCTGCAATCTGCTGTCGCACCAAGGTTCCTTGGCTGTCATAGACTTCGAGCGTCATGCCTTCTGCGCCTGTCGGCAACGTCACAATGCCCTGCACTGGCGAGCCACCGGACATCACCACAGGTGCGCCATCCACGGCCACTTTCTTACCGATCATGGCGGCGCTGTTCATCATGCGGTCCCCCGTCATGCTGGTGACAAAAGTGGTGAGCTGGGTCGCCATGTTGGTGGTGGCCTCGAGCTGCGAGAACTGCGCTAGCTGAGCCACGAAGGCTTCATTCTTGGTCGGGTCCAGCGGGTTCTGGTTTTGCAACTGGGTGGTGAACAGTTTCAAGAAGTCACTCTGACTCGCGCCCGTGCTCTTGATCGCAGGGGCCGCGGCGGCGGCCGCTTTAGCTTGTGCAGTCGTCTTGATGCTGCTTGGCATGGTTGGCGCGACAGTTGGAATGGGTGTAATCATGGTCGTGTCCTATCAAGCCTTGGTGAGATCGAGCGTGCGCATCATGAGTTGACGCGCAGTGTTGATGACTTCAACGTTGTTTTGGTAAGAGCGGGAGGCGGCCATCATGTCGACCATCTCACCCATTTCGTTCACGTTGGAGGTGTAGACATAGCCTTCCTTGTCCGCCAAGGGATTACCAGGGTCGAGCAAGCGGCGAACCGGCGTTGGGTCGTCGTTGATCTGCTGAACCTTGACGCCCCCCCGATACGAACTGTCTTGCGGCGATGACTGTTGGTCCATGATGGCTTTGAATACGGTGCGCTTGGCCCGAAAAGCATCTTGGTCAGTACCGGCCACCGTGCCAGCGTTGGCTAGATTCGAGGCAATGGTGTTCATGCGTACCGACTGCGAGTTGAGCGCGGAGCCGGCAATGCCGAAAATTTGGTCGAGTGCCATAAGAATTAATCCCCTCGCAAGGCTTTGCGGATGCCACTGACACGCTGCTCTAGAAAGTTCAGCGTGGCTTGGTAGTCGGCAGCCGACTTACCGTATTTCGCTTGCTCAACATGCAGTTCAACGGTGTTGCCATCAAAGGCGGTGTTGAATGGCGTCCGGAACTTGACGGCGTCTGCACTGCCGCCGTCGCCTTGAGCAATGTGGCCAGCCTGAGTCGTCACCATGGTGGTGTCTTGGGCCTGTTGCATGACTTGTTTGAAGTCAATGTCACGGGCTTTGAAATTGGGGGTGTCAGCGTTGGCGATGTTGCGCGCGAGCAGTTCCATACGCTGACTGCGCATCCCGAGGGCTTGTGCATGCACCCCGAGGGCATTGTCCAAAACATTCATCGCCTGACCTTTCCATCGATTGCCGTCAACCAGTGACGGCGGTTTGATTCGCTTGCCGGTTTACCGACACGTCCAGCCTTTTTAAGTGGCTTCAGGCTGGATACTGCAAAAGCTGTGCCATGAACTCATTGCCGCTTTTTTGACTCTGCAAGGGTGCAGCAGATGCAGAGCGGCAAGATGTTGCCGCTCATGATTGCCGTTGCCGCTCCAGTCGCTTCGAGCGGAAATTTCAACGCACGCGCGATGTCACCGGCTGCAGTTGCGGGGTGTTTTCTTCGTAAGCTTCAGTACGAATTGCTTGCAAGCGTCCGATGGCCGGTGATGCTTGACCGAGCCTTTCCGCCGCGTTTTTCAGCAGCCCTTGCAAGATGGACTGGCGCGTCATGGGGGCGCTGGTGTCGCGTCCTTCATACAGGGCTTTGGCTTGGTTGTTACCGATAGAGAGCGGTGCGTCGGTACGCACTTCACTGCGGGCGGACGGCATCAACACCGACAGATAAAGATCATCCAGTCCGGTCGCACCTTTGTTCTTCAAGCCGACGTCGCCGAAGTACTTATCGACCAAGTGCAGTTGCTGGTAAACGCTGAGACCCAAAATGGCTTTCGGATTAGCCGCGTAACCCGCACTGGCGGCGCCACGGTCTGAGCCGTCACAAAACTGGATGATGCCGTGGCATCGCTGGTTGCTGGAACGCGGGTTCATGCCGTCGCTTTCCATCAGCGTCATGCGTGCGAAATCGTCGGGGTTGAAGTGGTGCGTTTTAGCCAGCTCCAGAATTTTGTCGCGTACGTCATTTTTTTCATTGGCGGGAATGAAACCTTTGGCAACAGCGCGACTGAGCGTTTTGTCGAGCACGTCATGACGCGACTGAATCGACTTGCTCGCCACAGGCACATCGGCGGTTGACGAAATCGTTGACGATGCGTCGACAGGGCTCGACCGGAAAGCTTGCAAAGCGGTTGCCGCTGGCGCGGCGGTGGCCAACACTGTGGCACCCGACGCCGGCCCTTTCAAGCTGGCATTGATTTCGGCGGCCAAGCCGCTCATATTGAGTTGTTGACCCGGGAAAATTCGGTTGATGTTGCTGATCTTGTTGTCATTGGCGACCAACTGGATCATTCGCATGACCTGTGGCCCGCTGAGCTGCACACCTTGCGCTTGTGCCTGCGCTTTGACCAACGCACTGAGGGTGTCACCAGAGGCCACCGTGCGAGTGACAACGGGCAAAGGGGTCTCTGCTTGGGCCGGGTCACTCAAAGCAGAAAATTCAAGTTGCCCTAGCTTTGGCGACCGCACAGCCACTGGCCAAGCTTGGCTGAAAGCCTGACCGAATGGCGCCGAGGCCACATTTGTCTGGGCCCCAGGCGTGTTTTGACTGTCACTCAGCCAAGCTGACGGGCGGAGGCTGACGCCCAAGGTGTCTTCAAAACCCATGACAAACCTCGAGCTGACATGGCGCAATAGCCGCTATTTTCACTTGGTCCCTTTCTTGCATCTCAGCTCTCATTGGTGATCTTTGGTGTCAAAAATTCAACACCCTTCGAGCAAATTGGCATCGATTTACCAGGATTAATGCAAATGCTGTGCCTACTTTTTCCGACTGCCTGCTGGCGAGCCTTGATGGTCTTGCTGCTCATCGCTGCCAGCGCCGTGCCCGGTGCAGCGCTGGCGCAAAGCGCACCAAACGCACAAAGCGTCCAGGACAAGCTACTCACTCAAGTTCGCCAGTGGGTAGGAAAAACGCAAAATACAAGCCCGTCGCTGGTGGACCTAGCACCCTTGGACGCCCGCGTCCAAGTACAGCCTTGTTCGCAACCGCTGCAGATGGACTTGCCTTTTGCGTCGCGTGAAACGGTTCGTGTGCGCTGCACCCAACCGGCATGGCAGCTTTATATGCGGTTGCAAACGCCAACCTCCTCAAATGCTGGGCAGGGTGAAATCACCCCCACCGGCTCACGCGAATCGGTCAGCCGGAAAACAGTGGTTTCGCGGCATTTGATCCAGCGTGGCACTCTTTTAGACGCGACCATGCTGGAAGAAGTCTCGTTGCCAGCGCAAGGCATGGACGCACAAGCTGTGGCCTCGATTCAAGACCTACTGTATGGCGAACTGGTGCGTGATGTGCCGGCAGGCCAAGTGCTTCGCAGCAGCGACATTCGCCGTGCGGTGCTGGTCAAGCAAGGTCAGTCGGCCCTGATGAGTGTGGGCCAAAACAGCGGTTTTCAGATCACCGTGCGGGTTGATGCACTTCAAGATGGGCGCATGGGTGAACAAATTCGCTTAAAAAATCCGGACTCGGGTCGATTATTAACAGGTACAGTCACAGGTCCCAACGCGGTGCGTGGCCTTTAAACTGTTTTTAAATGTCGGCCTCAAGTTTTAGAACGAGCGGCCGATACTACAGATGCACAGTTCCTCAAAGTGACTGTCATCATTAGAAAGAGAGAACGTCATGACCGATGCCATTTCACAATATGGACGACAAGGCCAGCTAGACAATTCGTTACGCAATGCGCTCGACAGCAAGGTCGCCGCAGAGGCACGAGTCGCTGCTGACGCGAACTCGCCAACTCAGGCCCCTGCAACGCCTGACAACAAACCGTCTGTGGCCAAACCAGGACCGGACATGTTGATCCTCAGCGACGTGGCCAAAAAAGCCATGGCAGAGCCAACGTTTGACCGGACCAAAGTCGACTCCATCAAAAAAGCCATTCAAAACGGCCAGTATCCTTTGGACCCGCGCCGCATTGCCGAGAGTTTCATGGCTGTTGAGCAAATGATCCGTGGTTGAGCCTGTGCCTTTGACGGGGGCAGAACTGGCCGCTAAACGCGGACGGACTGTCCACGCCAAGCGGTTGGCGGATGAGCTTGAAGAAATTTTAGAAATGGAATTTGAGTCCTTGCAAAAGCAGGACCTCGAGCGTTTTGAACAATTACAAGGCCGCAAGACCGACTTGCTCGCAGAACTGACTGGCCTCTGCCCGCCATCAGAAATTTTGCAATCAGATCCCGACTGGCAGGGTCTCCTGTTGGCCATGACCCAATGCCGCGACATGCACCGTCGCAACGCGATGCTCATTGAGCGCAAATTAGAAGCCATTCGCGGCACCTTGCAAAGTCTGCAAGCCTCTGTTGCAACCAGCAGCGTTGAAGTCTATGACCGTTTAGGTCGCGTCTCCCGTTTCACGCGTGGCCGCGGTTATCAAGAAGCCTGATCCACTTCAGCATCGGGAGGTTTCGCAGCCTTCTCATCGCCTGGGCGCATGCCCTTGAGCCAATAAACCCAACTCAAAATCACGGCCACCGTGGTGTATAGCTCTGTCGGTATTTCGTCGTCCACGTTCAACCGACTGAGCAAGGCTAGCAGCTGCGGGTCTTCCGAGACATACACACCTTGACGGCGCGCTTCTTCGACAATCAAGGCCGCTACGGCGTTGTCACCTTTGGCAACCACGACCGGGACGGTATTGGGCCCGTACTCAAGAGCGATAGCTTGAAGTCGTTGGGTCATGCTGAAACGTCCACTACCATGCCGCGGTTCGCAGGCCGCCATTGAGCCGGTTCAGCGGGTCTCCGGCCATGCACGATCTGAAAGCTTTGCATGCTCAAGCCGGCATCCACCAACTGTTGCCCAAGCTCTGCAGCACGCACTTGCGCCTGACGAACCACATCGACGTCTAACGCCCACATTTTCAGTTCGACGCGTTCGGTTCCATGCAGCTGGGTTTTAAGCCAGATCTCGCCCAGCGTCTGGCTGCGTGAATGCACGTTAACGGTCAACGGCGGGGCTTTGCCACCTTCCCGTGGCGCTCGCCTGAAGACCAACTCCACGGGGTCAGCATCCTTGAAAGGCAGCACCATGCGCAACAGCATTTCGTTTTGGTTTTGGGCTTGTACCGCTTGCACCTGTGAAGCTTCAAGGTCGTCCACCGCACGTTGAATCCCCCCAACTTTGGACGAGTCGTCGTCTGAGTCGCCTCGCTCAATGGCCGCCATCAAACGCTTGAGTAATTGCTTGGGGTCGTCGGGCGGCGGCGCCATGCCGCGGGCCAACCAAACCTCAGCACCCATACCCGCAGCGACGGCCTGACTCAATGCCTGCGGCGTGAGTTGCGCCATGGACAGTTGCATGTCACGCCATTGGGCTTGCAGGTCGGGCCGGGGAACACTTTGCAGCAAGGCCTCCAGCGTGCCGGGGCGAAATAACTGCGCTAATTCGGGCTGCCCGGCAGGCCGAAACAACAGGTTCGCAAACTTAGAGATGAGCCCACTGACTTCGGGCAATAACGTCAGTCCAGCACTGGGCGCTGCTGCCGCATTGGCAGGTAGCAATTGCAAATTCCAGGGTCCACTGGGAGAGGCGATAACCCGCATGCTCAGCGTATGGCCCTCGGGCCAAGGCGAAGGCCGAGGAAGTTCAACCAATCGGCCCCGCAGCAGCAACGCCATGTCACCACCGCCACGAGCCTGCACAGTAGCTTGGATGATTTCACCGTCTTTGAGCCCGAGTTCACGCGCGGCCGGGACCGCCAACGGTAACAACTTTCCTTCCAGGAAAATCGGGTTGGCATGGCCAGCGAGATGACTGGCTTGGAGCCCTGAGATCAAGGAAACCTTACCCAGCTCCGCCGTTCACTGGCATTCGTCCCGCGACCTTCCCCAGAGACAGACGCCGCTTCAGCGCCCTCTAATACGGGCAAGATTGAAGACCGTAGCAGTTGGGTGTGGTCCGGTATTTGAAGCACTGCGCCTGTGCGAGGACGCATTACGTTCCCAGCCACGAAAGCCTGTTGATTGAGGTCAAGGAACGCTTTTCGCAAGATGTCGAGCTTCAGCGGGCTGCCAGGCATGGTCTTTTGAATCACGCGATCCAGTGTGTCACCACGCTGAACGGTATAAGTGCGGACCGCTTGAGTTGCGGTTGAAGCTGGTGCCGGCTCTGCGGCATGAACCCAAGCGGAACCCATCACTGTCGCGACAACAAACAAGGTGATGCGACAGGCACCGCTGGCTGCACTGGCAGCGCGATCTAAACAGCGGTGGTCCATATTTTTTTCCTTTGGGCGTGAGCTGTGTGGCTCATTTAACGCTGAATATTGCTTAGCGAAATTGGTGAATCGGCACGCCAAGCGCGCCAATCAGTTCGAACTTGGTCAGCGGGTCCCGCAACGATTTGCAATTGGGCATGCAGAGGAAAGACCTGCCCAACACGCGCCAACACGGACGTCGCCGCGACCCCTGACGTCAAAATTTGCTGTGGAAAGCGCTGCGGGTCTGCCAGCAGCCATTCTTCTCCAGCCCGAACACCCGCCAAAGCGCCAGCATTGATGCTCAGCTCTGCGCCACGCACCGCAATCACGTCGGGTCGAACGGCTGCGCATGAAAATTTTTTTTCCAAAGCTTGCGACCAAGGTTGAATGGCGACCCATGCTTTCTCTCGGACTGATGCGTCCAACTGCGGCCGGCTCCAAGCTTGTGTGGGTCTTGGAATCTCGATGTCTGCGCTGGCCTCATACAAGGGCTGAACCTGACCGCGTGCCAACACTGAAAAGTGAAGCTGAGCGATGACCGGTCGATGCCCAGAGATCGGTAGCATCTCAAAGAAACTATCGGCGCGAGTGAGCGGCAACGCCTTGGCCGGCTTGACACTGAGATACGCTTGCCAAGGCAACTGATCGGCGCTGGTGCCCACCAACACTCGCTCATAGCCCGTCCGTGCAGGAGCTGATCGTTCCAGCATGACCCACGCAGCGTCAGCGTTGCCAACCTGCTGCAACACGGTGGCGGCAACTTGTCCCAGTGCCTGCGCCAACGGTGCCTGTTCAACCGACCATCCGCCGTCAATCGTCATGCGCAAACCCATCAAATGGCGCAAGGCGGGAGCATCGCCACAAGGCGGTACGGGTGAAAGATTGTCGCGAACAACATCTTTTCGGGTCGGAAGTTTCAGCTGAGCTTGTGGTTGACCCGTGCTGTCACGCCGATAACTGAGCACCTGTACCCCGCGGACCTCCATCCCGGAACGAAAGCTGCTGCCCTCTCGTAGCACGCCCTGCCCGTCAATCCAAGTCAGGCTGTCTACATGGGTTGCGCCCTCGAGCGCGGCCTGAACCAAGCCTTGACGAATCGCCTCTAGCTTTTCTTCTCCGGTCAAGCCACTCTGGGTTGATTGAGCCCAAGCGGTGGCGACGACCGTCACCTGCAGCGCCAGCAAGCTGGTTCGAGAGAAACGCAACAAACACGCCAGGGATGGCCAACTGAACGCGGCAGCGAGGGCGTTGTGTCGACTCACTTCAGGCTCCGTAGGGCAATTGATTCTGGTCACGCGATGTCGAATCAACGACTTTTGCTGACCATTTGACCGAGGTACAGGGTGCGTAGATCTCGGACAACAGCCTTGTCTAAGGACAAGGTCGTTTCATACGTATCCTCTCCGGCTGGCGTGATGCTGACCAACACAGCCCCATAAATGACACCCTCCACACGGGTCCTGAAAGTGTCGTTCTGTACGGTCATGTCGGCCACGGTTGTCGTGGCATCTAGCTGCTGACCATAAACTTGCTCCGTCAAAGAGCGATAAGCATCGAGCTTCGATGCGCGGATAGCCAGCAAGCGCTGCTGCGCGGGGACGCGATGATTTTGCACACTGATGACCGCATAGCCAGTGGCAGTTAAGGTTTCGCGCTTTTCAACCAAAGGCGCGATCATCCCTGCATCGGCTGCTTTTTGAGCGGTCGTTTGTGCCGTGGGCGCTGATTCAGACTGAGCCAATATCGGGCCCTTACAACCAGACAAGGCAAACACAAGCGCAACCAGCATGAACGGCAAAGCCGACAGACGGGGGGTCCTAAAGCACAGGCGATTCATGGTCTTTTTCCTTGTCAAAAACGGTGGCGAGAAGCTTCAGTCCTTGTATCGGCAGCAATTCACCAACCTTGAGAGGCTTTGTTCAAGATGGCCCTAAAAAACCGTCTGAAGCGTTACACTTTGCATGCCAAATTAAATGTTAAATTAAGTAAAATTTTGAATATTAAGTTACGTATTCAGTAATTATCTAACTTAGACCAACTTGCCTACCTTGGCCAATATCAAACATCCACCTTCGTATATCGGACAAAGCGCAGCAGCCAAGGCTGTACGCGACCTTGTTGCGCGGGTGGCCAACTCGAGCGCCACGGTGCTCATCACCGGTGAAAGTGGCACGGGCAAGGAACTTGTGGCCCGCGCACTCCACGACGACTCGGTTCGTAGCAACGGTAACTTCGTTCCCATCAATTGCGCGGCCATTCCCAAAGACTTGCTTGAAAGTGAGTTGTTCGGCCACCGCAAAGGTGCGTTTACTGGCGCCGTAGCAGACCGTGTCGGCCGTTTCGAACTCGCCCATGGGGGCACCATTTTTCTAGATGAGATCGGTGACTTGTCGCTGGACATGCAGGTCAAACTGCTCCGTGTCCTGCAAGAACGAACGATTGACCCGGTCGGAGGCTTGCGCCCGGTTCAGGTCAATGTGCGGGTGGTCGCCGCAACCCACCGGGACTTGGAAACCGAAATGCAGGCGGGGCGCTTTCGCGAAGATCTTTATTACCGCCTGAATGTGCTGCCGCTGCACACTTCACCCCTGCGTGACCGTCGTGAAGACGTTCCTGAGTTGTTGCGCTACTTTGCGACGCGATTTGCCATGCCTGGCCGCCCGGCCGTGACCTTCACAGACGACTTTCTACAGGCCCTGCAGGACTACCACTGGCCCGGCAATGTCCGGGAGTTGTCTAATCTGGTGGACCGGTTCAGCACGCTGTTTGAAAGTCAGTTACTGGCGTTGCGTACGATCACGCCCAATCTGTTGCCCCGTGGTTTGGCCGCAATCCAAGCCGAACGTTGCCCTGAACCTATTGCAGGGGATTTGCAGGCTGCCGTCCTGTCGGCGCACAACGCCATGGTTGAGGCAATCGATGAGGCCTCTGCAGAGGCTGAAGATGACAACCAAGTTGAAGACATCATCATGTTGGCACAAGGGGCCATGCCCACCTTGCCAGCGGGCGGTGTCTCACTGAAAGACAGGTTGGCGGAAATTGAACGTGACCTGATCTCTCAGGCGCTCTCGCGAACCGATGGGAATGTCTCGCAAACGGCTCGGCTCCTGAGCTTGCAGCGCACCACGCTGATTGAAAAAATTCACAAGTACGCCCTGCGCCCTACCCTCGCCACAGGGGAAATCATCGCCTCCACCTGAGGCAGATCAGGGCTTGTCAGCAGGCTGTGCTCGCGGGTATTGCAACATGCTGTCCCGCTTACGTGCTGCAGATGCAGCGGCGGCATTGGCTGACGCGTCAGCGTTTTGGCGTTCACGCTGTTGACGCGCCTGCGCCTCCAACTCACGGCGCACTGCGCCGCTGTCACCCAGTGCACCTTGCAAACCCTTCATCTGACTGGACAGCGTCGACAAGGCACCGGCCTGGGCTTTGAGTCGTGCATCCATGGCGGTGACCTGCTGGCTCATTGCTTGGGTTTTGATGTCGATTTGTTTGGCGGCTAGCTCCGGCATGCTCTCGGTACTTTTGATCGCTTCGTCTAGGCGTGCGTCGATTTTGACTTGCAGCGTGGCAATGGATTCTTGTTTAACCAACATGGCTTGCAAAGCCTCTTGAACCGCGCCCACCGACTCCATCGATGCATCCATCCCGACCACCCGTTTGCCCACCGCCAGAACCATGCTGTCAAGCTGGGTCACACGATCCTGAAGGCGCCAGGTTAAGGCCGCAAAAACACCGCCGGCCACCAGCATCAATGACCCGCTGACAAGGAGCAACACCATCGAAATTTTGCGCTGTGCATGGTAAGACGTCTGCAACTCCTTAGAAGCGAAGCGCAGCTGACCCGCGGCATCAGCGGCCAAACCCGCGGCACGGGTCGCCAATTCGCCCGAGTCCATGATGACCAGCCGCATGTCGGTCAATTCATCGTCCATCGGCAACGCAGTGACGTCGGGTGCAACAGTGTCAGCGGCTTTGGCCGCTTGAGGGCTTGAGGTACTCATTTAGTTCTCCAGGGCTTACGCCATTCAATATCGTTTAGGAGGCATCAGCTGCGCGCTGAAACCTGCAGCGCATCCAGCTTCGAGCGGACCTTGTCGTTTTCAATCTTGAGCTTGACCACGCGCGCAGGAAAATCCATTTGCAGCATCGTCAACATGGTTTCAGACAGCTCCGGCGTGTCGGTCTCTGCCGCAACAGCCTGTTCAGTCACGGGCTCATCCGGTTCAGGCTCTGGTGCTGGCAGGTGGTGTTGAGCCATCGTTTCCGACACAGGGTCGGGCAGCGGAACGAAGCGATCTTGTTCTGAATGTTGGATCAGGGGCCCTTGCTCTGGGCGGGTGGACGGAAGGTCTTCAGGCACAAAGGCCACGGCGGATGTTTCTGGCAAGGTGTCTGGCAATAACGCCATATGCTCGTTTTCCACGGGCAGATCGTCGATCGCTTCAGCGACGTGACCGGTGCCGACTGCAGCGGGTGCCAAAGCGACGCCTTCATCGAGTTGTCGCTTGAATGAGGGCTGTGCTTCAGCTGACCACGTCTGCTCGGCTTCTGGCACGAGCACACGTTTTTCTTCTTCCGCAAACTCATTGATGGTCTCTTCTGCGCTGGCTAGCACTTTGCGGACCGTTGCTTCCTGAGCCGTGGCTTTCTTGCCGACAGCAACATTCGTTCCCTCCGGCATCGAGACTTGGTGGGGCGTGTCGTTTCTGATCAGATTGGGTTCGCTCATCGGGTGGACTCCTGCAGCTGGCCGGCTGCCGCCGGCTCTGGATTAAATTGTTCGCGTACCGACCTTGCGGTCCTCACCCATGCGCCGGCTGGTTTGCCGCGCGCACTGCCGGACTCTGTGGCCAGCGCACGTGTTGTAAACGGCCCCGACAGCACGACGAAGTAAGCTAACTTGGCACCTGGTCGATAGACGGCAACAATGCGCGCTTTGAGCAATGCGGGAATTCCTTTTTTCCAAGCTTCGGCAGCTTGGTAAGTCGGCATAGCGGCATACTGCACAACAAAATCGCCAGCGGGCATGGCGTTGACCCATGCTTGATCTGCCAAGGCTTGCGCAGCGGGCTCAATGATGCCAACGACTGGCGTGAGCACATCAGCCGCAGCAACCTCGGGCAAAGGAAGTGGTTCGGCGGCCGGGACCGGCTCAGCTGTCACCACCGGAGCGGGTTCAGCCGCCGGGGCCGCTGGGACTGGTGCAGGTACGGGTAATGCTGCTGGCGGCGGGCTGGCATATTTCGCCGTGAGACTGGCCCAGCGCTGAGCCAGTTCGTCACGGTCGATGGTGAACACAGTGGGGTGAAGCCATGCGGTGACACCGACAGAGAGACTCGCCAGCACGAGGATGGACAACACCCACCGCCAGATAGCGGGGCGAGCGCGGGCACTGAGCTCCCGACGGTCACGGGTGGTGGTTTTGCTCCCAGGGTCTTTTTTAGCGGACCGCCCTTTCGCCCGGCCCTTGTCTGCGCCGCCCGAAAAAGTAAAGACGTCAGTCGAGACGGGCGCATGCGCCAACGGCGACTGAAAACCCAGGGGGTCAATGCCCGCCGGATCGGCCTCAGCAGGGGCACCCGGCAGGGGTGCCTCGAGTTTTTTAAGCAAGGTTTTGACAGCGCCTTCGCAGCCGTCTTCCCGCCCCTGCACCAACATCACAGCGGCTTGCTCGGGGGTCGGCGCTTCAATGTCCCAGCGCAGCATCCGTCGGTCAAAGGAATCAAACACCTTGCGACTTTGCACGCTGGTGCCCAGCAACAGCACGATGCGGATATTCGCCCCGGGGAAGTTTTGCACCAGTCGGGCCAGCAACTTGACTTCATGGTCTGCCAGCGCGCCAGCGTCATGCACAATCCAAATCCGAGCCGGCGAGTCAAGCCCAGGCAGCTTCATGGCTTGCTGGACCGACTGCTCGGCTAGCACGTCATTGAAGCGGGTCAGCATGGCCGCGGTGTCAGCCGGAAAGTAAACTTCCAGCGGACTCAATGGAGAGCTCTCACGCAGGCGGGCAATCAGCAGCCGGCTGTAGTGGTCGAGCGCAGCCTCGCGGTTGCTTGACAAAGCCAAGCTGCGGCCATCACGTACCAAGCCCGCGACACAGCCCTCAAGGCGGAAGCGATCTGCCGCCCGAAAAAATAGCGCAGGCAGTCCTACTTCCCCGGCGTTCAGGCTTGCCGCTAATTCATTCATGCTGGACGCTCCACAGGATTTTCAAGTTCACCCTTGGCATTGAAGCGCATGGACGGCGGAATTTTGGGCTGTGGTCTGGCCATCGGTTGAACACCAGGACGCACTTGCGCCAAGCTAAAAACATAGGCGATGACCGGCGCGACGGCGTGATAAAGCGCCTCGGGGATCGACTTGTCGACATCCGTGGTGAAGTACAAAGCACGCGCCAATTGCGGCGACGCAAACATCTCGACGCCATGCTTTTTAGCTTCTGCGCGAATCAGCGCCGCCATGTGGTCGGCACCTTTGGCCAGCAAGATCGGGGCACCATCGGCCGTTGGGTCGTAAGACAGCGCAATCGCAAAGTGCTCTGGGTTGGTGATCACCACGTCAGCGTCTTTGACTTTTTGCATCATGCGGTTGTTCGCCATCTCGCGCTGACGACGCCTGATTTGCTGCTTGACTTCAGGACGACCTTCCATGTCCTTCATCTCGTCTTTGATTTCTTGTTTGGTCATGCGCAAGCGCTTGATGTAAGACCATTTTTGGTAAGGCGCGTCAATCAAGGCGATCAACACAAGACTGAGCGTGAGCCACAGTGCGGCTTGCGTGATCAATGCGCCAGCGCCCGCCAACGCGGGCTGCAGCTCCATGCTGCCAAGGTGAATCAGTTCTGTCATGTGGCGCTCCACAAGCACCCACAAAACACCCGCGACCAAGGTGAATTTACCCAGTGACTTGAGCAGCTCCACCGCAGCACGGGAACCGAACATACGCTTGAAACCCTCAGCAGGGCTGAGCTTTGAAAACTGCGGCGCGACACTTTTCATCGAAAAGTGATAACCGCCGGTGACCCCAGATGCCAGAATCGCCACCACAGCCGTGACAGCCATCAAAGGCAGCACCAACAGCAAGGCGTCAAGCAATTGACTGGCAAAAGTAGCGGGCAACAAGCTCGGCGTGTCCAGCGTCTTGCGGTCGAAGGTGAAACTCTTGACCAGCATGTCTGACAGACGCGATGCCCAGATGCCGCCGACCATCAGAATCGTCAGCACGGCGGCGATCATCACGGCGGCGGCGGGCAACTCGGTTGAACGAGCAACCTGGCCATCGTCACGCGCACGTTTGATCCGCCGCGCTGTGGGTTCTTCGGTGGGTTCTGAACCGCTATCGGACATATCGATTGAGATCCATCATGTTAAAAAATAAGGTGGTCATGGCAGACCCACCATCACGCGGATCTGCGTCAGCCCCTGCAACCAGAGCCATTGAATGCGACCGGCAATACTGGACAAAGACACCATCAGGACGAAAAAACCAGCGACGATGGTGGCCGGCAAGCCAACCGAAAAAATATTCAGACTGGGTGCGGCGCGGGTGACCACACCCAAGCCGATGCTAATGAAGAGCAACGTCACCATGACTGGCAACGCCGTCAGGACGGCGCCCAAAAATATCATGGAACTCCAACTCACCAATTGCCCATAAGCCACTTGGTCAATCAACGAACGTCCGACCGGCAGACTAGAAAAGCTCTCCAACACCATCGCCAACAGCATGGCGTGACCGCCGAGGCTGACAAAAATTAAAGTCGAGAGGACGAGTAAAAATTGTGCAATGACGGGCACGTTGCCTAAGTTGGGGTCAATCAGGCTGGCCATCGACAGACCCATCGCGTTAGACACCGCCTGCCCGGCCACCACCACGGAGGCCGTGACGATTTGCAGCATCAACCCCATGAAAGCGCCGATCACCAATTGGTTCAGAATTTCAAGCAACCCTGGCGCTGAGAGCGGATCGATCACCGGCCAATCAAACATGGGATAGACCATCACCGACAACGCCAGGGCTAGCAAGACGCGGATGCGCACCGTCACCGACTGCAATGAAAAAACAGGTGCCGCCAACAGCAACGCTGAGATCCGCAGCATCGGCCACAGGAACGCATAAAAGCGCTCAACGATCTCGATGGCTGAGACGTTCATGGTCAAGTGAAAAGCGTCGGGATGCGTAAAAAGATGCTGCGCGTGTAATCCACCATCATGGCGATCTGCCAGCCACCGACCACCGCCAGCGTCAACGCCATCGCGGCAAGCTTGGGAATAAAACTCAAGGTAGCTTCATTGACAGACGTGGCCGCCTGGATGATGCCCACCACCAAGCCGACAGCCAAGGCCATGCCGAGCAGCGGCGCCGAAATCAGCACAGTCATCCAGAGGGCCTGAGTGCCCAGTTCAACAACGGTAGAAGCGTCCATATGGGGTTCCTCAGGTAGTGACAAAACTGGCCGCGAGCGATCCCATGATCAGCCCCCAACCATCAACCAGCACAAACAGCATCAGTTTGAATGGCATCGAAATCATCATCGGTGACAGCATCATCATGCCCATCGACATAAGCACACTGGCAACGATCAAGTCAATCACCACGAAGGGGATGTAGATCAAAAAACCAATAGTGAAGGCGCTTTTGAGCTCAGAGGTGATAAAGGCTGGGACCAGCGTGGTGAAGGGCACGGTGGCAGGGCTCATCGGTTCACCCTTGTGGGCGATCTGCATGAACAGCGCAATGTCGTCACCTCGGGTTTGCGCCATCATGAATTTGCGAATGGGTGCTTCAGCAGCGGCCAACGCCTTGTCAAAGTCCATGCCGTTTTGCAGGTAGGGCGCCAAGGCATTTTGATAGACGTCGGTCAGCACCGGCTGCATGATGAACAAAGTGAGAAACAGTGACAAGCCGACCAGCACGGTGTTGGGTGGGGTCTGACCGGTGCCGAGCGCTTGGCGAAGCAAGGACATGACGATGATGATGCGAACGAACGAGGTCATCATCAGCAACAGCGACGGCAGCACCGTCAGCGTGGTCATCAGGGCCAACAACTGCAGCGTCAAACTGTATTGCGTGCCTTTCGCGCCACCGGTCACATTCAGCAGCGGCAAGCCTTGCGACCAAGCGGCCAGCGGCAACACCAGCAACAGAAAAACGCCCACATGGCGCCACACATTACGCGGCATCAACCATCTCCGAAACATCCACAGAAGCAGGCCAACTGCCCAGCGCCGTCAGTTGTGTCGGTGACACACCGACCAACACGTCCCGATCACCGACACGCACCAAGGCTATTTTTTGTCGCGGACCAACGCTGACGGCGTCGATCACGTGTAATTGCCGCTGGCCGCCGCCAGCACGCACGCCAGACTGCATGCGCTTGAGCGCCCACAGCAAGCCGCCCAACAGACAGAGAACCAGCACCAAGCTGGCGGCAAAACGGAGCATGTCCATGCCAGAAAGACCGTTGGCCATGCTCAAAGATTCTTCATGCGTTCAGACGCCGGCACGACGCGAGTCAAGCGAATGCCATAACGGTCATTCACCAACACCACCTCGCCCTGTGCCACCACGGTTTTGTTCACCAACAGGTCCAGCGGCTCACCCGCGATGTGGTCCAGTTCAACCACACTGCCCTGCGTCAAGCGCATCAGGTCGCGAATCTTGATCATGGCGCGCCCCACTTCCACAGACAGCGTGACAGTGATGTTTTGCAACACGTCAGGGTTGATCTGGGATGAAGAAGCGCCGTTGCCGGCTGCTGTATTTTCAAAGGTTTTGTCAGTCATGTCGGGTTCCTGAAAGTCATTGCATGCCGGGGATCACGGCGCGGTCAATCTGCACGGCCGTCTGGGTGCCGAGCGCACCGACTTGCACGTCAAAGGCGGGCACGTCATTGATCAGCAGACGCGCCAATTCGGGTTTCTTGAAGTACAAAACGTCGCCGGCTTGCATGTTTTCAATGGTCTTGAAGCTGCCTTCAAAGGAGCCCAGCAACACACGCATTTCCAGGGAGGCGCTGTCGACGGCGTTGCCCAGGTCGTCGCGCCATTGGTTGTCAGACTCTTCATTGCCGTCACCCGTCTGGACCCGACTGCGCAACAAGTCACGCACAGGTTTAAGGGAGGAGTAGGGATAAACCAAGTCGATGAAACCATGTGTTTCGGGGCCGCTCTCGGTTTCAAAGCGCGTCAAAATGACAAGGTCGTTTTCGTCCGCTATTTGCGCAAACTGTGGGTTGATCTCCGAGCTCACCAATTCAAAGTCAATTTCAATCAACGGCGACCAAGCTTCTTTGAGTGAACGAAAGAAGACATCCAAAATCATGTTGATGATGCGGGTTTCAGTCGGCGTGAAAAGCCTGCCAGCTGGCAACTGACCCACGCCACGACCAAAGCCGCCAAAAAAACTGTCTAGCGAGCTGAACACCACCACGGGGTCAATCACCACGATGGAATAACCACGCAAGGGATTCATGCGCACGACGTTCACGGACAGCGGCGCACGCAGATCTTTGAGGTAATCGCCGAAGCGCACGATCTGCACATGGGTCGGGCTGACACGGGGGCTGCTGCGCAACATCTCCAACAAGCCAAGACGGAACAAGCGCACAAAGCGCTCGTTGATCATGTCTATCGAGGCAACGTTGACGCCCAGACTGCTGTCTTCGCTGGCAAGGTCATGCTTTTTGACGCGGGCTGACGTGTTGTACCCCGTATCAACAGGAATCGTCCCGTCGTTAACGCCTTCGGCAAGGGCCGTCAGCTCTTCGGGGGTCAGCAAATTGGTGGCCATGTTTTGTTCAGAATGCGGAGCGGAAATGAGGCAGCGAAAAACAGCTTTACTGGGTGACAAAGGAGGTGAAATACACCTCCTCGATGCCACCGAAGTCTTCGTACTTTTCAAGCAAGGTGTTCATCACATCGCGGATACGAACGGCCAGGTCTTTGCGAAAGTCAGGCTTGCCCAAATCGGCATCAACGGTTTGGCGCATGACATCGAGGATCACTGAGCGCAGCGCCATTTCGTGTTTCTTGACGTTGTCAAGAACCCGCTGGTCGTAGCGCGTCATGATGGCAATTTGAACCGACATGACCTTGCGCGAGCCCGTCAGGTTGGACAAGAAATCGTTTTCGAGCTTCAGATAACTGAAGTCAAAACGTGTGAGCTCAGGCGACTTTTTTGTCAGCTTGGTAGGCGGTCCACTTTTGACTGGCGCGCCATGGGCGTCTGTTTTAGCCGCCGCACCATGCGCATCGGGCGCGCCATGCGCATCGGTTTTGGCAGGTGCGCCGTGCGCATCGGCGGCGCCATGAGCGTCAGCGGCTGGCGCGGCTTCACCATGAGCATCACCTTCCAGCATCTGTTCGGCGCTGAGATCTGCCTTTGGCTTGAAAAAACCTGTGGCAAATAGCGTTCCGCCCACAGCCACAACGATGACCAAGAGCAAGGCGACCGCGCCCCCGACGATCAGGAGGATTGGCTTTTTAGCTTTGGGTTCCGCTTCAACAACTTCATCAACCATGTGTCACCTCGTTTAAACGATTCGAAAATATTTGCCTCAACTCAAGCCAGCACGTCCAACGCGCTATTTGTGCCGCTCTGGCGAACGCCCCCAACAACCGCCGACCCAGTCATCGACTGAACCGACTCACCGACAGGGTTGCTTTGTTGTTGCGCAGCGCTGCTTGGCGTATCAGAGGGTGTCGGATTTCCGCCAGATTGACGCGCGGAATCTCCATTCACCCAGACATTAGCAACTGCCGTGCCTGATTGAGACAAGCTGTCACGCAGCTTGGGCAGACCCTGGGTGATCAGTTCACGTGTGAGCGGGTTGTCAGATCTGAAGACGGCATCAAGGCCGCCAGAACGCATTTGAAGCTCAAGGTCAATGCGACCCAAGCTGGCCGGATCTAGCCGCATCTGCATCTTCCATTCGCCACGTTCAATCTGCGACTGCAACCGCTGCCCGAGTGCTTGCCCCAGACGATCGGCAAGCAGTTGGTAGTTCTCGGCACGTTGAGCAGACTGGCTTGGGTTGACCGCTTCTGGCGTCAAGGTCAATGACCCCGAGGCTTTACGGCTGCCATCTATCGGTATGGCGGCCACATCGCCAGTGTCTACATCTTTGACGGCGGCAGTGGTGCCTTCAACAGCCTCTAGGGAATCGACGGGTTCGGACAACGTTCCCGCCGGTGTGAAGAACTGGCGCATGTCCAGCGGGGCTTGGGTCGCACCTGCCGTGGCCAATGCATTCGCCGTGAGATTTCCCCAAGCCTGCGCTTGACCATTGCCAGACAGGGTCGCCAAGCGGCGCGTCAAGGCGGTCACGGCTTCGCGCGGAAGCAACAACTCCACGCGGAGTGCGTCTTTCATGGATTGGTCACCACTCGTTGGCGCCACTTCACCCAATGCGGCCGTCCCCGTCAATGCACTCTGCACAGGGGGCCTTGTCACTTGCCAGGCCACATCAGTCGCCGCCACGGCAGTCAGCGGTGATCCGGCCACTGACGCCGAGTTGGCGGCCAAACCTTGCGCCGACAGGAAATAGGCTGCGGGGACAGGGGATGGTATTGGTGTTGGTGTGGGCGTTGGCTTGACACTGCCATCAGCCGCCAATATCAGGTCGGTTGCCAATGGAGTGATCACCGCATGGGTCTGGTTAAACGTGGTTTGACCGAGCACGGCGACCGGCGCTTGCAAGGCCAAGTCGCTGGCACTCAAGGCCGACACAATGCCCACCCGAGGCGAATTACCGACCAGGGCCTGCCCGGCCAAAAAGTAGCCAGCACCCACAGTTGCTGAAGTCGCAGACAAGCCACTCACACCCGCAGGTGTGGGAGAAGCCAAGTCGCCAAACAAAGACGCCAGGGTACTTTCGTCCAGCCCTTGCGATCTGGCAAAAGCCATCAGGCTACCGGTGTCCGGCACCGGCTTCGCAGCGGTGATCACTTCTATTTGCGGCCCCAAGGGAACGGCCTGCAAACCTGCTTCTGCCAAACCGGCAGCGGCAATACTTTGCCGCTTCGGGTCAGCCAGCATGCTACCGAGCAAATTGGCAAAGTCAGCACCCCGTAACGCCGTACCGGGGGCGACAACTAGCGGCGTAGCGCCCTGCACTGCCGGACTGGTCGGGCTGGGCGAGAGGTTGAGCGATGAAGAAAGTGGGTGTGCGTCCATGTGATTTTTGATTCAGAAAACAGGGTGTTCAGGTCATCCGTGAGTCGGGCTGACAACTACACAGCAAAAACCGTGACCGGACAGGTCTTGCCGCTGGGAAGACCTGTCCGAACGGCCGCCCTACTGTCGACTTTGCATGGCACAGACTTTGCAGAGTAAGACCACTGCAACCGACTTTTCACGCTTTTCACCGACTATTCGCCCCCATGAACACATTGACCCTGTCAAGTATTCGACAGATCCTGTCTGGCTTCAGCCTCAAAGGGCTGGCCATTCCGGCGCTTGTCCTGCTGATCACGGCCATGTTGGTGTTGCCATTCCCGCCTTGGCTGCTTGACGTCCTGTTCACTTTCAACATTGCATCAAGTCTGTTGATCATCATGATCGCCATCGGCACCCGCAAGCCGCTGGAGTTTTCATCCTTTCCATCCGTCTTGCTGTTTGCAACGATGATGCGGCTCGGTCTGAACGTCGCTTCAACCCGGGTCGTGCTGGTCAATGGCCACGAGGGCGAAGAAGCCGCCGGCAAAGTGGTCGCAGCATTCGGTCACATCGTCATTGGCGGCAACTACGTCGTGGGTTTCATCATCTTCGGCATCCTGATGATCATCAACTTCATTGTGGTGACCAAGGGTGCTGGACGGGTCTCTGAGGTCAACGCTCGCTTCACGCTGGACGCCATGCCCGGCAAGCAAATGTCAATTGACGCAGACCTCAACGCGGGTGTGATTGATCAAGAAACTGCCAAAAAAAGGCGCGAAGAACTCTCGCAAGAATCAGACTTCTTCGGCTCCATGGACGGTGCGTCCAAGTTCGTCAGCGGCGACGCTGTTGCGGGTCTGATGATTTTGATCATCAACTTGGTCGGCGGCTTGGCGATTGGCATTGGCCAGCATGATTTGTCGCTGTCGGAAGCAGGTCGCATCTATACGCTGCTGACCATCGGCGATGGTCTGGTGGCGCAAATTCCGTCGCTGTTCTTGTCCTTGGCAACGGCCATCATCGTGACCCGCGTTACCACCTCGGAGTCGATGACTGAGCAGGCGACGACGCAGTTGTCGAACCCGTCCGCCCTTTTTATTTCCGCCAGTATTTTGGCCATTCTGGGCCTCGTGCCCGGCATGCCGCATTTCGTCTTTTTATTACTGGCCAGCGGTTGTGCCGGCATTGGCTTCATGGTCATGCGCCGCAACACCATGCCTGAAACCAGCCCCGCCGGCATGGCCCGTGCGGCGGCTGAAACGGGTATTGAAGAACCCAAAGAACTCGATTGGGATGACGTTGATCAGGTCGACCTGATTGGATTGGAAATTGGCTACGGTTTGATCCCGCTGGTCAACCCTGAGGCGGGTGGTCAGCTGATGGCCCGCGTCAAGGGCGTGCGCAAAAAACTCTCCGTCGAACTCGGCTTTTTGATTCAACCGGTGCGCATTCGTGACGCTCTGAACATTGACCCCGACACGTATCACATTGTGCTCAAGGGTGTCATCCGCGGCAAAGGCGAAATCCGCGTCGGTCGCGAAATGGCGATCAACCCAGGCCAAGTTTATGGCGCGCTGGAAGGCGTCGCCTGCAAAGAACCGGCCTTCGGTTTAGATGCCGTCTGGATTGACCCCTCGCAGCGCGATCACGCTCGCACGCTGGGCTACACCGTGGTGGACGCCAGCACGGCCGTGGCCACGCATTTGAACAAAGTACTGCGTGACAACGCCTCTGACCTGCTCAGCCACGACGAAGTGCAACAGCTGCTAGACAAGTTGGCCGCTAAGTCACCCAAGCTGGTGGAAGACCTGGTGCCGGGCAAATTGTCACTGGGCGTGGTCACCCGCACTTTGCAAAACGTGCTGGGCGAGTCGGTCTCTATCCGCGACATGCGCACCATCGTCGAGGCGCTGTCTGAAGCCTGCGGCCGCACGCAAGACCCTGATCAATTGACCTCCATCATTCGGCCGAAACTGGGCCGGATGATTGTGCAAGGCTTGGTCGACGCTCAAAACGGTTTGTCCGTCATTACCCTCGACCCAGGCCTAGAACAACTGCTGCACAACGTGTTGCAGCAAAGCGGGCCGAATCAAAACATGGTGCTAGAGCCAGGCTTAGCCGAGCGTCTGTTCAGCGCATTGCGCGAAGGCGCCCGCGCGGTCGAAGAACAAGGCCATCCGGCTGTTCTTGTGGTGTCACCGGCCATTCGGCCTTGGCTCTCCAAGGCGGTGCGCTTCAGGGTCACCGACCTGACCATCTTGTCTTACAGCGAAATTCCTGAGGACCAAATGGTCAAAGTCATTCACACCGTGCACGCCGAGTCCAAAAAATAACCACTACTGCCATGCAACTCAAGCGAATACTTGCCCGCGATACCCGCACCGCCACCGAGAAGGCGATTGCGCTCTATGGCTCGGACGTCCTGATCATCTCCAATCATCTGGTGAATGGTCAGACCGAGCTGGTCGTCGCACTCGACTTGCCGGATGCCGATCCGGTCGCCACGAACAGCAACGTGCGCGCCGTGTCTTTGCTTGACGTGACGTCAAAAAAACCGGCTCTTGCCACGACCGCAAAAACTGAATCTGTCAGCTTTCGGGACAGTCTGATTCAGGCAGAGTGGGTGGCCTCTGCGGCCCTCGAAGCCGAGCCCAAGTCGAAGCTGACGTCCAGTGCAGCCAACCCAGAAGACGCTCGTGATTATTTGCGCGGCCGTGAAATTGTGGATTTGGTGCGCGATGAACTGGCCTTGATTCGCCGTGAATTCCGTCTTAATCAACAAACCACGGGATGGCAAAGTGGTCTGAGTTTGGCGCCGGCCGTGCAACCCTTGGCGCGCGCCCTTGGCGAAGCCAGCATTCCGCAGGAATTACGCGCGTTGCTACTGGACTCACTCAAAGACCACACCACGCCAGCCAAAGCCATGCAGGCGCTGAAAGCTCAATTGACCCATTCCTTAGAAAGGCCCGCTGTGTCGCTACCGACTGATGGCGTGCACTTGCTGGCGGGGCCATCTGGCGCAGGAAAAACATTGATGACCGCGCGTCTGGCACGTCACGCAGAGGCCTTGCACGGTGCTCACCAAGTCGCGCTCATCAGCTACCAGGACGTTCGGGCTGGCGCTTGGAGTCAGACACAAATGTTGGCATCGCAGATTGGCGTCGACTGCTTTCGGGCGGGTGATGCCGCCACGCTGGCATTGCTTCTGAACGAACTCTCACAACGAAAACTAGTGCTGATTGACACGCCGGGCGTGCAAATGAACGAACGCGTGGCCGAGGTCTTGCTGATCGACGCGGACTGTGGGTGCCACGCGGTGGTGCCAGCTGACGCGTCCAGCGCCACCCTCGCGAAATTGATCGGCAGTGGCATCGTCTGGCACAGCCTGTTGGTGAGTAAAGTCGATGAGAGTTCGCAGCCATGGCCCATGTTGCACTTTTTAAGCCATCACTCCGTAGGTTTAGCCGGTGCCAGTAACGGTGTTGCCGCCAAGGACCTGATTCAAGAATTCCCGGTTCAACAACTTGTCGCGCTTGGCCTGGCCCAACTTCAGCCGACGGGTCCACTCTCAGACGACAAATCAAGCAACGGCTTTGTTGAACAACGAACCCTTCGTCAATTCCACCAGAATACGGTGCCAGCATGAAGCACCTCTCATTGAAAGATCGCATGAGCAAGCCATCCCGCACGCAAGTCATCGGCATCGCCAGCGGCAAAGGCGGCGTCGGGAAAACCATTGTCTCAGTCAATCTGGCGGTCGCCCTGCAACTGATGGGCAAGCGGGTCATGTTGCTGGATGCTGACTTGGGTATGGCCAACGCTCAAATTGCACTGGGTACGCGTTGCACCTACAACCTGAGTCACTTTTTGAGCGGTGAGAAAACCCTGGAAGACATCATCGTGACAACCCGTGCTGGGGTCCGGCTGGTGCCCGGCGCTTCAGGCATGCAAGACATGGCGGCACTCAGCCAGTTGCAGGCAGCCAGCATCGTGCAAGCTTTCAGCGCCCTTGAAGAAGACATCGACTATTTGATTGTTGACATGGCCGCGGGAATCTCGCCGTCGGTACTGGCCTTCATGGCCGCCTGTCCACGGCGCTACATCGTCGTGCGCGACGACCCATCGTCGATCGCTGATGCCTACGGCACGATCAAAGTGTTGATTCAAGAGTTAGGACTGAATGAAATCTACCTGGTGCTGAACGGCATGAACAGCCAGAAGGAAGGGCAAGTCCTGTTTGACCGCATGAACCAGGTCTGCGCGCGTTTTCTGAACCAAAGCGTCCAGTACTTGGCGACCATTGAAAATGACGCGAACATTCATTTGTCATTGAAAAAATACCAGTCGGTGCTTGAATTTGCACCCGACAGCACGGGTTCACGCGATTTCCGGCGCTTGGCAGACGCCACCGAAAAACTCCCCCCGATCGAAGAAGCCTCGGGCGGACTTGAGTTCTTTGTCGAGAGGCTGGTCCGCCGGACCTGAAACAATGGCCCCCTCCATTCGACTGTACGAAGAAGTTCAGAACAACCACGAAGCCTTGGTGCTCGCGCATCTGGGCATGGTCAAGCGCGTGGCGCTGCACTTGAAAGTGCGCATTCCACCGTTCATGGAGCTCGACGAACTGATTCAGGTCGGCATGATTGGACTGCTGGAGGCTGCACGCGCCTTCAACCCAAGCAAGGGCATTGAGTTTGAAGGCTTTGCCCACAGCCGTGTGCGCGGCGCCATTTTGGATGAAGTCAGGCGTCTGTCTTTTCTGCCGCGCTCGGCCGTCGCCTTCAACAAATCTCACAGCAAAGCCACCGACGCCCTGGCCTCTGAGTTGGGTCGGGTTCCCACACAGACTGAATTGGCTGAACACGTGGGCAAAGATCTGGATGCGTTTCAAAAAGAACGCGGCCAAGCCAAACGCTTTGAGACCTATTCGATGGAGGTGATGAATGACGAGGTCATGAACATCGCCGACGACAGCGCGCAGCAACCTGACGCCATCGTGGAACACGCCCAGTTCATGGGTGCCGTGGCGGGGGCCATTGGCGAACTGGCTGAACGCGACCAGTTGCTGATGAACCTGTACTACGTTGAAGAACTCAATCTCAAGGAGATTGGCGAAGTCCTGGGCGTGACCGAGTCCCGCGTCAGCCAGCTCTTGAGCGCCGTCGTCAAAAAACTTCGCGTGACCTTGCAAGTGGCTGAGCCGCCACCCAGCAAACCGCGTTCCCGAGGCTGAGACCGATCAACTCGGTCATGGCCGCACCTGAACCCAGCGGCGGCACCACAGCAGCATCACCATGACGCTCGACAACCCAGCGCTAGCGCCTGTGCGGGCATCCCGTGAACTCTTGAATTTTTTACCCGGCGCTCTGCAAAGCTTGTTGGAGGACATGGCGTCTGAAGCAGACATGGGCCAGAAATTCATGAAGATGTTTTTCATTCTTCAAAGCTTGCAAATGGACGAATTCTCACTGGAGATACAGGCCAAGGCACTGCAACACAGGTCCGTCTTTCGAATTTTGGCCCCGGCCCATCCAACCCTTCGCGTGCTGGCCGTCATGGGCCCCGGAAACATGTTGGAAAACGCCCCTCTGGACTTTATTTTATTCAACAAGAATATCCAGCTGGACCTTCTGTACGTGTCCACCGCAACCGTATTTTTTGCAGATATTCCTGACCACGATGTCGCCATATTGGCTTTGGGCGAATCTTCTAAAAACAAGCCCTTACTCGAACTGATTGAATCTCATCGACACAACTGGCCCCGACCTTTTTTAAATCACACGCAAGGGATTCTGAAATGCGCGAGAGATTCTCTCTACGCATTATTCAAAAATGAGGCATCTTTCAAAGTGCCCAAAACCAAGCGAATCAGCGCCCGACAACTTGCCTCAGAACGCATTCCTTTTTTGATCCGGCCCATAGACACGCATGCTGGCGAGAACTTCGAAAAGATAGACACCCCGCTAGCGTTAGAAGCGTATTTAGAAAAAAATAAAACCGTCCAAGATTTCTATCTTTCAGAGTTCATAGACTGCAGCCAGTCAGACGGTTTGTATAGAAAATTCAGAATCGCCTTGATAGACAAACAACCCTATATTTGTCATTTGGCTATTTCTAACCATTGGGTTGTGCACTACATCGCCGCACACATGGAATTAAATCCTGCGAAGCGTGCAGAAGAAGAAAAGTTCATGGCTGAATTTGAAACTGAATTTCTTCCGCAGCATGGCGGAGCGCTCAAGATCATCGCGGAAAAACTAGGTCTTGATTATGTTGTGCTGGATTGCAGCGTTTCTATGGCTGGCACATTCGTGCTATTTGAGGCCGACAACGGTGCCTGGATTCACGACACAGACCCGGTCGACATTTATCCGTACAAACAGCCCGTCATGGCACGTGCATTTTCAGCTTTTGTCGAGATGCTGACGTCCAGCGCAAGAAAACCGAGATGAAAGGCCTCAAGTTTCCCGCTGACGTTCCGATTCAAGGTGTGTCCACAGTCAGTTAATCAGGAGCAATCGACATGCGAGTTCATTTCAAGGCCATGGAAAGTTATGGCGCTGGCAACGTTGCCAGCCAAGCCGTTGTGGCCAACAAGGTCGAACTGATCCAGATGCTGTTTGACGGCCTGATTGAAAGCATGATGTCGGCGCAAGGCCACATCCAGCACGGCGCGATCGCTGAAAAAGGCAAAAGCCTGGCCCGTGCCAACCGAATTTTGTTTGGCCTGCAAGGTGCGCTTGACTTCGAAAAAGGCGGTGACCTGGCGACCAATTTGAACGAGCTTTACAGCTACGTCACTCGTCGCCTACTTCACATCAACATGTACAACGATCTGGACGCACTGAAAGAGGTTCATGGATTGATGAGTGAGATTCGCCAGGCTTGGCGCGATGTCCCGTCATTGCTGCCTGCCCGGACCAGTCTCACGGCCCATTGAGTGTTGTGAAGAAAAAGCTTGCTCAGCGCCCAAGTTGTCATCCCCCGACCGTCGCGCAGGTCGTTGCCAACTTGATTGGATAAATCGATGTTTTCGATAATTGGTCTCGTGGTTTTGTTTGCCTGTGTCTTTGGCGGGTTTATCCTGGCCGGTGGATCCATGGCACCGATTATTCACGCCGCACCGCATGAAATGCTGGTGATTGGCGGCGCTGCTGTTGGCGCTATGTTGGTTGGCAACAGCACGGCCATCATCAAAGGGGCGCTCGGCGGGATGGGCAAAGTATTCAAGGGTCCCAAATACAAAAAAGCCGATTACCTCAGCACGATATTTGTGGTCTCAAAAATCATGAAAACCCTCAAAAGCGAGGGAGCCGTTGCACTCGAAGCACACATCGAAAACCCCGAAGCCAGTGCCATTTTTGGTGAATACCCGGCGCTGTTAAAAGACCACGACCTGCTGCACCTGATCACCGACACGATTCGCTTGTTGGTCGTCTCGTCGAGCAACTTGAGTGCATATGCGGTCGAAGAAGTCATGGAACAGTCGATCAAGACCCACCACCACAGCGCCATGAAACCTGCCGCTGCACTGGCCTCCATGGCCGGCGCTTTGCCTGCGTTGGGCATTGTGGCGTGCGTCTTGGGCGTGGTGAAAACCATGGGTGCGATTGACCAACCGCCCGCCATCTTGGGCGGCTTGATCGGTGGCGCCTTGGTCGGAACATTCTTGGGTGTGTTTTTGGCGTACGGCATGGTCGAACCCATGGCCGGCCGGCTGACCCAAATCATTGAAGATGAAGCTGAGATCTACAAAGTCGTCAAGCAAATCATCATTGGCACCATGCACGGCCACCCGATGCCGCTGATCATTGAAGCAGCGCGTGTGGGCATCAGCCACCACAACCAACCTAGTTTTGCAGAAGTCTTTGACGGCTTGCGCGGCAATTAAGCATGGCTGAAGCCGCCGTCGACATCCCTCCCGCAGCTGAAAAGGCTGTGTCGCCAGAGACAGCGGAGGCCTCTGTTGCCGCTGCGCCAGCGGCCGTGCCTGAAGCAAAGCCAGCGGCACCTGAAGTCGCGGCAGCAGAACCGGCGCCTCTTGCGCCTGTTATCGTTGTTAAAAAGTTCATTGACGATGGTCATGCGGGTGCCCACGGCGGCGCCTGGAAAATTGCTCTGGCCGACATGATGACCGCCATGATGGCGTTCTTTTTGCTCATGTGGCTGTTGGGCGCCACCAACGAAAATCAGAGAAAAAGTATCGCCGACTACTTCAAGCCGACCTCGCACAGCAACGTCACCATGGGACAACTGGCCGGCTCCAACGGTATTTTGGGTGGCCGGTCCATCATCGACCCTGACGGCTTTCCGTTTTCAGCCAAACAAACTGCGGCGATGGAGCGGTTGACCCCCCGGTCTGAAGGTGGCCCGACGGAGAACGATCCTTCGCCGAATAGCACCGAGCGTGCCAACCCCGATCAAGTGAGCGAGGCGGAGAAAAAACAAATTGTGGAAGAAGCCGATAAAGCCGCTTTCGACAAGCTTGAGAAAGAAGTCAGTGAACGTCTTGAGAACACGCCCAATCTTGAGAACCTGAAAGAACAAGTCAAGTTCGTCCGCGAAAAAGATGGGCTGCGCATTGAGATCATCGAGAAAGCTGACTTCGCCATGTTTGCAATGGGCACAACACGCCTTTTACCGCGTGCACAGGCGCTGCTCAATGAAGTTGCAAAGTCCCTGGGAACCATGCCGAACAAGTTAGCTCTGCGTGGGCACACCGACAGCGTGGCGTTTTCAAATACGGACAACCGTAACAACTGGTCCTTGTCAGCCGAGCGTGCAGAAGCAACACGCCTGTTGGTCGAAAAGAACGGGGTTAAATCTGCCCGGTTTGCCCGAATTGAAGGGGTGGCAGACACCGCCCCTTACAACCCAAGCGATCCGCTAGATCCACGCAACCGACGCATCAGCATCACGGTTTTGTACCGCGATCGTTGATTTTTGGAGGCATGGCGGCCAGTCCGCCCAGAAATGTTACGTATTTGTTACCCGTTTCGGCGCCGTAAGAGATTGCGGAACAGTAAGTTTTCCGGTGAGAATTGCGATCTAACTCATCTGATGGCCCATGCCAGAAAATAGCTCGGCCTTCAGGCATCGAACCAAGTACACACCCTCCAGCCTCGCACGACGCTTTGCCTTAGCAGCTGCCGGTCTGGCGGTGGCTGCACTGCTGCTGACATCCTTGGCTTCATGGTGGTTGCTCACCCGTCAACAAGAAAGTGCAATGCACGAGCTTGCTGCTCGTGAGCGACAGTTTCACGCGCAAACCATCGGTCTCAACTTGACGGCGTTGGCCACCCGCATGACAGAGGTTGCAGGCAGCACGATTTTGGCAACCGGACGTGTCGACAGGGCTGGCCGGGAAACGTATCTTCAGCCATTTTTGGCGAGCATCCGTCAAGTCAACGGCATACCCGTGCAAGTCTTATTCACCGACTATCAAGGCGGCGAAATCGCCAGCAATAACGCGCAGTTCAGTGCAGAAGAGCGACTTTGGCTGAGCGAAAAAATCAAGCTGGGTCGGCCCGCCTCCGGGATTTTCTGGAATGGTGATGCCCCCGAATTGGTCGCTTTAGCCCCCTTGGTTTACCAGCGTACAAAAAACCCTGAAGGCGGACTTTTATACAAAATCGCCTTGAGCGCCTTGCACACTGACGACAACATGCAACTGCTTTGGGGAGCGCCCCTGGCTGACGAGCCGAACCAAACCAACCCAGTGGCCGTACCGGCCGTTTTTGGAGCGCTGGACTTTCGCATCAAAGGCGCCTCGCCGCAAGACATAAACAGTTCACTGTCGCCACTTTACTTGCCGATTTTCTTGCTGGTCTTGGGGCTGTTCGTGGCCGTGGTTCTGGGCGGTGCACACATGGCATTGGTCCTCACCCGCGATCTCAGAAAACTTCAGCTTTTTGCCAGTCAGTTGGTCAGGGATGGCTTGAGCCAGGAACGGGCTCAAGTCACGGGAACCGAAGAAGTCGCCAGCCTGTCATCGTCTATCAATCAAATGCTAGACCGGCTGTACGAGCAGCGCCAAGCACTCACCCGCGAAGGGCAAAAGCAAGTCGATCTGGCGAATGCGCTCAAGCGTGCGGACAAACGAAAAGACGAGTTTGTCGCCATGCTCGCAGACGAACTGCGGAATCCTCTGGCACCGATCATGACCGGCGCAGACATGCTCATCATGGCCGCCAAAGACGACCCCCTCATTCAGCGCACGGGCCATATCATCAGCAATCAAGCTAAACACATGGCGCGCATCATTGACGACTTGCTGGATATCTCTCGAATCACGCGGGGTCAAGTCACGCTCAAGCTCGAAACCATCGACTTTGCCACCGTGGTGGCCGTCGCCATCGAACAGATTCGCCCCCTCATCGAGTCGAATCAGCATCACTTTTCAGTTTCCATTCAAGCCGGCCCCCTCCCCGTCAATGGTGACCACGCCCGGCTCGTTCAAGTCACCAGCCATCTTTTGAACAATGCCGCCAAGTACACGCCCGAAGGCGGTTACCTCGACCTGCGCGTCGCCATCGAGGCCGACGAACTGCGTATGACGGTGGGAGACAACGGCCATGGCATTGACCCCGACCTGATGCCCGATATATTTGACCTCTTCACCCAAGGCGAACGCTCCCAGGATCGGCGCCAGAGGGGGCTTGGGCTCGGACTGGCCTTGGTTAAAAGTCTGGTTCAAATGCATGGAGGACGGGTCACGGCCAACAGCCCGGGACTTGGCAAGGGCTCAAGTTTTAACGTTTATTTGCCCTGTGCCCGCAACAGCACTGTCGCGCAGCACATCGGGTAGCACCTTCAAACTCCGCGGGCTCAAACTCCAAGGGTTATCACGCACGAAGAAGGGCTGCCTTGTCAGGCTGTCAATTTCCCATTGATAATGTGCGGCTTTTGAAGCCCCTTACAACATGGAGACAAGCATGAAAACATTTTTAAAATTGGCGTTGATTGGTGCAATGTTCGCAACGGGCGTGGCACAAGCCCAAACCGTGAAAATCGTGGGACTTGTTGAACTCAGCGGCACCGGTGCTACGTCAGGCACCAATTTTGACAACGGCATGAAACTCGCAGTGAAAGAGATCAATGCCGCAGGCGGCATCTTGGGCCGCAAGATTGATTACACCTCCAGCGACACCCAGTCCAACCCCGGCGTGGCCAAGGGTCTGGCTGAAAAAGCCGTCGACAACGACGTCTACGTGGTCATGGGCCCTGTGTTTTCTGGCTCCATCATGGTCAGCATGGCCGCTACTCGCCGTGCAGAAATCCCTAACTTCACCGGTGGCGAAGCGGCTGCCATCACGGAGCAAGGCAACCCCTACGTTTTCAGAACCTCGTTCACCCAATCCACGGCCATGCCCAAGATTGCCGGCTATATCAAAAACACCGTCAAGGCCAAAGCTGTCGACGTGATTTATGTCAACAACGACTTTGGCAAAGGTGGCCGTGACCTGATCATGAAAGCCCTCGAAGCCCAAGGCATCAAAGTCGGTGCAGACGTTTCCACTGAACCCGGCCAAGTCGACTTCAGCAGCGCCGTGATCAAGGTCAAGCAGTCCAGCGCCGACGCCGTGTTCGTTTACTCGAACGAAGAAGAGTCTGCCCGTTTGCTGCGCGAGCTCAAAAAGCAAGGTTACACAAAACCCATCATTGGTGAGACCACTTTGACCAGTCAGAAAGTGATCGAGCTGGCAGGGGATGCAGCCAATGGCGCGATCGCCCATGTGGGCCTGACGGCTGACGCACCCCAAGCCAATGTCAAAAAATTCGATGCAGCCTACCAGCGCGAGTTCAAGTCCAAGACCGACCACAACGGCCTGAAAGGCTATATCGGCATTTACACCGTCAAGGCTGTGACCGAAAAAATTGGCAAGTTCGATTCCAAGGCTTTTGCCGCCGCCATGAAAAATCTCAGCCTCTCGGCCAAGACAACGCCGGGTCTGTTGCTGGACCTCAGTTACGACGACAAAGGCGACCTCGACCGTGAGAGCTACATGACCAAAGTGGTCGCGGGCAAGCAAGTGGTCACCAGCATCTTGCCGCCCGTCAACAAAAAATAACAGGACGCTTCGTTTACGCCATGGACAACAGAAAATTCACATTGGCCGGCGTGATGGGCCTGCCCATCACGCAGTCACGTTCACCGATTCTTCACAACTACTGGATTGCCCGGCACGGTTTGAGAGGTGCTTACGGTCACTTTCCGGTCGAAGCGAAGTACTTGGAGGCGGCCATTCGCGGCCTGTCAGCATTGGGACTCGCGGGTTGCAATGTGACCCAACCCCACAAGGTTGAAGCCCTCAAGTTGATGGATGTTGTTGACCCGTTGGCGCAGCGCATGGGGGCGATCAACTGCATCGTGGTGCAGCCTGACGGCAGTCTGCACGGCTTTAACCACGATGGCTATGGCTACATTCAAAGCTTGAAAGACGCCAACCCCGATTGGCGGGCAGATGCCGGGCCGATCGTCGTGTTGGGCGCTGGCGGCGCGTCTCGTGCGGTTGTTCTAAGCCTGATCGATCAAGGGGCGACCGAGATTCGACTGGTAAACCGAACGCTCGACAAAGCGCAAGCTCTGGCTGCAGGGTATGAACATATCGTCAAAGTCGTTTCTTGGGCAGAACGCAACAGCGCAATGGAAGGCTGTGCGCTCTTGGTCAATACCACCAACCAGGGCATGTATGGTCAGGCACCACTGGATGTGACCCTAGACGCCCTTCCCATGTCAGCCATGGTCTCAGACGCAATCTACGTCCCGCTTGAAACACCGTTGCTGGAAACCGCACGGCTGCGTGGCAACACAACTGCCAATGGTTTGGGCATGTTGCTGAACCAGGCACGCCCTGCATTCAAATCATGGTTTGGTGTCATGCCCGAGATCACGGATGAATTGAAGCAGGCCGTTTTGGCCACTTTTTGATGCGTCGCCAATGAGCGTACTGACGGAAAGAAAGATCGACGCGCACTGCCATGTGCTGGACCCAGCCCGGTTTCCTTACGGCGCTGACGTGGCGTATCGCCCGGCCGGTCAAGAAATGGGGGACGCGCGTTACTTCAAGGAAGTGATGGCTTGTTATGCGGTCGAGCATGCGCTGTTGGTCGGGCCGAACTCTGGTTACGGGACAGACAACCGCTGCCTGTTGGACGCCATCCAAAACGGCGCGGGAAAGTTCAAGGGCATTGCCGTGGTGCCCAACGACTGCCCAATGGACCGCTTGGTCGAGCTCAAGTCAAAAGGCGTCATTGGCTTGGCTTTTAATCCCTCGCTGCATGGCTTTGACCATTACGCGGACATTGAACCTTTGTTGCAGCGCTTGAAAACGCTAGGTCTCTGGGCACAGTTTCAAGTTGAAAACGACCAGTTGGTTCAGTTCATGCCGATGCTCAAGCGTGTCGACGGCAAGTTGATGTTTGACCATTGCGGACGCCCTGCTGTCGCTGCTCAAACACACCAAGCTGGTTTCCAGTCTTTGTTGGCGCTCGGGCGCGAAGGCCGTGCCGTGGTGAAAATGTCGGGCTATGCGAAATTCTCAACGGCAGGATTTCCGTTCCCCGATGTACGCCCTTTTTTGGATGAACTGGTTCAAAATTTCGGCACCCAACAATGCGTCTGGGCCTCTGACTGGCCCTACCTCAAAGCCCCATACCGTTTGGACTACGGCCCGATGCTGAAAGTCTTTGAAGGCCAATTTTCGACATCTGACCGAGAGGTCATGATGTGGTCAGCCCCGAAACATCACTTCGGCTTCTGATCCGTCAAACGTCCAGCCCAGCACCGGAAAAAAGACTCACCATGCTCTGGCGCAACCAGATGTTGCCCGCATCTGCGTTAAAGCGTTCATGCCAATGCTGCTTGACTTTGTACGGGGGCAACGGCACGGGAGGTTCGAGCAATTGAACCTTTTCCTGTGAGGCCAAGGCGATGCCCAACAACCGGGGCACGATGACCAGGAACTCAGTCTGCGCCACGATACGGGCCACGCCCAAAAAGCTCGGCAAATGCAACACCACACGGCGCTCTAATTTGTGGCGGGCTAACACTTTGTCGACGATGGAGTGACCCGTACCCGACGCGGTCACCAAGATATGGCCTTCGGCCAAAAACGCGCGAGGCGTGAGCTTTGAACGGATACGAGGGTGGTCACTGGCGGCCAGGCAAACAAAATTTTGCGCAAACAGCGCCTGCTGGTAAAAGCCCGCTTCAAGATCTGGCGTGAAGCCAACGGCCAGGTCAATGTCGCCTGATTCAAGGCGACGGCGGCTGTCCTGAGATATCTTGTCGGCTTTCAAGGTCAGACCTGGCGCGGACTGCTGCAGGTGGTTGATCAGCCGCGGCAGCAACACCATCTCGCTGATGTCGGTCATGCAAATGTGAAATTCCCGCTCTGCCTGCCGAGGCGAAAAGTCGCCGCCCTGCCCCCTGGCTTTTTCAATGTGCAGCAATGCTTCCAGCAGGTTGGGGTAAATGCTTTGCGCCTTGGGCGTTGGCTCCATACCGGCTGACGTTCGGGTGAACAGGCGGTCGTCAAAATGCCTTCGCAGTTTGCCCAGCATGATGCTGGCGCTGGCTTGCTCAATGCCCAAGCGCAGTGCAGCACGAGAGACGCTTTGCGTTTTGTAGACCTCGACAAAGACGCCGAGCCAGTCCAGATCAAGTTTGGCCATACACCACTATATAAAAACGATATGTTGAGTATTCTATATACGGCGTTGACGCCATAGTCTCTTGCAACGACATTGCTGGGTAGTTCAAATCATGAGGAGACTTCGATGAGCATCCAACCCAAAAACGCGTTGCCGGTCCTGGTGGCGGGTGGCGGCATCGGCGGCCTGGCAGCGGCACTGGCCTTGACGCGCCAAGGCTTCAGCGTGAAAGTCTTGGAGCAAGCTTCGGCCTTGGGCGAAATTGGCGCAGGCTTGCAAGTGGGTCCCAACGGCTTTGCCGCTTTTGACGCCTTGGGCGTTGGCGAAATCGCCCGAAGCAAAGCGGTCTACACCGACTTCATGGTCATGCACGACGCGCTGGACGAATACCAAGTGGGCCACATCCCCACGGGCGAAGCCTTCCTCAAACGCTTTGGCAACCCCTACGCCGTGATCCACCGCGCTGACGCGCACATGGCCTTGCTCGATGGGGCCATGGCCTCGGATCGCATTGAAATATCAACCGGGACGCAGGTTCAGCGCGTCGAGCAAGACGACGACGGCGTGACTGTTTTTGACAGCAAAGGCGGCCAACACCGCGGCATCGCGTTGATCGGTGCAGACGGTGTCAAGTCAGCCGTGCGCCGCCAGTATGTGGGCGACGAAGCACGCGTGTCGGGGCATGTGGTTTACCGCGCTGTGGTCGACAAAAAAGACTTCCCGGTGGACCTGCAATGGAATGCGGCATCGATCTGGGTCGGCCCGAATTGCCACTTGGTGCATTACCCACTGCGTGGCGGCGAACAGTACAACGTGGTTGTCACCTTCCACAGCCGCGACAAAGAAGAGTGGAGCGTGCGCATGGGCAGCCAGGAAGAAGTGCTGAGCTACTTTGACGGCATTTGCCCGAAGGCACGACAACTGATTGAGCTGCCCAAAGACTGGTCGCGCTGGGCCACCGCCGACCGCGAGCCCATCGGGCAGTGGAACTTTGGCCGCGTCACGCTGCTGGGCGATGCCGCCCACGCCACGCTGCAGTACTTGGCACAAGGCGCCTGCATGGCCATGGAAGATGCCGTCACCTTGGGCGAAGCCCTGCGCGTCAACGACAACGACTTTGCCAAAGCGTTTGCACTTTACCAGCGCTGCCGCGTCGCCCGCACAGCCCGCATCGTTTTGTCGGCACGCGAGATGGGCCGCATCTTTCACGCCAAAGGCGTCGAGCGCCTGGTGCGCAACGACCTCTGGAAAAATCGCAGCCCCGAGCGTTTTTATGACGCCATGGAATGGCTCTACGGCTGGAATCTACAAAACTGCCTCACCGCTTAATCAACATTCAACAACTCTCTTAACGACACCGATCAACATGACCACTTTTAAACAAGCTCTGCGCCCCAAAGCCACATGGGCAGCCACCACCTTCGCCGCCTTGTTGGCCACTTTTTTGACTTCTTTGTGCGTGCCAGCCCTGGCACAACCCGCCAGCAACTTCCCCACAAAACCCGTCACCATCGTCACCGCTTTTGCGGCAGGCAGCGGCCCGGATGCCGTCTTGCGGCAACTCTCTGAAAAACTGTCCAAGCTGTGGAATCAGCCGGTCCTCATCAACAACAAACCCGGCGGTGGTGGTTTCATCGCCATTGAGGCGACCCAACGCGCTGCGGCCGATGGCTACACCTTGATCCAGCTCGACAGCGAACACTTGGCCGCATTGCCGCATCTGTACAAATCCAAAGGCTATGTGACGCTGAACAACTTTGACCCTGTCGCCCCGCTGTTCCGAACGCCGTTTCTTGTTGCCGTGGCCACCGACTCCAAGTGGCAGAACATGAAGGACTTGATCAATGCCGCCAAAGTCGCACCCAACGCCGTGAGCTATGGCTCTTGGGGTGTCGGCAGCCCCGGTCACTTGGGTGGTGAGCACTTAGCCTTGTTGAGCAATACCGAGATGACCCACGTGGCATTTCGCGAAGTCTCGCAACTCTTCACCTCTGTGGGTGCCGGAGACGTTCAATGGAGCTTCGCCAGCTTGCCTTCCAGCCAAGGCATCTACAAAGCCGGCAAGCTGCGTTACATCGCCATCGCCGCGGCCAAACGAATCCCGCAAATGCCAGACGTCCCGACCGTGGGCGAAGCCGGTGGCCCAGCCGGTTTTGAAGTCAATTCATTCGTCTCTCTGCTGGCCCCCAAGGGCATCGCCAACGACGTCAAGGCCAAGATTCATGCCGACGTGTTGAAGGTCCTGGCCGATCCAGAGGTGAAAGCCCGCTACAACACCTTTGCATTTGAGGCCATCAACTGGAGCCCCGAAGAGATGCGTAAGAATGCAGAGATCAAAAGCAAAATTTACGCTGAATTAGTCAAGCGCAAAAACATCAGCCTGGACTGAAAACACCATGAACGAACTCGGACGCCTTGAAGACCTACCTACCGACTATGTCGCTGCCCTCACAGCGCAAAACTTGGTGCCGCTGTGGCCCAACCTGCGCGGCGTGTTGCCGCCCGGCAAACCCACCCTCCACACCCGTGCCACGCACTGGCCGTATGCCGCAATCCGGCCCTTGCTGATCCAAGCCGGCGAACTCACACCCATCGAAAAAGCCGAGCGTCGCGTGCTGGTGCTGGCCAACCCGGGCCACGGGCTTGACAAAATGCAGGCCAGTGCCGCCATGTACTTGGGCATGCAGTTGTTACTACCAGGTGAATGGGCGCCGGCACATCGTCACACGCCTAACGCGGTCCGCATGGTCGTCGAAGGTGAAGGCGCTTGGTCGACGGTTGACGGTGAGAAATGCCCAATGCTGCGCGGCGACTTGATCCTCACGCCGACAGGCCTTTGGCACGAGCATGGCCATGACGGCACTGAGCCCGTGATCTGGCTCGACGTTCTTGACCTGCCGCTGGTCTATTACATGGAGGCGAGCTACCACGTCAACAGTGGCCGCCAAGAGGTGACGCCAGGCAATTCAGAGCGTTCATACGCCCGTGGCGGCCTGCTGCCGACCCCTGTGTTTGAGCGTTCCAACAAGGCTTATCCGATGCTGCGCTACCCCTGGGCAGATGCGCGCGCGGCACTCGAGTCGCTCGCGGCCAACCTGCCCGAAGAGCAGGCCGTGCAAATCACGTATGCCAATCCGCAGACCGGTGCGCACGCCGAAAACATCTTGGGGTTTTATGCCCTGATGCTGCGTCCGGGCCAAACCCTGACGCTGCCGACACGCAGCCCTGCGATGGTGTTCCACGTCATCGAAGGCAGCGCCCAGGTGCAAGTGGCAGAGCAGAGCTTTTTGTTGGCCGAGGCCGACACCTGCTGCGCCCCCGGCTACACGTCCGTGACCTTGCGCAACGCCTCCAGCAAACAACCCGCCTTCATCTTTATCGCTGACGAAACACCACTGCACCAGAAGCTCGGCGTCTACGAAACGCGTCCCTGATTTTTCCTATTTTTTTTTACTACAGGCCACCAACACCATGACCACCACCTACCTCTGGACACCGCCAGCCGTTCAATCTCTGCCCATCCGTGGCAAAACCGAACGCCTGCCGATCAACCGTATCTTCTGCGTCGGTCGCAACTACCACGCCCACGCGATCGAGATGGGCAAACCGGTCGACAAGTCAATTGAGCGTCCGTTCTACTTCAACAAGTCACCGCAAACCTTGGTTCAAAGTGGCGCCACCGTCGCCTACCCACCAGAAACAAGCAATTACCACTATGAGATGGAACTAGTCTTGGTCGTCGGTAAGCCAGGATTTCGGGTCAAAGCCGAAGACGCACACACCATCATTTACGGCTACGCCTGCGGTCTGGACATGACACGCCGTGACCTGCAACTTGTCGCCCGCGACAAAGGTCGCCCTTGGGATTTGGGCAAAGACTTTGAGCAGTCGTCGGTGGTCTCTGAAGTCGTCCCGATGCCTGGCGTGGTGATTGAGAATGCCGCACTGGCGCTGACGGTGAACGGCCAGCCGCGCCAGAAGTCAGACTTGAACAAACTGATCTGGAACATCCGCGAGCAAATTGCAGACCTGTCGCTGTTCTACCACCTCGAACCCGGCGACCTGATCTTCACCGGCACACCCGAAGGCGTTGGCCCGGTCGTCGCGGGTGACCACATTGAAGGTTCGGTTGAAGGTGTTGGCAGCATTTCACTGACCATCAGCGCAGCAGAGTAACTGAGCAGCCGGGTCTCACCCTCAAACGCCCTTTCGAGGGCGTTTTTTTTGTCCTATTTATGGCTTGACGAATATCGGCGGGCGCCGTTGTTTGCCCCTTTGCAGTGATCGAATTCGCTACCGTCTCACTTTCATACTGGCCGGTACAATCATCTAAACAAATAGATAATTAGAACGAGACAAGGACGAGACATGACCGCCCCCTCTATCAGCAGACAGTTTGCACGCTGGGCCGCCGACCTCAAATACGAGGATTTGCCCGCGCCCGTCATAGACAAGATCAAGGCCTTGCTGTTGCACGCATTGACCGGTGGCGTGCTGGGAGCCCACTCCGCGCATGCGCAAAGCATTGTTCGCTGGACCCTGGCAGAAGAAGGCAAGTCCGACGGCGCGACCGTGTTTCACACGACCCAAAAGGCCACCCGTATGGGCGCGGCATTTGCCAACTCAGAGCTCATTCACGCTTCCTTTCTGTTCGACTCTTACCGGATGTTGACCCACCCCGGCCCGGTGCTGATTCCTGCGGCCTTGGCGAACGCAGAGTTGGGTCATAAAAACGGCCAAGACTTGATCGTGGCGTTGGCTGTCGGCTACGAATTCGTGTGTCGACTGGCCGATGACTTCATTCCCAGTACCGCGGCCCGCGGGTTCCGTCCGGGACCGATTTTTTCAACCATGGGGGCCGCGCTGGTCAGCGGCAAATTATTAGACCTTGACGAAGATGGTCTGGTGGCCACTATTGCCTTGGCAGCCAACTTTGCATCCGGCCTGAACGAAGGCCCGCGTGTGGGCGGCAACGAATTGCTGATTCACGAGCCTCAAGCTTCGCGCAATGGCGTGTTCGCCGGCATGATGGCGCGCGAAGGCCACATCAAAGGGGCCGAGCATTCACTTGAAGGCGAGGCCGGATTCTTCAACGCTTTCACGGGTAGCAGCAAAGGCGAGCTGAGCTACAGCTTCACAGGGCAAAAACAAGTTGACATGGCCTCCATCACGGCAGGGCTAGGGGCCGACTACAAACTGCTGACCTTCATGTTTCGCCTGTATCCGTGCGCCGGCTACAACCAGCCGGTGATCGACCTCATGCGTGAAATGAAAACCATCCACGGTTTTCACGCTGACGATATTGAAGAAATTCAAGTGTCGATGAACTGGATCGAAACGCTCTACCCCAGCCCGGCATTCCCACGCTTTTCTATATGGCAACTGCCCCGCGCGGGGGAAACCACGCATTACTTTGCCGCCTATGCAGCGGTCCATGGAGCGTTCCCTGTCGCCGGTGCGCCCCCCCCTGCGTCGGCCTCCCGCGAGCCCATGCGAGATCCTGCCGCCATGGCCTTCATGGGACGGGTCAAGCTGGTGCCGCAAAAAGAACGCCCCATGTTTTCGCCGGCCATCACGGTCATTCTTAAGAATGGCAAGCGACATGAGGGCGACTATTCGTACGACCGCATGTCTTGGAATTTCAACCAACTGGCGAGCCAACTTCAAGCCTGCTCGCCCGGTTTTCCGACAGGTCAGGTCGGTTTGGATGCGCTGGTCAACGTCGTCCGGCAGGTCGAAGGTCTGCCATCCATGGACGCCATTTTTGAGCTTTTAAAGGAGTCATCAACATGAAATTTTTGAGTCTTGCTTGCTTGGTCGTGTCCATGCTGTTTTCCGCCCCGTTGATGGCTCAGGGCTATCCTTCTAAACCCGTCAAGGTCATCGTGCCATACGCCCCCGGCGGAACCGGCGACATTTTGGCCAGGTTGATCGCCCAAGAGCTCACCAAACAAACTGGTCAGAGTTTCGTGGTCGACAACCGCACCGGCGCAGGTGGACTCATCGGTTATGGCGCTGGCGCCAAAGCCGTTGGAGACGGCTACACCCTGGTGGCCATGGACTCGTCGTACACCATGTTTCCGGGCTTGCATGGCGACCGCTTGGACTGGAACATTGAAACCGACCTGATTCCCATCAGCATGTATGCGCGGGCTGCATTTGCCTTGGCGGTCAACCCGGCGAAGAATTACAAAACAGCTGAAGACCTGATCAAAGTGGCCAAAGAGCGCCCAGGCGAGATCACCTTTGGCACCCCCGGCAATGGCACCCTTCACCACGTCTTCACCTCGCTGCTGCTGTCGACTACGGGCGTGCAAATGACCCACATCCCCTACCGTGGCGCGAGTGATGCACTGACCGCTGTGCTGGGCAACAACGTGGACTGGACTTTTGTCGCCATGCCCACCATCACAAGTCAACTCAGCAACCCGCGGTTACGCGTCATCGCGGTCACGTCGGAGCAGCGTTCGCCCCTGCTCCCCAATGTGCCCACCTTGCGTGAGTCTTCCATCCCCATGAGCGTGGCCAATTGGTTCGGTCTCGGCGCACCCAAAGGCACCTCGCCTGACATCCAAGCCTTTCTGAACAAGCAAGTGGTGGACGCACTCAAGTCACCGGAGTTGGCCGCACGCTTGAAGAGCATGGGCGCTGAAGCCGTCGGCAACAGCACGGCAGAGTTCGGTCAAATTTTCCGGGCTGACCTGAAACTCTGGACCAAAGTCATCAAGGACGCGGGCATTAAAAACTGAACCTTTGAACGACTAAGCCGCACCCAGCGCCAACAAGCTCTCGTGGATGTGGCGGTCGATGGCAATGCCTGATTGGCTGTTGGCCTCAAAGTTTCGAAATGAATTCTCCGAGGGAATCCTGATCTCCTCTACCCCTGGCAAGCGGGGCGTTGCCTTGACTCGCGCAATCATTTCCGCCAGTGCCGCCTTGTACTCTTCCAGTGTGATCAGCAGGTCTGGCTTGAAGGCGATTAACAAGTAGCCGTAATCTTTGGCCGCGTTCAAATGCGAGCCCGCGAGAATGCCAAATGCCTTCATTGCCATAGACAACGCAAACCCTTTGTGTCCGGCCAATGAAAGCATCGCGCCCATACGGGCCTCCTCTGGATCTCGAGTCGGCAGGCCATCACGGTCTATGGCCACGCCTTCAGGCAGCAATTCACCTCGACGTTTATAAAAACCCAACTCCGTGCCCATGAAGGCCGAGGTCCCCATGTCAACGACCAGCGGGTTCGGGTCACCCGGAAAACCAAATGAGATCGGGTTGGTCCCCATTGATGCTTTCGCACCGCCATGTGGTGCCACCAAGCTGGCAGAACTGACCGTGTGAATGGCCACCAAGCCGGCCCGCGCGATCTTCTCCATGTAGTAGGCGCCACGGCCACTCATCCAACTATTGGTCACCCCCACCAAGCCAAAACCGTGCGCCTGCGCCTTCTCGACCACCTTGTTCGTGGCATGAAAAAGCGTGACCATGCCGACATGGTTGCCGCCGTCAAACAAGGTTGACACCGATGTTTCCTTCAACACCTGCATGGGGTGAGTAGGTTGACGCGCCTTGGCTGATTCGGCGATTTCCAGAATCTTCGGCAAGCCCGAATATTCGTAGCCACAGAGTGCTGCGGCAACCAGGTGGTCGCTGACAATCCGTGCATTTTCATCGCTGTAGCCAATGCGCAGCAAGGTGGTCTGCGACAGTTGCCATGCGTCTTGAACGCTGAGGTGAACGCGATGATCTAGCGTGTGTGGCATCTCATTCATTTCTGAGTGATCTCTTTCTTAATTCTCTGTTGTTTCGTCGATGGCTTTCCGCCCAGCCTCACGCAACAACGCCGCGTTGGCATCGTCAACCTCAATCACCAAGGTCAAGATCAGCGCTGAATAAGATTTACCGTGCGGGTCAAGCGACAACGAGCGTGTCACACCGCCACAAAGAGACTCCTCCAAGACAAGGTTGATGGCCGAAAATCGCGGCAATTCGTACCGCGTGATCCGCCCTTTCACCAGTCCCCGGAAATGCGCCTTCACCCGCTCCACCGTCACCTGCGCCAAGATGAGCGGGTAAAACTCGTCGCGGTAAGCGATGACACCAATGTTGCTGGTGTCACCTTTGTCGCCGGAGCGTGCATGCGCCAATTCGCGCAATAAAAATTGAGCCATCAGAGCACCTCCTCGACAACAATCCGCGTCTGCACCGCATCACGCGGTATCAAGCAGGAATAGATGGCCAGCACTTCGCGGACGTTCCCACGCGGCAGTGAGGAACTGCAAGGTCCTTTGCCCACCAAGGTCTCGACCTCGTTGGTCAGTTTCTCTGCGTCCACCCGGTGGCGCGTGCGACCTGCAAAGCGAATGCGGACCTCCCAAGGTTCATGACGCATAGGCGGTGCGGCATCGCCGTGCAGCGAGTTCAGCCCGATGTAGTCAACCCGAAACTCCTGCAGCACAACACCGCGAATTTTCAAGCGCTCGCGAACCACGTGCTCAGCCAGTTTGGCGCGTGCCATGCAGCCAATGCCAGCGTACGTCAGCTCGGCTTCGCCAATCCAGCCCTCCTTGATGCCCACCGACACCTTGAACTGCTCTGGCCGTGGGCGACCCCGCCCACCGCTGATACGTACTTTGTTGGGACCGATTTCATCGAGATTGACCTCGGTGAAATCCACCACCACATCGGGTGTGATGTAGTTGGCTGGGTCATGAATCTCGTACAACATTTGCTCAATGCAACTGGCCCGGCTGATCAAGCCGCCCGTACCGTCAAGCTTTGCCAGAACGCAGCTACCGTCCTCGTTGGCCTCTAAAAACGGATAACCCAGGTTGTGCAGGTCAGGCACGTCCTTGTAGCCGGGGTCGGCAAAAAATCCGCCCGAGACATTGGCTCCGCACTCGACCATATCGGCGGCAACTTGCCCTTTGCCCAGCAGGTCCCAATCGTCCTGCGCCCAACCAAATTCGTGGATCATCGGTGCCAAAAACAAAGAGCAATCGGCCCCTCGCCCGGTCAACACAATATCGGCGTTTTGCTCCAGCGCTTGAACGATCACGTCAGCACCCAGATAAGCATTCGCCGACACAATCTCGCCCACCAGAGACGACAAAGGTGCACCGGTTTCCATGATCTTCAAGCTGTTGGCGTTGCGCACGCAGTAGTCAAGAACATCGTCGCCCAATACCGCGGCCACCTTCATCGGTCCCAGCTTCAATGCGCGAATCACTTCAACCGTTTTTTTCAACGCAGCCAGTGGGTTGGCCGCGCCCATATTGGTAACGACTTTTGTTCCGTTGGCACGGCAGTGCGGCAGCGCAGCGGTGAAGCGCTCTTCCAGCAACTCGTTGTAGCCCTTCTCGGGGTCTTTCATGCGCAGCGTATTAGCCATGGCGATGGTGCGCTCAGCCAGCGTTTCATAAACGAGGTAATCCAGCTTGGCACGAGCTGCTAGGTCGGTGGCGGGCTCAATCCGGTCACCCGCATAAGACGCACCGGCGCCAATGCGCAGGGGCCTTCGCCCGCGCCTTGTAGTTGCATGTGTTGGCATCGCGTTCGTCCTCAGTCGGCGGTTATTTTCTTGGCCCGAATGACACGTTGCCATTTGTCGATGTCACTCTTGAGTAACTTCGCGAGGTCAGCCCGTGTCGACGGCGACGGCTCAGCGCCAATGGCCAGCATCGCGTTCTTCACCGTTGGATTGGCGAGCGTACGCCGGACGGCTTGGTTGATGCGATCAAGCTCAGCAACCGGCGTCGCCTTGGGCGCGTAAATCGCATACCAGTTCGCAGAGTCAACCCCTTTGATGCCCATTTCCTGGAAAGTTTTGGTGTCGGGCAAGGTCGCGTGGCGCTGCGGCGCGGCCAAGCCAAGCGCCTTTAAATTACCAGCCTTGATGTGCGCTAGCGCCACTGGAATGTCGATAAAGATACCGTCCACATGACCGGCGATCACATCGGTGATAGCCGGGGCCACGCCCTTGTAGGGAACGTGAACCATCTTGATACCGGCGACATCGGCAAACAGCTCTGCGGCCAAATGTGGAATACTGCCGGCCCCTGAGGACGCAATGGCAGCGCCGCGGTTTTGCTTCTGGGCGTAGGCAATGAACTGCTTCACGTCGTTGGCCGGATGCTTCGCGCCAACGACAAATACTTCGTCGGTGCTCACCACGAGCGACACCGGTTCGAAGTCGCGCACAGGGTTGAAGCTGAGTTTCTCGTACAGCGAAGGGCTGATGGCCACAGCCCCCGTGCTGGTGAGGAAAAGTGTTCGTCCATCGGGTTCTGCTTTGGCCACATATTCGGCAGCAAGCCCTGCGTTGGCGCCGGCCCGGTTCTCCACAATCATGTTGAGGCCCAACTCTTGCCCGAGTTGCGTGCTGATGATCCGTGCCACCGCATCAATCGGTCCACCCGGGCTAAAACCGACCACCATTTTGGCGTTGCTGGGTTGGGCAAAAGCCAGTGGCATAACACCCAAAGTGATCAGCGCCGCCAGTGACAGTAAGGCGCGCAATGCGATGTATCTCAGGTTCATGTTGTCCCCTCATGTTTTTAAGTGTTCAGCGTCGCACTAAGGAAAACCCGTAGCTTGGCGCAAGCAAAAAGCCGATCTAATTATCTACCTACAGAGTTGATTTCAAGCCAAGACCACTGCAAAAGGAATCGTCGTGAACGAGCCAGACCGCGCTTCAAAAACCGCCCACCGAGAGACTAAATCGCTGGTCATGAGCGGTTTGTACCCCGCCACCTTGACCCCCTTCAACGCGGACTTCAGCATCGACCTGCCAGCCCTGCGCGAGCACCTTAAGACGATTGCCCGCACACCGGGTGTCAAGGGCTTGGTCGTCAACGGGGGCTTGGGCGAACTGCTCCAGCTCAGCCTGGAAGAGCAGGTCTTGGTGGTCCAGGAAACTGCACGCGTTGTGCAAGCTGGGCAGCTCATCGTCGCGGGGGTCTCATGCAGCAATGTCCAGCAGGCCGCAACCAGCGCACTCGCCGTGAAGCAAGCTGGTGCCCAAGCGCTGTTGGTGTTCCCACCTTTCGACAACCGGGCCTATCGACGCTTGACAGCCCACACGCCAGCGGTGGTGGCGTACTTCAGAGAACTCGGTAACGCCGTCGGCCTGCCGATGATCATTTTTCAATATGGGCCGCAAAGTGGATGCGCCTATTCAGTGGAGACGCTGCTGGCCCTTGCAGAGCTACCGCAAGTGGTCGCGGTGAAAGCCACCTCCGGCAGCTTAGAAGCTTACAAGCCGCTGTGGGACGCGCTGCAAGACAAGCTCTCCATCATGGCCGCCGTAGATGGCCCGCCCCTGGTGGAGATGCTGGCCTACGGCGCGCATGGCGCCTTGATTGGCATCAGCACCATCGGCACATCGCTTTGGGTCAACTTGGTGGACGCTCACCGTCGGGGCGACCGAGAGAGTGCTCGAGAAATATTCGTCAATGGCTGCGCGCCTCTCATGGCCAGGGTATGGGAAAACCACCTCCCCACCCGCATCTCCAGCGAGGTCGCCGCGACCAAAGAAGCCTTGGTGCAAATGGGCCAGCTGCCCTCCTCCCGCGTGCGTCCACCAGCCATCGATGTCAACGACGCAGTGCGCGCTGAAATACGCTTGGCATTGATCGAAGCAGGTCTGATTCAAGCAACCTAAAGTCATCCATGCAACAAATAAAAATACTCCTTAGCACCTTAGCGCTGCTCGCCAGTACGGGGCTTGTGGCCCAGACCTTTCCTGCGAAACCCGTCAAGCTGGTGGTGCCGTTTCCAGCCGGTGGCGTGGGTGACCTTGTGGCCCGCACCATCAGCACCAAGCTGGCGGCACATCTAGGCCAATCTGTGGTGGTCGACAACAAGGTCGGTGCCAGTGCCATCATCGGTTCCGAGTTTGTCGCCCATGCGGCCCCCGACGGCTATACCCTCTTGGTGGCAAGTCTGCCCGTCTTGTCGATCAACCCCTTGCAGTTCAAGGACCTGCCCTACGCGCCCGAGAAAGACTTGGTGCCGGTTACGCTGATCGCCAATCAGCCTTATCTCATCGCCGTGCATCCCTCGGTGACGGTCAACACCTTGGGCGAGTTCATTGAGCAGGCCAAGAAACAACCCGGCAAGTACAACTTCGGCTCGTCATCGAGCTCCATCTACCTGGCCACGGAGTTGCTGAGCAGCCGGGCCGGCATCAAGCTGAACCATGTGCCGTACAAAGGCAGTGCCCCCGCGTTGAATGACCTGCTGGGCGGACACATTGATTTATTGCTGGACACCTTCAGCACGCTGTGGCCCCAAGTCAGCTCGGGCAAGCTCAAAGCCCTCGCCATCACAACGCCAACCCGCAGCGCTCTTGCAAGCGCAGTGCCCAGCTACATTGAAGCCGGCCTGAAGGACATGAACATCACCTCTTGGCAAGCCATCATGGCCCCGGCTGGAACCCCTCAGTCCGTGATCGACACCCTCAACGCGGCCATCAACAAAACGCTCCAGTCGCCCGACGTCATCGAAAGCTTGCGTCAGAACGGTGTGACACCCCAAAGCGGATCGCCCGCCGTGGCCGCCACATTCATCAAGCGCGAATCAGATTTGTGGCGCGGCATTGCCAAGCAGGTCAACATGGTGCCGGGGTCTATGTAGACCGTTTCGCCACAGGCGGTGGCTCAGGCCTTCACCACACGGTTAGACAGCACACCAATGTTGTCATTGACGACCTCCACCAGATCCCCCGGTTGCAGCGCCGGTAGCGTGGGGCCGTCGCAGCCCAGCCAAATCACGTCGCCTGGGTGCAGCGTGACAAATTCAGTCATGCGAACCAGAAAATGTTCCAAACTGAAGATCATGTTGACGGTGCTGTAAGAAGACGCTTCAACCCCATTCACCCGCACCGAAATAATCTGCTGCGTCGGGTCCAGTGTGGTGCTCACCACCGGCCCCATTGGCTTGAAGGTGTCGATGTTTTTAGCGCGCCAGAGCGTGCTGTCAGACATTTGGTAGTCACGTTCACTCAGGTCATTGCCCAGCGTGTAGCCGGCGATGCAGTCCAGCGCGTTGTCGGGCGTCAGGTCTTTGGCTTTGCGCCCGACGATGGCCACCAACTCCCCCTCAAACTCAATGCTGCCTTTGGAGCTTCGGGGGATCACAATATTGCCGCCGCTGCCCACCAAGGCATTCGGGGAGCGGTACCCAATGTCCGCCTGCTGCGGCACCTTGAGCGTCATGCCGTGGTAGTTGTTGGCCCACTCAATATGGTCCCTGAAATTACGCCCGGCGGCATAAAAATTCTGCGGCATCACCGGCGGCAACAAAGTCAGTTCGTCAAAAAGAAAGGTTCGCCCCGTGTAATGAACCTGTTCCAAAGGCGGGCCTGACAGCTCCAGCACGTCGTTGCCGACGATCGAACCATAGCTCGGGCCTGTGGGCAGTTCAAAGCGACACCACTTCATCAGTCCACCTTGATGTTGGCTGCTTTGACAACACGCCCCACGCGCTCAGACGTTTTGGCGATGTAAGCCGCAAAGTCTTTGGGCGAGATGCCACCGGGGTCCAACATTTGGTCGTCCAGCCGCTTTTTAAAATCGTCGCTGTTGATCACGTTCAGCAACTCAGCGTACAAACGCGTCACCACCGGTGCGGGCGTCCCTGCTGGCACAAACGCACCGATCCAGCCGGTCATTTCAAAGCCTGGCAAAAACTCAGCCACAGCCGGCACATCAGGCAGTTTAGGGTTGCGCTTGGCGCTCACCACAGCGAGCGGTCGCAAGCGCGCTGCATTGTTGGTCACCAACAGCGGTGACTCAAAAATCAGGTCCACCTGCCCGGACATCACATCCGTCAGGGGCGAGTTTTTATAAGGAATGTGCAGCATGTCGATGCCCGCCGCATTCTTAAACATCTCCCCCAAAATATGAGAAATATGCCCTGCCCCATAACTGGCAAAGCTGTACTTGCCGGGCTGCTGGCGGGACACGTCAATCACCTCTTTCAAAGACACTGGCCCGGTCTTTGAGTTCGTCACCAAGAGAGGCGCACCCGAATAAATCAGCGTGACGGGGATAAAACTTGTCTGCGGATTGAAGGGCAGTTTGTACAGATGCTCGTTGGTGGTGAACAAGCCACTTGAGCCGATCAACACCGTGTAGCCGTCGGCTGGGGCCTTGGCCACATAGGCCGCGCCAATGTTGCCGCCCGCGCCCACCCGGTTTTCAACCACCACCGGCTGCTTCAAGTTTTTTGACAGCTTTTCAGCCAACACCCGTGCGGCCAAGTCGCCCGCGTTGCCAGGGGGAACCGGCAGTACAAACGTGATGGTCTTGCTGGGGTAGTCATCTGCCGCGAATGCGATCGGCGCCGCGATCAAAAATGAAACAGCGAACCCCAGCGCAGACAAGACAACCGAACTGGCGCGTGCACACGTCATGTCACTTCCCTCACTTGCTTTGATGAGACGCCAACCATGTGTCGGCATTGATCCATTCACCCTGAAGCGCACATGACGGCAAGGCCAACTCCACAAAAAGTGGCGCAATGGCTTCCGGCGGTTTCAAGGTCATCGGGTCTTCAGACGGAGCCGCGTCTGCCCGCATCTTGGTGCGTGTCGCCATCGGGCTCACGGTGTTGACCCGAATCGGCGTGTCTTTAGCTTCAATCATGTAGACCCGCGCCAAGCTCTCCAGCGCCGCCTTGCTCACAGCGTAAGAGCCCGTGCCCGCTTTGGCCACAGTGGCCACTTGCGCACTCAAAATAATGACGCGCCCGGCGTCTGACTTTTTCAGCAGCGCGTCCAAGCCTTGTAGCAGCAACAAGTTGGCATGCACGTTCACCTGAAAGGTCTGGCGCCATGTGTCCATGGGGTACGAAATGATGGGCTTGCGCGCACCGAGAGAAGCCGCATTGGCGACAAAAATATCCAGCTTCGGAAACTGACGGGCAATCTCTTGGGTGGCCGCACGAATGGAGTCGTCGCTCTCTTGGTCCAGCTCAACCACGACCACTTTGGCGCCAGTGGCTGTCAGCTCGGCGGCCACTTTTTTCAGGGCAGTGAGATTTCTGGCGGCCAGAATGCAAGTGGCCCCTTCGCGTGCATATTCTTGGGCGATGGCCAACCCGATTCCCCGATTAGCCCCCGTGATCAGTGCCACTCGACCCACTAGACGTCCGCTCATGAAAACTCCTGGTTTCAAAATAAAACAGCTCGGAAAAGTTGAATTTTACTGAGCGTATTTTTTTTGAAATAGGTGTAAACACTATTCCGTCTAGCGTTCCCAAGCCCTCACATCAGGCTTGGAGCAAGGTTCTCAAAGACTGAACTCGTGTCAGTTTTTCCAGCTCAAACACCGTCTTAATCAGCTGCTTGGTTTTGGGTTTGCCGAGCACCGGATTCATCAAGTCCGTGGCTTTGTCGATCACCTCTTGACGCGTCATCGGGTTGCGGGGCGTGCCACGCACCGCTTCCACTTTTTGCGACAAACGCGTGCCGTCTTTGAGCGTCACTTCCACAATAGCAACCCGCACCGGCAGCAGCGCGGTCAGCGCCTCGTCCTTCACCAACACCACCTTGCTGCGCTGCGCCAAAGTGGCTGCCTCGCGCATGCGGGCTTTGTCGTGTGCGGCTTTGAAAGAGGCGGTGCGGTCCATCAACATCACGGCCATCATGTGCTGCAGGCAAATGTCGGGCATGTCGCGGTTGTCCACCACTTTGGCCACAGACGGTTCCAGCCGAACAATGACTTCAGTCACGTCATCTGCGGTGAACGGTTTTTGGGCCTGCAGCAACTCCAGCGCATCCAGCGGACCTTGAATCGGCGAGCCCACCGTCCACTTTTTGATGTCGGTCAGCGTCACCTCATGGCGCTTGCCCAGCCCGTCAATGAGCAACTCTGTTTTAGCGGTCGGGGCATACGCCTCAAAGAAATTGTCCGCCCCTGAAAACACATCTTGAATGCCGTTCCAACCGGTTTTGACCAACAGCGCTGACGTCACCCCGCTGCGTGCCGGCATGCCACCAAACACGAAGGCTTTTTCGATGTGGTCGACATCTCTGCCCCATGACGCAATGCCGGAAGACTGCTGCGCCGTGTAGTCCAGCATCCAGCGCATCTGCTCGGCGTTCAAACTCGCCAAACTGCCGGCCGTTGCAGCTGCACCAAAGACACCTGCAATGCTGTGTGAGCTCTTGTGGCTGGCGTAGCTGAAGGTCGGTCCGCCCATGGCCATCAACACCCGTGTGCCGACGTCGTAGCCCAACACCACAGAGCGGATGAACTGCGCGCCACTGGCATTGAAATATTCACCACAAGCCCAAGCCGCAGGGACGATGGCGCAGCCGGGGTGTGAGCGAGAGCGCCCGTGCGAGTCATCGGTTTCGTCCGAGTGCGCCATGACGCCATGCGCCAGCGCCGCGTCAATCGGCCCCGCCGTGCGCTTGCTGCCAATCACCGAGCATTTGCCCGCTGCAACGTGTTGCTGAAGGTAGCGGTAAGCCGCTTTGCCCGGCTCCAATTGGCCGCCAGAAACAATAGCCGCCAACGTGTCCAAGATGTGCTGCTTGGCCTGCTCAACCACCTCCGCCGGCAAAGCGCTGCCAGCAGCTTGCGCCATGTGTTCGCTCAACACCCGCATGGTCTCCCCCAAGTTCGGGGTGCTCACAGATGTCTGCGCCGCAGCGTTGAAAAAAGGCACAGCACCGACGGCGGCCCCGTGCTTGAGAAGCGAGCGCCTAGAAAAAAGAGAGTTCGGGGACTGGTTTTGATGCATCGGGGCAGTATCAGCGAAGGCTGAGCCCTGTCAATACGGGATCACACGGGTGTTGCACCCCCAAGTCTTTAAGAATTAACTGCTTTTAACCTCTAGGGTCGCGATCAATATTTTTGTGCAGACCTAACCTATGCAAGATAGCAACCTCACTAACAAGCTCAAAGGTAATCTGCCACGATCGGTTCGGGAATACGTCCATTTTCCAAATCGTGGGCTTACCGAAGCCGCTCAAGGGGTGCAAACGAATTGATTTTGCTTTGCTGTTTAGAAGCAACAAATCCAAAACAAAAAAACACTTAGTTTTCTATTGTGACGCAGAACGCTCACTTTTATCGTAATTGTGGGTGATCCCGCCAACCGCCCCATAAGAACGGCTAGCGGTTCAAACCTAACCCTTACGCTCTTGAATAATGCCAAGGGCTTCTTTGAGGTAACCCTTGAACACTGGGTAGTTCTCACTCATGGGGAAGTGGCCGATGTCTTCCATTTTGATAAACACACTGTCCTTGATTCGGCGAGAGGTGTTTTCAGTCATCTCCGGCGTCGTCAGGTAGTCGTATGTGCCGGTCATCATGATCACGGGACACTCGACGCCATCGATGTTTTCCAGCTCTTCACGCAAATCATGATCGATCGAGTAGAAATAAAGATCGCCCTTGAAGGCCTCTGAGCCTTGGGTGTAGTAATGCCACGTCAGCCACCGATCACTCTCTGGCGACTGAGGAGCCATCAGGTCCCACGTACCGCTGGCACACACTTGCGCAGCATTGGCGTGGGGATGCTGCCACCAGTCCAAGAAAAATCCTGGCGCATAGTCGCCGGCTTCTACGGGGATCACTGCTTTGAAGCGGTCGGGGTGGCGAAAAGCAAGTTGAAGCGCTACATTGCCGCCGAAAGACGACCCCATGAAAATGGGATCCTTTAGCTCCAGCGCATCGCACAACGTGACGATGAATTTGACAAAGTGGTCTGCGGTGAGTTTGTACTCCGACTCCCACCACCTAGCGTTCAAAGGTGGGTCTGACTTACCGTGCCTAGGCAAGTCGTAAGCGATCACGTTGTAGTTCTTGGTGATCTCTTCGTCTTCCAACAAGCCTCGCCACTGGTGGTTGTGGCAACCGGCGGTATGTTGGCAAACTAGGGGTTGCCCAGTGCCATTTTGCAAATAGAAGACTTTGTATTCCAAGCCGTCGACATCGATTGTGACGAAACGGCCGGTCCCCGATGGCCACCCAAATTCCCTCGGGTATGGCCACTTCAAACTCCTCCACCTGAATTGATCGGGAACGGGGTTTAAGTCGGCGTCGTCGGCACCTGTTTGGCGGGACGCATACCGACCTTCCCCGAGTGGAGGTCATGGAGTGAAC
>CANFWV010000013.1 GCA_947450695.1 Comamonadaceae bacterium
AACCATTTTTGAAGATGTGGTACAGCATGCCGAACAAGAAGGGGATGTCGGAGCCGGAACGGATGCGAATGTGGTGATCGGCCTTGGCCGCTGTACGCGTGAAACGCGGGTCTACCACGATCATCTTGCAGCCGGTTTCCTTGGCGTGCAGCATATGCAGCATGCTGACCGGATGCGCTTCAGCGGCGTTGGAGCCGATGTACAGCGCAGCCTTGCTGTTTTGCATGTCGTTGAACGAATTCGTCATGGCGCCATAGCCCCACGTGTTGGCGACGCCGGCCACCGTGGTCGAGTGACAAATACGCGCCTGGTGGTCGCAGTTGTTGGTGCCCCAAAAACTGACAAACTTGCGCATCAAATACGCTTGCTCGTTGTTGTGTTTCGAGGAGCCGACCCAGTACACGGAGTCAGGGCCGCTGGTCTTACGCAGCTCGAGCATGCGAGCACTGATTTCATTCAGCGCCACATCCCAGCTGATGCGCTGGTACTTACCGTTGACCAGTTTCATGGGGTAACGCAAGCGAAACTCGCCGTGGCCATGCTCTCGCAGGGCGGCACCCTTGGCGCAGTGGGCACCGAGGTTGATGGGAGAGTCAAAAACCGGCTCTTGGCGCACCCAGATGCCGTTTTCAACCACCGCGTCAACCGCGCAGCCGACCGAACAGTGCGAGCAAACGGTGCGTTTGACGACCAGTTTGCCGCTGCCATCGCCCACCGCTTCAGAGCCTGCCGCCTTGGCTTTTTTCACCAGTGTGAGTTGAGTGGCGGCCAAGCCGACACCCACACCGAGACCGGAACGGCGCAGAAAAGCGCGACGATCCATCGTCGGCAGCGCGTTGCTCAGGCCGCGTGAAAGGCTTTGCACAAAGCGCGTGGAACCGGCACCGTGAGCGGCACCGCGTTGGACATCATGGTTTTTTTTCGTGAGCAACATGAGCTCTCCGTGAAAGTTAAAGGGGCTGACCGGGATAGGTCTGGATCGCTTAAAGCTGCGTTTTAAAGCCGCGTGGTCTTGTAGTAGCGCTTGACGTGTTCAGACAGTGTGTAGCCGCCGCCATTGGCTGGCGCTGGTTTCAGCTCAACCTCTACGGCCTCTGGCAAGGTCACGCCAGGCATAGCGACGATCGCCGCAGCAGCGGCGCCGGTGGCGGCTGCACCGAAGAAGAACCCCCGACGCGAAGGTTTAGATGGGCTGTCTTGCATATTTTCTCCACTCTCAATCAATAGATAGGTATCTCAGTGCATAGGATGCTACGACACAAAATAACCTTTACAGAGTATTAACCCTAGGAAATCACAAAAAAGTAGCCCGTTCAGCTACATAATGTTATTTAAAATATAAATCGATTTAAAATTTTTTACTATTTTAATAACGAAAATAGAGGTCTTCAGGCCAACATGTCAAATCCTTGTGATTCAACATTGGTGAATGACTGTGTGAAGCTGGCGAGACTCTTGTAAAAACGCGCTTTCGGCTGCGCGCTGATGGCCTCGCACATGGTCAGCGCCCAAGGCTGCAAATGTCGCGTGAAGAACTCGCGCTGCCGGGTCAGGTTGGCCACCTCAACGTCTTCACCGGCAATCAGGTAACGCATCACCTCACAAACGTAGGCGTAGTGGTCTTCCGTCTCAGACATCTCATCACCGCGATCCAAGCCGAGCGCTGCCAAGTCGCCACGCAGGGCCGCCAACGGCTTCTCGTTCAGAAAGCCGCTCAGGTAATGGGATCCGTACAAATACACGGCCGGTTTGCCAACGCCGCCAAAAAGAGCGTCGTATTCTTCGGCAACTTCTGCTACAGACATGGTACGGGCGGTCGCGACCACCTCACCCCAACTGGCTTCGAGCAGAGCGCCAGCAGCTGGTGCTTCGGTCACCGCAGCGCGCAGGTTGTCCCACAGCGCAGGCGTTGAAGGCGCGTAAAAAAGCGCCGCCAGCAGGCCGTAAATCTCAGCGCGGGCAGTTTCTTCGTCAAGCGATGACGGTACGAGGATGGCTGGTTGCATGCGGTTACTTCTTCACTGAACTGAACATCATTTAGCGGATATCGGTGATTTTGATTTCGTTCTCAGCCGAGTAAATGTCGATGACGCGGCAGTCGCCGCACATCTTCAACCGATCAGCGGCGGCGCCCTGAAACATGGCGTGCCCTGACAGTTTCCCCAACATCGACTCGATGGCTTTGAGCGTACCAAAGGGCTTGGCGCAGCGAATGCACGCGTAGGGCTGGGTCTCGTTCAGCACCCTTGCCTCTTTGCGCAGCGGCGTCAGCAGCAGGCGCGGCTGCAGGGTGATGGCGTCTTCTGGGCAGGTGCTGACGCACAGGCCGCACTGCACGCAATTTTTCTCGATGAACTTCAGCTGCGGCAGCTCGGGGTTGTCTTGCAGCGCACTGGCCGGGCAGGCGCTGACACAGCTCAGGCAGAGCGTGCAGCTGTCTTTGTTGACCGTCAAACTGCCGAACGGCGAGCCCAGTGCGGGCAGCTCAATGGCTTCAGGCAACGTGGCTGGCGCTTGCGTCATCAAATGGTCGAGCGCCATGTCGAGCGTGCTGCGTTTTTCTTGTGCGACCGCAAATCGCGCGGCAACGGCAGGACCGGCGGCTTTGGCTTTGCCAATCGCCTGCAAGCTGGCGTCGAGTGCGGCCACGCTGTGGGCCTTCAGTGCACCGGGTGACTGGATCAAATGAAAGTGCACGCCGCTGTAACCGAGCCCCGTGAGGATGGTTTGCGCGACCTTCATTTGCGCGGCCAAGCCAGTCAAATAGTCGGGCGCTTCTTCGTCCGTTACCAGCACCGCCACTTGCCGTGCACCGAGCGCGATGGCGCTCAGCCAGAGGTCGATGCCGACGCTGGCGGTGTGCCACAAGGCCTGCGGGATCATGCTGGCGGGCACACCTTGGGCTGAGCCCAATTGCGCGGCACGGCCTAAGGCTTCAATGGCTTGCTGGCCGCTGCCTTGGCTGTGAAACAGCAGGCTGGCGTCTTGGCCGCCAGCGCGGGTGTAGGTGCTCAGCAAGGTTTTCAGGCGAACGCCTTGCTCGCTGGCGCGCGGGTAAGCGTAGGTCAGCGCACCCGTTGGGCAGACCGTGGTGCAAGCACCGCAGCCGATGCACAAGTTCGGATTGACCTTGATCTGCTGGCGATTTTTTTCGCTGCTGATCGCGCCTGCTGAGCAGATGTCGACGCAGGCGTTGCAGCCGACGGTTTCATTGCGGCTGTGGGCGCAGATTTTTTGTTTGTAGGCGAAAAACTTGGGTTTTTCAAACTCACCGACCATGTCGCGCAGCTTCACTACGGTAGGCAGCAAACCCGGTGTGGCCAAACCCACAAAGCCTGGCAAGGCGAAGTAGCCTTGCGGCGGCGCATGCAGCGTGATCAGCGGCTTGGCGCCGAGGTCCAGCACCAAGTCAAAAGCTTCAGTCAACGCTTGTGGCGCGCGCGTAAAGTCTATTGCGCCAGCCACTTTGCAGACCGCCACGCAGTCGCGGTGCGAGGTGCATTTGTTGCTGTCAACTTGGTAACTCAGGTCAATCGCGCCCTCAGGACAAACGGCCACGCAGGCGTTGCAGCGGGTGCACAGGTCAAGGTCAATCGGGTTGGTTTTGTGCCAGTTCAGCTCGAAAGCACCGAGCCAGCCCTTGAGCTGCAGAGCCTCGCCGCCGATGACCGGGTACTGGCGTTCTTGTGCCGGTGGCAGTGCACCATTTTGGGCTGATACACCTTGGGCAAAAATCGTCACGCTCAGCGTGTCAGACAGCATGGCCGCCACTTGCTCGGCTTGATCAACCGGACCGACGATCAGCAGGCGACCTGTACTTTTGTAGGTGACGGTGGACACCGGCTCCGCATCCGGCAGGTGCGCAGCTGCCAGCAGGGCCGCAACTTTCGGCATGGCATTGGCAGCGTCTTTGCTCCAGCCTCCCGTCTCGCGAATGTTCACAAACTTGATGGGCGACACCGCGCCGACAGTCTGCGTGCCGAGTTCGGCAAACAGGCGTTTTTCTTGCGTGCAAGCGACCACCACGTCGTCACCGGACTGAATGGCTTTTTGAAACGCTCCGGCCTCACGGCGGCACAAGGCCGAATGCAGCGTCAGGTCTTCATGCAGCACCGCTCCCAGTGTCTGGGCCTTCAGGGGCATGGTCTGGTTGCAGTCGCAAATCAATGTGGGCATGGTCTTCCTGGGTGTCCTGGGTAGCGGTATCTGTATCAGGGTTTGGCAAAGTGGCGTTTTTGGCTTCTTGCACATTTTTCGCCTCTTCCTCTTCGTCGTCAAAGAGTTTGAGGAACTTGGCACTGGCCATCTGCCGCAGCATCGACAGCGGCAGCGGGTCGGGTTTCGAATAGTCGTCGATGTAAATATCCAGCCCATCCATCACGTTGAAGTGCGGATCGGCGAACAGCTTTTTCATGGCGGCGTTGCGCACACCAGGCTTCACACCTCGGTTCATGAAGGGCTTGAAGTCAGAGTCTTTGGTCAGGTCTTTGACGTCGTCAAGGGACAGCTGCTTGATAGGTTCGGCAGGCTCTGCAGGTTTGGCATCGAGCGCTGGCTGGGTTGTCGGCTCGGCAGCAACGCCCGCACCGCTTTCAGCGTTGACTGCGGGCCGTAGCGGCGCTACAGCTGTCGGCACCACTGCAGCCGGTGTCGGCTCGTCCAGCGATTTGCCTTGCAGCGCATCGTTTTTTCGACGCGCCCAGCGACCCAGAAAACCATCTGCGCCTTCAGCCATGGCTCGGCCCGCGTATTTTTTCGGTACTGACCCGCGCCGGATTCCCAAAACGGTCTTGCAAGGACTTGAAACTGTCCGGGCGCTTGCGCCGCTTGAGCTCCAGCACATGATGTTTGTCGACAAAGGCCTGCATCCAGCTCAACACCTCAATGGGCGCTGGTACTTGCTCGACGGTTTCTTGTGCGTCCAACCAACGGCCGGCGTCGTTATAACTCAGCGTCACCGTCTGCGGCACCGCAATACACTCCTCGCTGATGGCCGGCTCTTCTTCCATGCGCCAGACCACCCAAAAGCAGGGATGGTCAGTCGTCAGGTTAAGGTGATAGCCCTCGGCGTCGTCGGTGAACAGCTCAACCGTGAAACCTGGGTGCAGCCAACGCTCTTCTTGGTCGTCTTTGAGCAGCAGGCGCGGCTGCGGCCCAAAACCATCCTCATTGGGAATAATTTCAGACAGGCTCCAGCGCCAAGGCTGCCATTGGCTGTCAATACGCTCACGCTGCATGACCACCGCCACCTGCGTGAATGGCCGTCGCACAGCCTGGGCCGCGTCAAGCGAGGCGGCTTCTGGCGAACCAGGGGCCGCAGGGGAATACAAGACAAATCCAGACATGGTGGGCGAGTGTACGGCCGACAGCGCCCACCCATGGTGCATGGGGTCTTGGCGCTTAGGGTTAATCTCTGCACCTTCACCATGACGCCCTTCACACTCAAACCCCTGAACGCCGGCACTTGCCAGCTGCTGGATGCACACGGCCAGCATGTCGGCAATTTGAAGCTCATCAACGCACTGTGGAAGTTCAAAGCCATTGGCTACGGCCCGCAAGGAGAAATGATTCCCGGCGGCGGGCCGCTCACCAATCGACACAACACGACGTTTGCACGGCTGGATGCTGCGGAGATCGGGGCCGGACTGATGCCATCCTGAATCGGATCTGTCGGGACGCGTCACTGCGCTCAGTGCGTCCGAGCGACATTTAGAATGACCCACAAATGAAGACACGCTTCACACGACTGATACGACATTTCGCCTTGGCACCCCTGCTGTTCGGCATGGCCCTGTGCGGTGTCTCATCGGCGTCAGCTGCTGCCGAAGTCAGTGTGGCGGTGGCCGCCAACTTCACGGCGCCCATGCAAAAGATCACTAAGATTTTTGAGGCCGACACCGGCCACAAGGCCCTGCTGGCCTTTGGTGCCACGGGTGCTTTCTATGCACAAATCAAAAACGGCGCACCTTTTCAAGTGCTGCTGGCAGCAGACAAAGAGACGCCAGCACGCCTTGAAAAAGAAGGCTTTGTCATGGCCGGCGCCCGCTTCACCTATGCCGTCGGGAAACTAGTGCTGTGGAGCAAGCGGCCTAGTTTGGTGGATAACAAAGGCTATGTCTTGCGCCAAGGCGGCTTTGATAAATTGGCCGTTGCCAACCCCAAGCTGGCACCCTACGGTGCTGCCGCGATGGAGACCCTCACCAAACTCGGCTTGTTGGCACAACTGCAACCCAAGTTCGTAGAGGGTGCCAACATAGGCCAAACCTACCAATTTGTAGCCAGCGAAAACGCAGCCCTCGGCTTTGTCGCCCTGTCTCAGGTCTATGCCGATGGACGACTCACAGAAGGCTCGGCTTGGATCGTTCCTGCGAATTTTCACGCGCCGATTCAGCAGGACGCGGTGCTGCTGACGACGGGTAAAGACAACGCGGCGGCTACCGCCCTGATGACCTATCTTCAGGGTGACAAAGCGCGCGCCATCATCCGCGCCTACGGCTACGACCTGTGAGCTGGTTGCATCTACCGGACTTCGACCGACACGCGCTGTCGGCTATTTGGGTTACGCTGAAACTGGCCAGTCTGACCACGGTTTTATTGCTCATCATCGCCACGCCGATGGCTTGGTGGTTGGCTCGCTCCAAGTCATGGTGGCGCAGTCCGATAGCAGCCCTTGTGGCGCTGCCACTGGTGTTGCCGCCCACGGTGCTGGGCTTTTACCTGCTGGTGGCGTTGGGGCCGAACGGGCCGATTGGTCAGTTCACGCAGGCGATGGGCTGGGGCACGCTGTCCTTTACCTTTGCGGGCCTGCTGTTGGGCTCGGTTATTTACTCCATGCCGTTTGCCGTGCAGCCGATTTTGCATGCGTTTGAAGCCATCGGCGAGCGCCCGATGGAGGTCGCCGCCACGCTGCGGGCGCGACCCATCGATGCTTTTTTCAGCGTGGCACTGCCGTTGGCACGGCCCGGTTTTATCACTGCAGCCATTTTGAGTTTTGCCCACACCATTGGCGAATTTGGTGTGGTGCTGATGATTGGCGGCAACATCCCCGACAAGACCCGCGTGGTCTCGACGCAAATTTACGGCCATGTGGAGGCCATGGAATATGCGCAAGCTCACTGGTTGGCGGGCGGCATGCTGGTGTTTGCCTTTGCGGTCCTATTGGGCCTGTCCTTGATGAACCGTCAAAACACCCGGGTCGTGACATGAGCGCGCCCCTCAACTTATCGTCATTGCCGCGCTGCGCTCGCAATGACGAGGGAGCGTTGCCTAGCCGCCTCCGGCTCAAGCTGCAGAGAGCCGACTTTGCTTTGGATGTCGACCTTGAGTTACCAGGCCAAGGCATCACGGTGTTGTTTGGTGTGTCAGGCTCAGGCAAGACCAGCTTGCTGCGCTGCGTGGCCGGTCTGGAGCGCACCCCGGGCGCGTTGGTGTCGATTGCCGGTGAGACCTGGCAGGACGACGCTGCCGGCGTTTACCGGCCAACCTGGCAACGCTCGCTGGGTTACGTGTTTCAAGAAGCGAGCTTGTTTGAGCACCTGAATGTGCGAGGCAATTTGCAGTTTGGCTTGAAGCGCGCCAAGGGTGCAGACAGCTCGGCTTTGAGTGATGCCATCGACTTGCTGGGCATCGTTGCGCTGCTGGAACGCAAAACCAGCCAGTTGTCCGGCGGTGAGCGTCAGCGCGTGGCGATTGCGCGCGCGCTGGCGACACAGCCCCGCTTGCTGCTGCTGGACGAACCGCTGGCCGCACTCGACCACGCGCGCCGGCAAGACATCCTGCCCTGGCTAGAGCGCCTGCGCGACGAGCTGAAAATTCCCATGCTGTACGTCACGCATTCATCTGACGAAGTGGCCCGATTAGCGGACACCTTGGTGGTGCTGGACGAAGGCCAAGTCAAGGCATGTGGCCCGGTGGACAAGGTCTTGGTGGGACTCGATATGCCGGTGGTGCTAGGTGACGATGCCGGTGCGCTGCTGTCAGCCCGCATTGAGACACGCGACGAGCGCTGGCATCTGGCGCGGCTGGCTTTTAACGGTGGCAGTTTGTGGGTCCGTGACACCGCTCTGCCGCTGGGGCGACCGGTGCGCGTTCGGGTCTTGGCACGCGATGTCAGCATCGCATTGGACAAACCCAGCCACACCAGCATCCAAAATTTGCTGCCCTGTGTGGTGCAGGCGATCGGTCCGGACGCGCATGCCTCACAGACCTTGATCCAGCTCCTGTGTGGTGAGTCGGTTCTGCTGGCGCGAGTCACGTCGCGTGCGGTGTATGAGTTGCAACTGACACCCGGCTTGCAGGTCTGGGCGCAGGTGAAATCGGTGGCTTTGGTGGAGTAGGTTTTTAACCACTACGCCAACACCGGCCGCAGCGGTTTCTTCGCCAACATGAAACACACCGACCCCAGCGCCGCCAAAATCGACAGCACGGTGAACCCTAAGCGGTAGTCGCCGGTCAGGTCGGCCAATACGCCGGCCACCATCGGACCGGCCATTTGCCCCACAGCGATGATCGCTGCTGAAATGCCCATGATGGAACCGATGGAACTGCGGCCAAAATAATCGGCACGGATGGCGAGCATGAAGGGGCCGCGCAGACCCCACGCAAAGCCATGAAAAATGGCGAAGGCAATCAAACCCTGCATGTGGGTTGAGTAAGTCAGTAGCAGCAAGCCGAGCGCATGCGACAACATGCACAGGGCGGCAACTTTTCTCTTTTCAAAAAGATCTCCAATCGCGGCGCCCATCAACACGCCGACGAGCTGGCCGAAAGTCATCAACATGATGACCCAGCCGGCCGCTGCAACCGAGTAACCGAGTCCTTCCTTCATGTGCGTGACCGCATGGACATTGACGGCGGTGACCACCAACAAGGCCAGTCCGTGACCGATCGCCAGCAACCAAAATGCTTGCGTCCGGAGGGCTTCACGGAGTGAAAAATCTTGTTGTCCGGGAACGTGCACCACAGCCGCACCCGACGCATGTTCGACGGGTCGAACACCGTCGACATACTCGCCATGAACTTCGGGGCGGCTGCGAATCATTCTTGCAAGCGGCAGACCGACCACTAGGGCCACGAAGCCTGAAACACCCGCCGTGACGCGCCAGCCCCACTGTTGCATAGACCACGCCATGACCGGCACCATCAGTCCACCCAAAGCCAGACCCATGCCCATCATGGACAGAGCACGGCCGCGGTGTTTCTCAAACCAGTGAACGATCGCCACTGACAGCGGGAAATAACCGCAGAAACTTGTCCCGATCGACATCAAAATGGCACTGACATAAAAGATGGCCACCGAATCCACCTGACTCAGCACGAAAAATCCGACACTGAAAATCACGATGCCCCAGCGAATCAGGGATTGGGGACCTATGCGGTCCATCAACCACCCAAGCATCGGCCCGTTGATGGCCGACTCCGCGGACTGAAGTGCCGCAGCGCCGGCAAGCGCCGTTTTGCTCCAGCCCATTTCTTCGGACAGCACAGCAATGTACAGGCCGAAACTCTGCAACAGCAAGGCGCCCAACAAGAACTGGATACCGCACGCCGCACCGACCATCTTCCATCCATAAAAAATTTTCATGCGGCGACGTGTCGAGCTACAGCCCGTTTTGTTCAGGTATTTTTGGAAATGGTGATGGTCGGGAACTTGGACGAAAAGTCTTTGTTCTTGGCCGCAATCGACACCGCGACTTTGCGCGCCACGGCTTTGTAAATACCAGCCACATCGCCATCGGGGTCGGCCACCACCGTCGGCCGGCCGTTGTCAGCCTGCAGGCGAATTTGCATGTCCAGCGGCAAGGCACCTAGGTAGTCCATGCCGTAGTCAGCGGCCATTTTCTTGCCGCCGTCGGCGCCAAAAATATGCTCTGTGTGACCGCAGTTGCTGCAGACGTGGACGGCCATGTTTTCAACGATGCCGAGAATCGGCACGCCGACTTTCTCGAACATCTTGATGCCTTTTTTGGCATCCAGCAAGGCGATGTCTTGCGGCGTGGTGACGATGACGGCGCCCGTCATCGGCACGCGTTGGCTCAGCGTCAGCTGAATGTCGCCGGTGCCGGGCGGCATGTCGACGATCAGGTAATCGAGGTCTTTCCAGTTGGTCTGCCGCAGCAGCTGCTCCAGCGCCTGGGTCGCCATCGGGCCGCGCCAGATCATGGCTTCGTCTTGGGCTACCAAAAAGCCGATGGACATGACCTGAATGCCGTAGTTTTCCATCGGCTCCATGTTTTTGCCGTCGACGCTTTCAGGACGGCCTTCGATGCCCATCATCATCGGCTGGCTGGGGCCGTAAATATCGGCGTCCAACAAACCGACGCTGGCGCCTTCAGCGGCCAAGGCCAGCGCCAGATTAACGGCGGTGGTGCTTTTGCCCACGCCGCCTTTGCCCGACGCCACGGCGATGATGTTTTTCACGTTTGGCAGCAATTGCACGCCGCGCTGCACGCTGTGGCTGGAGATCTTGAACGACACATTGACCGAGACGTTGTTGACGCCAGGCACGGCCTTGACGGCCGCGATCAGCTGCTTGCGAAAACCAGCCAATTGGCTCTTGGCGGGATAGCCCAGTTCCACGTCAAAGGCCACGTCGCCGGCGGTGAGTACTAAGTTTTTCACCGATTTGGAGCTGACAAAGTCCTTGCCCGTGTTCGGGTCGATGACGGCCTGCAGGGCGTTAAAAATCACTTGCTGGGTAAGTTGTTGTTCTGCCGCCATGAAATCAATCTCCGGTTGGATGGTTGCCGCTAGGGCTAAAAGATCTGAAAGGTCTGAAAAGCACCGCAGCAGCGCTGCCGACTGGCTTTCATAAAAGTCTGGGGCGAAGTCTAACGCCGGCTCCGCGCCCGGACAGGCCAAAGGGCTTAGTCATCGCCCACCGACATAAAATCCGCGCTTAGTTCAATAAAGATGTTTATGTCCCAGCGCCGCCTTTTCGTCACCACCGCCCTGCCGTACGCCAACGGCAACTTCCACATCGGCCACATCATGGAGTACATCCAGGCCGATATCTGGGTCCGTTTTCAGCGAATGCAGGGCCACGACGTGAATTTTGTCGGTGCCGACGACGCCCATGGCGCGCCGATCATGATTGCCGCCGATAAAGCCGGCAAAACGCCGCAGCAGTTTGTGGCCGACATAGCAGCCGGCCGCAAGCCTTATCTGGACGGCTTTCACATCAGTTTTGACAACTGGAGTTCCACCGATTCACCGGAAAACCATGAGCTGGCCCGGCAGATTTACCGCGACCTGCGTGACAACCCGCAAGGCTCCTTGATTGAAACCAAAACCGTCGAGCAGTTCTTTGACACTGAAAAGAACATGTTCTTGCCGGATCGTTTCATCAAAGGTGAATGTCCGAAATGCCACGCCAAAGACCAATATGGCGACAACTGCGAGGTCTGCGGTGCGGTTTATGCGCCCACCGATTTGATCAACCCGTTCTCAGCCCTGTCAGGGGTGACGCCGGTGATGAGAAGCTCAGAACATTTTTTCTTCAAATTGTCAGACCCGCGCTGCGTTGAGTTTCTGGAAAACTGGACGCAAGACGGAAAACTTCAACCGGAAGTGGCCAACAAGGTCAAGGAATGGTTCTCGGTGCGAACCAACCCAGACGGCACGAAAAGCGAAGGTCTAGGCGACTGGGACATCAGCCGGGATGCGCCTTACTTCGGCATCGAAATTCCCGATGCCCCAGGCAAGTACTTCTACGTCTGGCTGGACGCGCCGGTCGGCTACCTCGCCTCCTTGAAAAACCTGCTCGACAAGCGCGGCCAAAACTACGACGCCTACATGGCCGACCCCGCGCTGGAGCAGTACCACTTCATTGGCAAAGACATCGTGACGTTTCACACCTTGTTCTGGCCGGCAATGCTGAAGTTCAGCGGTCGCAAAACGCCGAACAACATCTTTGTGCATGGCTTTTTGACCGTCAACAACGGCGAAAAGATGAGCAAGAGCCGCGGCACCGGACTCGATCCGCTGAAGTACCTCGGCCTTGGCATGAACCCCGAATGGCTGCGTTACTACCTGGCCGCCAAGCTGAATGCACGCAATGAAGATATTGACTTCAATGCTGACGATTTCATGGCCCGCGTCAACAGCGACTTGGTGGGCAAGTACATCAACATCGCCAGCCGTGCGGCGGGTTTCATCAGCAAACGCTTCGGCGGCCAATTAGGCGACATCACAGCTGACGGCGCTGCGCTGCTCGACGTATTGAGGGCGCACCGCAGCGTCATCGAGCCGCTGTATGAAAGCCGCGAATTCGCCAAGGCCGCCCGTGAAGTGATGCTGCTGGCAGATCAGGTGAACGCTTATGTGGACCAAAACAAACCCTGGGAACTGGCCAAAAAAGAGGGGATGCAAGAGCGCCTGCACGACGTTTGCACCGTGTGCATTGAGACTTTCCGTTTGCTGAGTCTTTACCTGAAGCCGGTGCTGCCGGCACTGGCCGCGCAAGTTGAAGACTTCCTGAAAACGCCGCCGATGCGCTTTGCAGATGCCGCCACGCCGCTCGGCCAAGGCCATGTCATTGGTGACTACAAACACCTGATGCAGCGCGTCGATGTGAAACAACTCGATGCGCTGTTTGAGCCGCCGGCTGGCACAGAGCCGGCAGTCACTGAAGCCGCCCTTCAAACCACCACAGAAACTGGCGAGGCGCTGATCCCCGGCGGTGAAGCCATCGCCCCGACCATCACCATCGACGACTTTGCCAAGGTCGATTTGCGCATCGCCAAGATCGTCAACTGCGAGCGTGTTGAAGGTTCTACCAAGCTCTTGCGCCTGACACTGGACGCTGGCGAAGGGAGACTGCGCAATGTCTTCAGCGGCATTGCCTCGGCCTACCAGCCTGAGCAGCTGATTGGCCAGCTCACCGTGTTGGTGGCCAACCTTGCACCGCGGAAGATGAAATTCGGCATCAGCGAAGGCATGGTGCTGGCAGCCAGCCACTCCGACGAAAAAGCCCAACCCGGTATTCATGTGTTGACACCTTGGCCGGGCGCCACGCCAGGCATGCGGATTCATTGATGCGCTCACTTGCACTTGCAGTCTTTCTCAGCGGCTCGGCACTTCTGATCCAGGGCTGTGTCGTTGTGTCAGTGGTCGACACCGCCGCCTCCTTAGCCGTCGGTGCTGTCGGTCTGGTGGGCGATGCGGCCATCGGCACTGTCAAAGTGGCGGGCAAGGTGGTCGGTGCCACGGCAGATGCGATACTGCCAGGTGGAAAATAAAACTGGGCTGATCTTCAGGGTCTGAACAGATGCTCACTGTTTTGATAGACGGTACAAGGCTGTGTCGTTCAGCGTTAGTTCTCGCCAGGGTCGAGACCGCCATCCCCTAAAATGCTTGCCAAAGGTATCCGACATGTCCATTTTTCGCCGTCCCGATTACACCTCTGAAGTGACTCAATTCATTCAGACCCTGAAAGCTCAAAAGCCGACGCTTGAAGCCGAGCAGCGTCAAGGCAGGGCTCTTTTGTGGGACCAGAAAATTGATCTCAGCGTCGAGCAAGCGTACCAAGAAGCACGCGTTGATCAGCAGCCCTACGTCTACCAAACAGGCCAGCACCCGAACGGGAAATAATGGGTTCACCAGCAGACCTGCCACATCATAGCGAGCAGTCGCTATTGCCGGTCAGCCTCAAAGACATGCCCGGCATGCCTGCGGTGATTGACCAGGTGGCATTGGCTCGCCTTTATGGCGAGCCCTTGTTTGCGATGCCTCACGACCTGTACATCCCGCCGGATGCACTGAAGGTTTTTCTGGAGGCCTTCGAGGGGCCGCTGGACTTGCTGCTTTACTTGATCCGCAAGCAAAATTTCAACATTCTCGACATCCCGATGGCGGCGGTGACGCGGCAGTACTTGGCCTATGTGGATGAAATTAGATCGACTAATCTGGAGTTGGCGGCCGAATATTTGCTGATGGCGGCGATGCTGATTGAGATCAAGTCGCGGATGTTGCTGCCGCCCAAGAAAACCGCCGAGGGTCAAGAAGCTGAAGACCCTCGCGCTGAACTGGTCCGGCGCCTGCTGGAGTATGAGCAGATCAAACTGGCGGCGCACCAACTGAACAGCATTCCCCAGTTTGGCCGGGACTTTTTACGCGCGCAGGTGTTTGTAGAACAAGCCTTGCAGCCGCGTTTCCCAGACGTCAGCGTGGTCGACCTGCAAGACGCCTGGCGCGACATCGTCAAGCGTGCGCGCTTGGTGCAGCACCATGTGATTACCCGCGAAGAGCTCAGCGTGCGCGAGCACATGAGCATCGTGCTGCGCAAATTACAGGGCAGCCGTTTTGTCGAATTTGAAGAGCTGTTTGACACCACACGTGGCATGCCCGTGCTGGTGGTCACCTTCATTGCTATGCTGGAATTGTGCAAAGAAGGGCTGATCGACGTCACGCAGGCTGAAGCTTTCGCCCCCATTTATGTCCGGCTGGCCTACACGCCAGCGTGAAGCCCTTTATAGCGGGCGCTGACCGTCGGTTGACGTCCTTCCATCCATGCCGCTGATTAAACACTGCGTCCTCACGGAGCCCAAATGACTCAAGCCACAGCAAAACCATCCGCTGACAATTTGGCATCCGCCTACGGCACTTTGCCACCCACCGCAGCGCCGTCGCAGCGCAAGCCCGTCAGCCTGCCACGCATCCGCGAGATGCATCAGCATGGTGAAAAAATTACCATGCTGACGGCCTACGATGCGACCTTTGCTGCAGTGGCTGACGCCGCGGGCATCGAATGCATTTTGGTCGGCGATTCGCTCGGTATGGTCTGCCAAGGCCTGACCAGCACCGTTGGCGTGTCGCTTGAAACCATGCGTCACCACACGGAATGTGTGGCCAACGGCCTGCGTCGCTCCCAAAGCACGGCTTGGCTGATTGGCGACCTGCCCTTTGGCAGTTACCACGAGTCGCGTGAACAAGCTTTTCGCAGCGCTAGCGTGCTCATGCAGGCTGGCGCGCACATGGTCAAGTTAGAGGGCGGCGGCTGGACCACTGACACTGTGCATTTTCTGGTGGAACGCGGGATTCCAGTCTGCGCCCACCTCGGTCTGACGCCGCAAACAGTGCATGCGCTGGGCGGCTACCGGGTGCAAGGGAAGACCGATGAATCAGCCGCCTTGTTGAAACAACACGCGCATGAACTGCAAGATGCCGGCGCGGCCATGATCGTGCTGGAAATGGTGCCCGCCGCCGTCGCCGCAGCCCTGACAAGAGAACTCACGCGCTGCGCGACCATCGGCATTGGCGCCGGCAAAGACACGGCCGGCCAAGTGCTGGTACTGCACGACATGCTGGGCATCAACCTCGGCAAAATGCCACGCTTTGTGCGCAACTTCATGGACGACGCGGGCAACGTGCGCGGCGCCATGGAGGCTTATGTCAAAGCCGTGAAAGAAGGCAGCTTTCCAGTTGACGCCCTACACGCTTGGTAATCGCTTGTCGTTGCTTGGTCATTTTTTGCTCTCCACTTTTCCCTTTTCAATCACTCTGGCTTCTAGGATTTTTTGATGCATATCGTTCACACCATCGCCGACTTGCGCCAGCACCTGAGTGCTTTCCGCCGTCCGGCTTTCGTGCCAACCATGGGCAACCTGCATGACGGTCATATTGCGCTGGTCAAACAGGCCACAGCATTGGGCGATGTCACGGTGTCGAGTATTTTCGTCAACCGTTTGCAGTTTGCGCCGCATGAGGATTTCGACAGCTACCCACGCACGCTTGACGCCGATGCAGAACGCCTGAAAGAGGCCGGTTGCAATGTGCTGTTTGCGCCGCGCGAAAAAGAGCTGTACCCCGAACCACAAACTTACAAAATGCACCCGGCTTCGGAACTGGCAGATATTTTGGAAGGGCACTTCAGGCCCGGCTTTTTCATTGGTGTCAGCACCGTCGTGCTGAAGCTTTTCTCATGCGTTTTTGCCGGCAAGCCTGAGGGCGTTGCAGCCTTTGGCAAGAAGGACTACCAGCAGGTCATGGTGATCCGCCGAATGGTGCAGCAATTTGCCCTGCCGATCGAGATCGTCACCGGTGAGACACAACGTGCAGAAGACGGTTTAGCTTTGTCTTCCCGCAACACCTACCTTAGCCCAGAAGAGCGCGCAGAAGCTGTGCAACTCTCGCTGGCGCTGACAGCCTTGGGACATGCCGTCCACGGTGCGCAAGCGGCTGACCTGCCTGCATTCGAAGCGGCGGCTATGCAAGCGCTGGCGAGACGTGGCTGGAAGCCGGATTACCTGACGGTGCGCAAGCGTGCAGATTTGCTGAGCCCTCACCCGCAGGCTGGACCGCTGGGTACAGAACCCTTGGTGGTCCTGGGCGCAGCCAAACTCGGCATGACACGGCTGATCGACAACCTGGAAATTTGAGCCTTAAGCCGCAAGAACGGCTCAGGGTTCAGCCTTGCTCAACTGTGGCATTACGCTCCATCAACGACGCTACGGCTTGCACGGGAGTAACTTGGCCATCCAGCAAGGCGACGACGGCTTCAGAAATCGGCATTTCAATGCCCAGGGCCTTGGCCCGCTGCACCACCGTCCGCGCGCAATAAGCGCCCTCAGCGACATGACCGAGCGAAGCCACCGCCTGAGCCAGCGTTTGACCCTGCGCCAGCAACAAACCGACTTGCCGGTTGCGACTCAAGTCACCGGTGGCGGTGAGCACCAAATCGCCCAAGCCCGACAAACCGGTGAATGTTTCAATATGAGCGCCAAGAGCCACACCGAGCCGGCTCATCTCGGCCAAGCCGCGGGTGATGAGCGCTGCGCGGGCATTCAGGCCCAGCTTCAATCCATCGCAGAAACCGGTCGCAATAGCCAGCACGTTTTTAACCGCACCACCGACTTCAACACCAATGATGTCGTCGCTGGCGTAGACCCGCAAAGTGTCGCTGTGAAAAGCATCAACCAACGCATCCCGCACATCGGCATGCTCACTGGCTGCGACCAAGGCTGTTGGTTGACCCGCTGCCACTTCACGCGCAAAACTGGGGCCACTCAGCACGCCCGTTCGCAAGTCTGGGGCGACTTGCTCGCGGATCTCGTGGACCAGTAACCCAACACTCGGTAAGGCTGCAGTGCCTGCCAACGGCGCCTCAAAGCCCTTGCTCAACCAAGCCACCGGCACACGGACATGAGCCTGTTGCAATCGCAGGAAGACGCTGCGAACACCCGCAATCGGCGTCGCGATAACGATCAAGTCTTGCCCGACGAGGGCTGCCTCTAACGAAGCGTCAGAGCCGCCCAGCACATGCATATCCGGCGCCAGCGTGATGCCTGGCAAATAGCGCTGGTTTTGGCGCGTTGACTGAAGGACTTCAACCAAAGTCGGGTTACGGGCCCACAGCGACACTTCATGCGCAGCTTGTCCAGAGACCGTTTTGAGGCTGGCCGAGACAGCCAGTGCCGTGCCCCAAGCACCCGCGCCGATGACAAGAATTTTCATGCAGCGCCCTGCCCTGCAAGCGCGCGACGATTCAACCGTGAAAAATCGATCAAAACTTAAACAATGATCTGCGGTGCGGCCTGAGCAGCTTGAGCGGACGCATCAGCTTGCTGTTGCAGAAACATCGCCTGGAAGTTGATTTCAGCCAAATGGACGGGCGGGAAACCACCGCGCTGAATCACGTCAGCGACGTTGCCGCGCAGATAGGGATAGACGATTTGTGGGCAAGCGATGCCAAGAATCGAACCGAGTTGCTCTGCCTCGACGTTGCGAACTTCAAAGATGCCAGCTTGCTTGGCTTCCACCAAGAACACGGTCTTCTCATTGATTTTGGTGTGTACCGTTGCCGTCACGGTCACTTCAAAAATACCGTCGGTGACAGGCGAGGTCTCAACGCCCAGCTGAATGTCAACGCTAGGCTGCTCCGGGTCCAGCAGGATAGCTGGTGAGTTGGGCTGCTCTAGCGAAATGTCTTTGAGGTAAACGCGTTGAATTTGGAAAATAGGGTCAAGGTTGGCTTCGGCCATGGTGCACTTTCAACAAACTAAAAAAGGAATGCCTGGGGCGTATGAAGCCGAACAAGCGGAAGAATTATCTCCGGACGACCTGCAAATAAATCAAGCAGCGTTCAACAACGGCAGCAAACCGCCGCGACCATCCAGCGCCATCAGATCGTCGCAGCCGCCCACGTGCGTCGTGCCAATGAAGATCTGCGGCACGGTACGGCGACCGGTGATATCCATCATTTTTTCGCGCTCACCGGGCAACATGTCGATGCGAATTTCATCGAGTTCAGCGACGCCGCGCTGCTTCAAGAGCGCCTTGGCTTGGCTGCAATAAGGGCACGAGCCTGTGGTGTAAATTTTGACGGTTTGCATTCTCAAGCCTTTTGAACAGGCAAGTTGGCTTCGCGCCAAGCTTTGAGTCCACCGGTCAGGCTTTGGGCCTGGTCGTAGCCGAGTTTTTTAGCCACGGCCACAGCGCGAGCGGCGCGAGCACCTGACTGGCACAGAAAAATAACTGGCAAAGCCTTATTTTTGACCGTACTCGGCAACTTGTCCTCAAGCTGGCCAAAAGGAATATTTTTCGAGTTAGCGACGTGGCCGGCGGCAAATTCATCGACCTCACACACGTCAATCACCACGGCTTTTTCACGGTTAATCAATTGCACAGCACCCGCTGCGCTGAGGTTTCCTGCTGCCGTACTGCTGGCGATGAGGGGCCAAACCAGCAAACCACCGGAGGCTAGGGCCACGGAAATCAGCATCCAGTTGTCGATCAGAAATTTCACTTTTGAACCTTTTGAGTGTTGCGCCATTGGGCAGTTAATCTGTGATTTTAGAATGGAGGATGAGACAAGAGCTGAAAGCATGCGCTCATTCCCCTGCAACCCGACTTCTTCAAGCCCTCCCACATGTATAAATTAGTGCTTATCCGCCACGGCGAATCCACCTGGAATCTTGAAAACCGCTTCACCGGCTGGGCCGATGTCGACCTGACGCCGACTGGCATTGCCCAAGCGTTGAGCGCTGGCAAACTGCTCAAAAATGAAAACTACGAGTTCGATGTGGCCTACACCAGCGTGCTCAAGCGAGCCACCCGTACGCTCTGGCACGTGCTTGACGAGATGGACCGAACGTGGCTGCCCGTGGTTCACAGCTGGCGTCTGAATGAACGCCATTACGGTGCGTTGCAAGGCTTGAACAAAGCTGAAACCGCTAAAAAATACGGTGACGCTCAAGTGCTGGCCTGGCGTCGCAGCTACGACGTACCACCACCAGCACTGTCGCCGGACGACGAGCGTTGTGAACGCAGTGACCCGCGCTACGCCAAACTGGCCCCAGAACAGGTGCCCCTGACAGAGTGCCTGCAAGACACCGTTGCACGGGTCATGCCGCTGTGGACCGAATCGATTGCACCTGCCATCAAAGCCGGCAAGCGCATTGTGATGGCGGCCCACGGCAACTCTATCCGGGCGCTGGTCAAGTATTTAGACCATATGTCCGATGAGGACATCGTGGGTCTGAACATTCCAAACGGCATTCCACTGGTTTATGAGCTGGACGCCGAACTCAAACCGATTCGCCACTACTATTTAGGGGACACCGAGGCCATTGCCAAGGCTGCAGCAGCGGTCGCCGCACAGGGCAAAAGCTGAGCTAACCAGCCGAGCCCTTGAAAGCCTGTATCGGCTGTGTAAAGTCGTGCGGTTAACTGGGACTATTTTGGCCCTGATCGGGTTTGCTGCGGAACTGTTCAGCAGGGGCTTCCTCCAAGGTGTATATTGCTTCACATTCTTGCCGGGGGCCTGTGCAGCACGTGTTGTAACGCCTTGGGGACAAGGTCAAAGAAGGTGTTTTTTTATGGGTCAAAAACTCAAAATAGCAGGCTGGATTTCTGTCGGCGCCATTGCCGGCGCATTAACCACGGTTCAACTGCAAGCAGTCGCGCGTGGTGGAATGTCGCCTCTACCGCTCGAAGAATTGCAGCAACTTGCTGCTGTTTTTGGCATGGTCAAAAGTGACTATGTTGAGCCCGTGGACGAGAAAAAGCTCATCACCGATGCCATCGCTGGCATGGTCGCCAGCTTAGATCCACACTCTGTTTATTTTGACAAAAAGTCCTTCAAGGAGTTCCGCGAAGGGACTAGTGGCCGGTTCGTTGGCGTAGGCATCGAGATAAGTCAGGAGGACGGCCTCGTCAAGGTCGTATCGCCGATCGAAGGCTCACCTGCAGACCGGGCCGGCCTCAAACCGAACGATCTGATCACGAAGATTGATGACAGCGTCGTCAAAGGCATGAGCCTGAACGATGCGGTCAAAAAAATGCGCGGTGAGCCGCAGACCAAGGTGTTGCTGACGATTTTCCGTAAAGATGAAAATCGTACCTTCCCAGTGTCCATCACGCGTGAAGAAATTCGCACCCAGTCGGTTCGCAGCAAAGTCATTGAACCGGGCTACGCTTGGATTCGCCTGAGCCAGTTCCAAGAACGCACGGTTGAAGATTTCGCCACTAAGATTGAACAAATCTACAAACAGGAGCCCAACCTCAAGGGCTTGGTGCTAGACCTGCGCAATGACCCAGGCGGTTTGCTCGACGCGGCGGTGGCGGTGTCTGCCGCCTTCTTGCCGGAAAACGTCACCGTGGTCTCAACCAACGGACAGCTCGCCGAAAGCAAGTTCACCTACAAAGCTTCACCAGAGTTTTATGCTCGTCGTGGTGCTGATCCGCTCAAACGACTACCAGCCGCCTTGAAATCCGTGCCCTTGGTGGTGCTGGTCAATGAAGGCTCCGCATCAGCCAGCGAGATTGTGGCTGGCGCCCTGCAAGACTATAAACGGGCCACCATCATGGGCAACCAGACCTTTGGCAAGGGCTCGGTGCAGACGGTGCGTCCTCTGGGCCCTGATACAGGCTTGAAGCTCACCACCGCACGTTACTTCACACCAAGCGGCAAGTCGATTCAGGCCAAAGGTATTGTTCCTGACGTGATGGTCGACGAAACTCTGGAAGGCAGTCCATTCGCCGCGTTGCGCACGCGTGAAGCCGACTTGGAAAAACACCTCAACAGTGGCCAAGGTGCTGAAGTGAAAGACCCTGGCCGCGAAAAAGCCCGCGAAGAAGCCTTGAAACGCCTTGAAGAAGAGTCACGCAAGACACCTGAACAACGCCGGCCACCAGAGTTTGGCAGCGCCAAAGATTTTCCATTGATTCAGGCCATCAACCAACTCAAAGGCAGTCCCGTCATGGTCAGCAAAACCATGGTTGAGCGCAAGGAAGAGAAAAAAGAAAACTAAGCGTCTCTTGAGATGACATCAACGCCGGTGCCTTTTCGCCCGGCGTTACCGTTTCAACGCTTGACCGCGCTGGCCTAGCCTTCGATCTGACCCCATGAATGACTTACAGCTACTGCGCTACTCCCGGCATATTCTGCTGGATGACATTGGCATTGACGGGCAAGCTCGACTGCTAAGGTCTCATGCGCTGATCATCGGCGCGGGCGGCCTGGGTTCACCGGTGGCACTTTATCTAGGCAGTGCCGGCGTTGGCCACATCACAGTGGTTGACCATGACCGTGTCGAGACCACCAACCTCCAACGGCAGATCGCCCACACCATGGCGCGCGTCGGCCATTACAAAGCGCGGTCTATTGTCGAGGCCATTGCTCAGATCAATCCTGATGTGCAGGTCACGGCTGTGACACACCGTGCAGACGAGGCTCTGCTGAACGAACTGGTTCAACAAGCCGATGTGGTGCTCGACTGCACGGACAATTTTCAGACCCGCCATGCCATCAACCGTGCTTGTGTGCGGCATGCCAAACCACTGGTTTCAGGAGCGGCCCTGCAACTAGATGGCCAGGTGTCGGTATTTGATTCACGCCAGCCAGCAGCCCCTTGCTACGCCTGCCTATTTCCAGAGGCTCATGCGCCTGAGGAAACTAACTGCGCCACCATGGGTGTTTTTGCGCCACTGGTGGGCATCGTTGGCAGCATGCAAGCAGCTGAAGCGCTGAAGTTATTGTGCGGCTTTGGTGAGTCCTTGGCAGGCAGGTTGTTGATGCTGGACGCACGGCACATGAGCTGGACAGAAATGGGCGCGCGCCGGCAACCTGATTGCAAAGTCTGCGGTGTTGATTAACCGACTTTGACGTTGATTGAAACTCAACCTTTGGGTATTTAATCTCAGCAGTATCTAAGCGGCCCTAGAGCAATAATTTTTTATTTCTGCAAAAAAATAAAAACTGTAGGAGTTGCCCTACACCACCGCCGCTGAGTCACTGTCAGAATCCACCAACGATACAGAATTCATCAACGATACAAGTCGAAATGTGAATTACCCGCCAAGGCTCATAGCAAGAGCTCTTTTAAAAATGGAAATGCGCTGAAACTCAGCCGCCACGACTCATGGACCTTAAGTGAGATTGAAGACTTTTATCGTTGAAGACAACGCCACGATCAGGGAAAACCTGATTGGCACACTCGAAGAGCTGACCTGCGTTCAGGCAGTTGGCACGGCTGAAACAGAACTCGAAGGCAGGCAGTGGCTCACCCAAAATGCGAGTTCGTGGAACTTGGCCATCGTTGATTTGTTTTTGCGGGAAGGCACTGGGCTCGGCGTACTCGACGCCTGCCAAGAACGCAAGCCGAATCAAAAAGTGATTGTGCTAAGCAACTACGCCACGGCAGACATTAGACAGCGCTGCGCCCAGTTGGGGGTGGATGCTGTCTTCGACAAGTCCAATGAAATTGACGCCTTGGTGACCTATTGCCTTAAGCAGTGTCAGCACGCCAAGGATTAACACACTCAGTCGATCAGCTTGTTCTTGAGCGCGTAGTAGGTCAGGTCGCTGTTCGAGGACAAGCTCATTTTTTCCATCACGCGCGTGCGGTAGGTGCTCACCGTTTTGACACTCAATGAAAGCGCCTTGGCAATATCGCCAGCAGTTTCACCTTTTGCGAGTTTCAAGAAGACTTGAAACTCACGCTCTGACAGTTGTTCATGCGCAGCGATGTCGTGCGGCCGATTAAGTTGCTGCGCCAGCAATTCAGCAACACCTGGCGTGATGTAACGCTTCCCGAGGGAGATGACGCGAATGGCGTTGACGATCTCGGTCGGATCACACTCTTTATTTAAGTAACCACTGGCGCCTTGGCGAATCAGGTTCACCGCGTAATGCTCTTCCGGATAGCCACTCAAAATAAGGATTCCAACATCAGGAGCCTTGGCGCGAATCATGGCCAACGCATCGATACCGCTTTGCCCTGGCATAGACAAATCCATTACCAATATATCCAATTCGACGTTGCGAACGAGATCAATCGCTTCACGGCCGCTGGCAGCTTCGCCCACTACCCTCAGATCGACATGGTCCGAGAAGAATTGCTTGAGCCCAGAACGAACAATCGCATGATCGTCAACAATACCAATTTTTATCATTTCATGGTCTTTCGAGTGAAGCTATTGTGTGCGGCAACGCCAATTTTTTTAAGCTGATCGTTTGAGACATATTTAAATTCGCTCAGTGTTCCATTATTGACGAATAATTCACCGATATTTAATTGGAGCTCCTGTTGAAGCAGTTATCAGTACCCAAAATGGTGATCAGCTTGCCTCTCGCCATCCTTGGCGCAGCCATATTGATCGCTATCAATGAAACCAGTTTCCACGCTTCCACGCAAGCCACCCAGAGAATCGAACACGCCGAACTTGCGCGCCAATCAGTCGGCCAGTTGATGCACACCATGCTCGATGCAGAGACAGGCACGCGCGGCTTTCTGCTCACAGGCGATCAGAAGTACCTGCAACCCTACGACAGCGCGGTCGCTGAACTAGGGAAAGAGCTGGCGCAATTGCGCCAGCTGTTGGCCGATCAACCGGAGGATTTAGCAGATTTCGAATTGATGGCGCTTTACATCAGTCGAAAGCAGAGTGAAAACGATTTAAGTGTGCGCATGCGAAAAGTCGGCAACGACGATGCGTGGAAATTTATGCTGACCACTGACGTCGGCAAACAGCACATGGATGCGGTACGACATCAGTCTCAAAAACTAATGGGCTCCAGCCTTTCAAAGATGGAAGCCGCGCACAGGCAGATTAACCATTCTCTGCTGCTTTCACGCATTGGCATTGCCGCCATCACCTTGGCCGGCCTGCTGGCTTTTTACATGTATCTGCTGCAAACCGAGGCCTTGCTGGTAGCAGGCACGCGAGAGAAAAAATCGTTGCAAAACGAGCGCGATCGACTCGAAGCACAGGTGCGAGACCGCACTGCCAAGCTCGCCAAGCTCGCCACATACCTTCAAGAAGTTCGAGAAGATGAAAGGGGGCATTTGGCTCGTGAATTACATGATGAACTCGGCGCACTGCTGACAGCCGCCAAGCTGGATGTGGCGCGGATTAGATCTCGTTTGGGCAACAGCTTGCCGGAAGCCAACGAACGAATCGAACACCTGATCAACACACTCAACAGCGGCATTTCGCTCAAGCGACGCATTGTGGAAGACTTGCGTCCCTCCTCGTTGTCTCACTTAGGGCTGGTGGCATCGCTCGAAATTCTCACGCGTGAGTTTGCCGAACAATCAGGCATTGAGGTGAATACAACGCTAGCGCCAGTTGAATTGGGTGGGTCGGCACAGCTCACCGTCTACCGGCTAGTCCAAGAATCTCTCACAAACATGAGTAAGTACGCCAACGCCACGCACGCAGACATCACACTGCGCAACAACGATGACCACATCATCATCGAAGTCAGCGACAACGGTCAGGGATTTGACATGGATAAAGTGGCTGCTACCAGCCATGGACTGGCCGGTATGCGACATCGCGTCGAAACGGCAGGCGGGCATTTAGTGATTGAATCCAGTCCAGGCAAGGGCACGCACATCTGCGCCAACTTACCAAAAACGCGCTAAATGCATGACCAGCAAGCTCATGTCCTACAAGGCTTACGCGCATGCGCTGACAAACCGACCCGCGGCTAACCGATGAAGCTCAACACAAGAGCTCCCTAAACTGGAATGCAGACGTCGTGAGAAGAAAACTTCACGACACACACGCTGAAGCCGCTTTGCTTTATCTATCAACCCAAAGGATTTACCATGACCATCAGCAACTCTGCCACACAAACTGCACGCAACACCCGCGACGAAGCTCTGCAAGCCACTGTTCAAGCCACAGAGCTCACACGCAGCTACGCCAAAGAAGCACTCGACCAAGCCGAAGGTAAGATCCGCGAGTTGCGCGGAAGCGTTGACCCGATGGTTGACAAACTGGCCGATACGGCCCAAAAGCTGGCGCGCCAAAGCATGGACATGGCCACGGAAGCCAAACACAAAGCGCAAGAATCTTTAGCTCGCTACACCGATGTCACTACCAAGTACGTCAGCGAACAACCCTTGCGATCAGTGCTCATTGCCGCCGCTGTAGGTGCCGCTGTTGCCTTGCTGGTGGCGGCAGCCCGCAACAACAAGCGTTATTAATCTTTTTCTCACTACCCCTCACCCTATGCTTCACCCACTATTCGCGACGCTGATCAAACGGCCCGACCTCATCGCCGATCACGTTTCGGCTTACGTCGAACTGATCGCGCAGGAAACCTCTGGGGTAACGGCAGATTGGGTTAAGCACGGGCTCGCTTGGGCGCTTGTTGCAGTGGGGGCTCTTGTGTTTGTCATTTTTTCTGGAATCGCTCTGATGCTGGGCGTTTTGAATCAGTTTCACTGGGTCCTGGTGGCGACTCCTGGCGCGATTCTATTGCTGACTTTGCTGGCTTTTTCAAAAGCGAGGACACCGATTTTGAGTGGCCGCTTCACCGAACTCAAGTCGCAAATGGACAGCGATTTACGCGCCATGCGTGAGGCTGCAGAATGAATCTAACGCCGCAACAGCGTTTAGCAGCCAGTCGACGCGCGATCGTGCAGAGCATGAATCGTGATCGCAAAGAACATATGAACGATGACATGCCAGACGGCTCGTCATCCCGGATGGCAGATGGTGAAAATGCATCGTTTGAAGGCGAATCAAATTCCACACGTTCGACACGTCCTCATTCAGCTGGTTTGAAGGGGCTCTGGCGGACCGTCAGACGTGCTTCATTGGCTTGGTGGCGATCACATCCAGCCCATCTGGCCGTGGATGTGTGTCATCCCATGTTTGAAAAATATGCGCGGGAGAATCCCTTGAAATTGATCGGCGTTGCGGCCGCCGTTGGCGCTGCAGTGGTAATCGCCAAACCATGGCGACTTATTTCCGTCACCGGCGTGTTAGTGGCAGCCATGCGCTCAACGCAGATGTCGAGCCTCATATCTTTATTCTTGTCCTCCACACCTGAGCGACCACGTGAACGTTAGCCGGTTGAAAAACATCGTTTCCGCTTCTACTATCGGAGCGATATTGTGGCTCGTCCCTGTACCGACGAATCAATGCCGGTACGCACAGCGCCCATAGCGCCGCCTGAAATTTTGCGGATACTCCGGCGACATGTCTTCAAAGAGTCCACGACCTAGTAACTTGGCGTTCGATTCTTCTTGACCATAGGGTCCAGGATCTTGCCGGTAGCGATATGACCAAGCGTGGCCGCGTCGAACCATCCATTCACCCACGTCTTCCCGGCTTAGATAAATCGTCGCCAGATCACGCCCATACACATCCATCCCCTGCATGCGAACCGTCACAGAACGCTTGAGCACGCGTTCTTGCAAAGCTTGCTTTGCCGCCGCGCCGCCGGCTTGGCATATTTCAGGCGCGTCCATGCCCAGCATCCGGATCTTGTGAATTTCACCCCCCTCCGCCGGCCTCACGTGAACGGTATCGCCATCAACCACATACGTGACCGTACCCATCCATGTTGTCTGCGCAGTCTCCGTTTGGGGTCGAGCTGGCTGCGACAGGATCAGCAGCGCGAGCCCTGCCAAGTGTCGCCATCTCATCGTGCTCATTTTTGATTGCATGCTTGGATCAGGCCGTGATGATCCAGCCTTCGAGCGGGTCAACCTGTGCAGGCAGACCGTAACGAGGCCTGCCGTCAACGTGCTGTTGCTGCGCCCACGCGGCTTGCATCAAGCAAAGCACGGCATCCAATGAATCGCCTGTGGCATCGTCGACCAGCCTGTCGCGTTGGGCATGCGTGAGTTTGAGGCGCAGACCCAATCTCGTTTGGCCATTTTCTAATGCGGTGAGCATGTCCTTTCGCGCGATCAAACGCTCGGGCGTTTGCAGCGCCTTGGCATCATTCTTGTAGCTGCGAGTTTTGGCGCTCAGGCCAGCCGCCTGAGTTGCCTGCTGCAGTAGCTCACGCGCCAGCAAGCCAGGATAGCCTTCCAGCGCAATACGTGGCAAGGCAGTCGTAGCCATAGCCACTGTGCTCAGCCCGGGAATGTGCACCCCAGCAGCCATCAAGCGTGGAACGCCGGCATGCAACATATAGGCGACGGGCGGGTTGACCCATTTCATGGAACTACTGGACCCAGCGGGAACGTCAGTGACGCGGTGAGCGAACTTTTTCCCCACCGGCCGCGCATTGCAAAATGCCGCGAAGGTGCGGCGAATCTCGGGGCGTGTGAGGCTGGCGTAGTGTTGCATGCAGTCCACCCAGAGCTCAGGCCAGCCCAGCGAGGTCACCAGTTCACGCGGCAAACCAAAAGGCAGATCAAAAGCGCATAGCCAGGCACGGTCCTGCAATAGCCAACGTGAAAAGTCATCCAAGGATTCGACCCGCTCAATTTGAGCCAGTTGAACGCGGTCGCGCTGCAAGTGCCCCGTGGCAAAGACGATCGGTTTGCGGCGACTGGGGCTGCTGGAAAAATCACAGCCGGCAAGAAGCATCGACAAGATGTCAGGAACGTCCGGCGATGGAAGCTGTCGCCATCAGTTCCTGCAGCAAAGCCATGGAAACCGCACCAGAAACGCCGTACGGATCTAGCTCTGGCCGCTCTGAGTATTTGAGCAAGATGGAGGTGTTGAGCTTGGCCGTGTTCACCAGCCCCATGGTCCAACCGCCAAACTTTCGTTCGCTGATTTCTTCATAGCTCAATAGCATGACGTCTTTGTGGCGCGGGTCATTGAGAATATGTTTATAGAGCTCGTTCACCGCCGAGCGTCCGCCCTCCAACGCTTGCAGAAATATGCCCCCGCCATAACAAAGAATACCGGTGATGCCGCAAGCCGGGTTGTGGCTGCGCGACTTGGCCAAAATCGCATCTGTGGCTTCGGAGCTTTGGGGATCAGCCGCGCGGCTGGCGTAGAGAAGGCGTACCAACATAAAAATCCTTTGGGTGTTTGATGCGCGCAAGAGCAAAAATTCTGTTCAGCCGTTTGTTTTCTTCGGGATGAGTGACAGAAACTCACGCCGCAGGTTCGGGTCTTTCAAAAAGACGCCGCGCATGACAGAGTTGATCATCTTGCTGTCAAGGTCTTTGACGCCACGCCAACCCATGCAGAAATGCGAGGCTTCCATCACGATGGCGAGGCCGTCAGGCTGTGTTTTTTCCTGGATCAGGTCAGCCAGTTGCACCACAGCTTCTTCCTGAATCTGTGGACGACCCATGACCCACTCAGCCAAGCGCGCGTACTTTGACAGTCCGATCACGTTGGTGTGTTCGTTCGGCAAGACGCCAATCCAGACCTGACCCACGATGGGGCAAAAATGATGCGAGCAAGCACTGCGCACAGTGATAGGCCCAACGATCATGAGCTCATTCAAGTGCTCGGCGTTGGGGAACTCCGTGATGGTCGGAGCGTGCAGGTAGCGCCCCTTGAACACCTCATTAAGGTACATCTTGGCAACACGCCTAGCGGTGTTGTTGGTGTTGTGGTCGTTTGCGGTGTCAATGACCAGACTGTCTAGCACGCCTTGCATCTTGCCTTCGACTTCATCGAGCAATTTTTCCAAGTCACCGGGTTCGATGAAATCAGCGATGTTGTCGTTGGCATTGAAGCGCTTGCGGGCGTGCGCAATCCGCTCCCTGATCTTGACCGACATCGGGGTGCCTTCATCGTCGGCGGCGGGCGCCGGTCCGGGCGCTGTGGGCATAGTAGATTTCATAAGCATGCAGGATGGTAACAGTCCTGAAAAAACCTACTAGGACTATTGACATGAAGATATTTCACCTTTAAAGCCTTTATTTAAATGCCTTTAATGCTATTTATTTAATAGCAAAAGATTTTAAACATTAATACCGCTGACCTGCCAATAACAAGGCAAGCCGCATTAATGCATAAGCCACAAGATCTAGCATGCGCTGGCGCCATGGACGTCCGTTGTATTCCTCGGCTTGCACACGTCGTCCGTAGCCGTCAATCGCGGCCAGCAGACGCTCCCGAAGATCTTCGGCAAAGGTCCGATCATCTAACACCACGTTGGCCTCGCGCGCCAACAGCAGACTCAGTGGGTCGAGATTGGAAGATCCGACAGTGGCCCAGTGACCGTCGATCACAGCGACTTTGGCATGCAAAAAACTGGCTTCATATTCGTGGATCTCAACCCCGGCTTTGAGCAGCGCGCCATAAACTGGCCGGGCCGCGTGGTACTGCATGAAGAACTCGTATTTCCCCTGCAACAACAAGGTGACCTTGACACCGCGTCGCGCGGCCTTGATGAGCGCACGGCGCAAGCGGCCGCCCGGAAAAAAATAAGCATTGGCAATCAGGATCTCTTGCCGCGCTTGACCAATCGCCTTACGGTATGCCCGCTCAATGATGTTGCGGTTCAGCAGGTTGTCGCGGACCAACAAGGCAGCGCGGGTCAGCGACTGGTTGCCAGAGGGTCTTGCACGCACGGGCCGACTCGACAACGCCAATGCACGCTGCCGGGCCAGATGCGCGGCGCTGAGCCTACCGCCATAGCCCGCAGCCTTGAAAGCTTCCCACGCTTCGGCCAAGTGATGCCGCCGAGCACTGTAGCCTGCCTGGACGCGCCACCATAGCAAAGCCATGGCCTCCGACGCCACTACAGCCACGGGACCGTGGAGTGCCACCGTGAAGTCAAACCGGGGAGAGATGAGTGAACCATGGCGTGGATCGTAAAAATCGTCCAGCACATTGATACCGCCACAAAACACCAGTTGCTGGTCCACCACACAGAGCTTGCGATGCAGCCGTCGCCAGCGGTCTGGTCGCACCAACCCCAAGCTGGGCCAGCGACCGGTCAATGGAGAATAAACCTGCCAAGCCACCCCCGCCGCTGCAAGCTTTCCTCCCCAACCAGCCGGCAACGATTCGCAACCGATACCGTCGACCAGCACCTGCACCGTCAGACCCCGCCTGCCTGCGCGAACCAAGGCCTCGGCCACATCCGCACCCGCGCCGTGGAAGTCGAAAATATAGGTTTCAAGCTGCACCCAATCAGCCGCGCCATCGATCGCGGCGATCAGCACCGGGAAAAAATCTGCCCCTCCTTGCAACAACTGCGGAGTCTGTGAAGGCGTGACAGGTGCAACGATGGACATGCCTGAAGAGTGACACAAAAAATCAGTCTGCGCCACTGGCTGCGATGCCAGATGAGGCGCTGCTTATTTAATCCGCTGCTTTTCCAACTTCCGAGCCAACGTCCGGCGATGCATACCCAAGCGACGCGCTGCCTCAGAAATATTGAAGTCGGCCGCAGCCATGGCTTGATGAATATGCTCCCATTCAAGCGTCTTGATAGATGTCGTGCGCGCCGTCAGCCCGACCGCCGCATCACCTTGGGCACGCGCGAAAGCCTCTTCGATGTCGTCGGTGTTGGCCGGCTTGGCCAGGTAATGCCGCGCACCAAGCTTGATCGCTTCGACCGCCGTGGCAATGCTGGCGTAACCCGTGAGCACCACAATCAACATCAGCGCATCGTGCGCATGCAAGAGTTGCACGCAGCTCAGACCTGAAGCGCCAGCCGCCAGCTTCAGGTCGACCACAGCGTATTGGGGCCGATGTGCCAGCAGCAAGGCGGGGACTTCGATCAAACCAGCGGCGCGTTTGACTTGATAGCCGCGCTTCTCGAATGAGCGGCTCAAGGTCATGGCAAAAGCATCGTCATCTTCGACAATCAGCAGACGGCGCTCAGTTTCCATGCTCTTTTCTTTCGCTCAGTGACAGTGCGGCCAAAGGCAGTTTGATCACCACCTCGGCACCACCGCCGGCCTTATTTTGGGCTTCGATCCTGCCACCCAAGGTACGGGCCACATTGACCGACAAAAAAAGTCCTAGGCCACTGCCTGGCCTGCCCTTGGTGGAATAGTAGGGCTTGGCGAAATTGGCCAGCATCTCAGGGCTAAAGCCCGGGCCGGCATCGCGGATATTCAACGTGAGCCAGTTGTTGTCGCATTCAACACGCAACTGCAAGGGCTTGAACGGCGCCGCATCAATGCCGTTATCAAGCACATTGCCGACCATCTGCTTCAGAGCCGAGTCAGAAATAATAGGTCGATCCAGCAAGTTACTGCGCGCGTAGTCGAGCACTTGCATCGGGCGTGCGCTGCGCCAATCGTCCACCAGCTGGTCGAGAAAAAGATGCAGCGTCGTCGCGACGGAGGCCTCACCACGGACTTCGCCAGTCGACATCAAGATGCCACTGACGATGGTTTTGCAGCGCTGCAATTGCAACTGCATTGTCTTGATCTCATCGAGCAGGACGGGGTCGTTAGCCAAGGGGGCGCTGTGCGACCAATCACCCAAAATCACCGACAAGGTGGCGAGCGGCGTGCCCAGCTCGTGCGCCGCACCCGTGGCCAGCAAGCCCATGCGGACAATGTGCTCTTCTTCCGCCGCGCGCTGGCGCAAATCTGCCAGCCGCGCGTCACGCTGACGCAAGTTGCTGCTGATGCGATGAATGAATGTCACCAGCAATGCCGCATTCAGCGCGAAGCAAACGACGAGCCCGCCGATGTAATGCAGCGACAGTGTCGGGCCCACAAGATCAGGCAGGATCAAAGGCTTATGCCACAGAGTCAACACCACAAAACACGCACAGGTCAACACCACGATGGCCCAGATATAGCGCGTTTTGAGCAGGACGGCGCCTACCGCAACCTGCAACAAATACAAAAAGATAAAGGGGTTGGAAATGCCACCACTGAAGTAAAGCAAGGCACTGAGCAGCGCCACATCCACCAGCAAGCCCGTGAACAACTCTCCGTTGGCGATGTCACCTTTAGCGGTACGAAAACGGAGCCAACTGACCAGGTTGAACAGGCTCAGCGCCGCGACCAGCGACAACATTTCGGTCAACGGTAGCGCTGCGCCGAACCCAAACTGGACACCCAAAATCGTTGCTAACTGACCGCCGACAGCCAGCCAGCGCAACTGAATGAGCTGGAGTAAATTGTTACGCTCAGCCAGAATTTCTGTGGCATCGCCGACCCCATTCAGGCCATCGGCATTCAGCGGCAAAGGCAACGACTGCAAGATGTCACGCATGGACAGCCGCCTGTTTTTCATTGGCCGACAAGGCGCGCAATTGTCGCTCTAAGTGCAACAGGTAGGCTGCAGCCGCAGCCACCATGGCCGCTAAGACAAACCAGGTGATGGCGTAAACTAGGTGATGGTTGTTGAAGCTGATCACCGTCAGACCGCCGCGCGGCCAAGCATCCGCATCGGGTGATGCGGCCGTGTCGATGAAGTACGGCGCCGCATCCAGCTTCACGCTGGCGGCCATCGCCTGCACATCGCGCGAGTACCAACGACCCGCCACTGCATCGTTTTGCTGAAGAAAGCTGCCGCCTGGCTCGCTAAGCCGCAACAATCCGCTGATGACCGTCGGCTCCACACTGTCTGGTTGAGTGGCCTGCGCGTCGATAGCCGTTGGCACGAAGCCACGATTCACCAGAACCCAAAATCCGGCCGTTGTCTGCAGCGGCGTCACAACCCAAAAACCACGCCCCAGCTCGGTACTGGCGCGGACCAGCGTGGATCGGCTGTGGTCAAAACGACCCGCGATCTGAACGCGGCTGTACTCAGTCGATTCGCGGTTGATCGCCGACCATTCAGCCGGACCGGGAGCAGCAGCCGGTGCGGCGTGCACCCGCTGTTCAACCCGTTCTATCAGTGCCAGCTTCCACTGCAACCGCTGCACCTGCCAAGCCCCTAACGCCATCAAACAGATAAACAGTGCCGCGGCCAAGGACAACAATGCCAGCACCAATAGGGGCTTGGCAGCTTGCGGGGGGCCGTCGGTGTCGTAGCTCATGAGTCAGGGCATGTTACGCATTTCCGTCATGTCGTGTGCCGGCATCATGTTGGTGTTCAGGTGATACATCACCCAAATCGAACCCGACAACATGATCAGCACCAACACGCCGGTGAACAGCAGTGCCAACATCGACCAGCCGCCTTCAACCCGCGTGTTCATGTGCAAGAAGTAAATCATGTGCACCACAATCTGCACCGCGGATAAGCCGAGAATCACCAATGCCGTGATGCCAGACGACGGCAAGACCTTGGCCATCACCAGCCAGAACGGAATGGCGGTCAGCACCACCGACAGGCAAAAACCAGTCAAATAACCTTTGACGCTGGCGTGGTAACCGCTGTCGTCGTGGCTGTGGTCATCAGACGCATTCAGGTGCTCGCTCATGGCAACACTCCCATCAAATAAACAAAGGTGAAAACGCCAATCCAGATCACATCCAGAAAGTGCCAGAACATTGACAAGCACATCAAGCGGCGCTTGTTGTCAACAGTCAATCCAAAGCGGTTGACTTGAAACATCAAGGTGACCAGCCAGATCGTGCCGAAGGTGACATGCAAGCCATGCGTGCCGACCAAGGTGAAGAAGGATGAGAGAAAAGCACTGCGCTGCGGGCCCGCACCCTCGTGGATCAAGTGCGAAAACTCAAACAGTTCCAAGCCCAGGAATCCCAAACCTAATAACGCAGTGACGGCCAGCCAGCCGAGTACGGCCTTTTTGTGGCCGTGCTGCATGCCGATCATGGCCAAACCATAGGTCACGGACGAGAACAACAACAAGGCCGTGTTGGCGGCCACCAGTGGCAAGTTGAACAAGTCAGCGCCTGACGGTCCGGCCGCATAACCGCGGCCCAGTACGGCGTAGACAGCAAATAGCACCGCGAAGATTAGGCAGTCGCTCATCAGGTAGATCCAAAATCCTAGCAAGGTGCCTTGCTGGGGGTGGTGCTCACCATCGTCATAAAAGCGCACCGAATGTCCGGTCGCCAAGGTGGTAGAAGTCTGCATTTTTAGGGACGCTTCAAGGGTTGAGTTCAGGCCTGAGCCGCAAGGGAGAGCGTGCGTTGGTTTTCAATGCCTGCGACGCGCTCTGCCGGAATATAAAAATCGCGTTGGTAGTTGAAGGTGTGCACCACAACCGTCACCAGTACCAGGGCGAAGAACAGCCCAGCCACCAGCCACATATGCCAGGTCAAAGAAAACCCGACGACAGCACAGAGCATCGAAATGACAAAGCCGGCAGCCGTGTTCTTGGGCATGTGAATCGCTTTGAAGCCTGCAACCGGCCGCTGGTGGCCACGCTGTTTCATGTCGTGCCAAGCGTCGAGTTCATGCACAACGGGTGTGAAGGCGAAGTTGTATTCCGGCGGCGGCGAAGACGTTGACCATTCCAGCGTCCGGCCATCCCATGGGTCACCGGTGACATCGCGCAGTTGCTCGCGGTTGCGATAGCTCACCACCAGTTGGATCAAGAAACAGGCTATCCCAATCGCGATCAGCACGGCACCGAAGGCGGCGATCTGAAACCAAATCTGCAACGAAGGATCATCGAAATGGCTCATTCGGCGGGTCACGCCCATCAAGCCCAACACATACAGCGGCATGAAGGCCATATAAAAGCCGACCAGCCAGAACCAGAATGAGAATTTTCCCCAAAACGCATCCAGCTTGTAGCCGAAGGCTTTTGGAAACCAGTAATTGATACCGGCAAACATGCCGAACACAACGCTGCCGATGATGACGTTATGGAAGTGGGCAATCAGGAACAAGCTGTTGTGCAACACAAAGTCAGCTGCCGGCACGGCCAGCAGCACACCGGTCATGCCACCGATCACAAAGGTGACCATGAAGCCAATCGACCACAACATCGGCACATCAAAAACAATGCGACCGCGGTACATGGTGAACAACCAGTTGAAGATTTTCGCGCCCGTCGGAATGGAAATGATCATGGTGGTGATGCCAAAAAAGGCATTCACACTGGCACCCGACCCCATGGTGAAAAAGTGGTGCAACCAGACCACGTAAGACAGCACGGTGATGACGACAGTGGCGTAAACCATGGAGGCATAACCAAACAAGCGCTTGTGGCTGTAGGTTGAAATCACTTCTGAAAAGATACCAAAGCAAGGCAAAACCAAGATATAGACCTCGGGATGACCCCAAATCCAGATCAGGTTGACGTACATCATGGCGTTGCCGCCGAGGTCATTGGTGAAGAAGTTCGTGCCCACAGTGCGGTCCAGTGTCAGCAAAGCCAACACCGCCGTCAGCACCGGAAAAGCCGCGACGATCAAGACGTTGGTGCACAGGGCCGTCCAAGTGAAGATGGGCATCTTCATCATGGTCATGCCAGGCGCGCGCATTTTGATGATGGTGGCGATCAAGTTGATGCCCGACAGCGACGTGCCCACGCCCGCAATCTGGAGGGCCCAGATGTAGTAGTCAACGCCCACGCCCGGGCTCTGCAAAATACCAGACAGCGGCGGATAAGCCAGCCAGCCCGTGGTTGAAAATTCACCGACAAACAGCGACACCATCATGAGCACGGCACCGCTGGCGGTCATCCAAAAACTGAAGTTGTTCAAAAACGGAAACGACACGTCACGCGCGCCAATTTGCAAGGGCACCACGTAATTCATGAAACCGGTGACCACCGGCATGGCCACAAAGAAAATCATCAACACACCGTGCGCGGTGAAAATTTGGTCGTAATGGTGAGGCGGTAAAAAACCATTGTTTTCACCAAAGGACATGGCCTGTTGGGCGCGCATGAGGAGCGCGTCAACGAAGCCGCGCAGCAGCATCACGACCCCCAAGATGATGTACATGATGCCGATTTTTTTGTGGTCAATGCTGGTGACCCAGTCGCGCCACAGCATCCCCCAAACACGAAAGTAAGTCAGTGCCGCAAAGAGTGCAGAACCACCCAACACCACCATGGCCAAAGTAGCTAGGACGATAGGTTCATGAGGAATGGCATCCGGGCCAAGGCGACCAAACACAAGCTGGAAAATATCTTGAACGGGAAACATGTGAGATCTCGGTTGTTTTCTTGAATCGGCCGATGACGAACTGTCAGGGCTTTAGGCGCAAGGCCGCTGGGCCGTCACCGTTAAGGTTGTCAGGCGTACACAAGGCGGCCACATAGGTGCGCTGCTTGTCACGCAAGGGCTTGGCGGACAAACCATCGATGCTGCCCTTGCCCAGACCGCCAGCTGCATCAATTGCCATCATCTGGCCCATGCACATCTTGCTGCTGTCGACGCAACGGTTCAAGATGGCTTGGTAAAGACTGGTATCAACGCTGGCGTAGTGCCTTACGGGTTCACTCTCGCTGGGCTGCTCTAGTTGCAGGTAGTCACGGCGCGCTAGTTCTCCGCCTGCGCTTTTCGTGGTTTGAACCCAGCGTTCGAAATCCGCTGGCGCGAGCCCCAGAAACTTGAAGCGCATGTGTGAAAAGCCTCGGCCGCTGTAATTGGCTGAAAACCCGTCATAAATACCGGCATGATTGATCACTGCATGCAACTGGGTTTGCATGCCGGGCATGGCATAAATCTGTCCTGCCAGCGCCGGGATGTAGAAAGAATTCATCACGGTTGATGCGGTGATTTTGAATTCAATCGGTCGGTCTACCGGTGCCGCCAGTTCATTGACCGTGGCAATGCCCAGCTCCGGGTAGAGAAACAACCATTTCCAATCCAGCGCCACGACTTCGACCACAAAAGGTTGAACGCCAGCGACGAGTGGCCGTTGCGCGTCTAGCCGCTCCAATGGACGGTAGGGGTCGAGCTTGTGGGTGCTGATCCAAGTCACCGCGCCTAAGGCAATGATGATCAACAATGGCGCTCCCCAAATGAGCAACTCCAGGCGGGTCGAGTGGTCCCACTCCGGCGTATAGATAGCAGCCTTATTGGCGCTTCTGTAGCGCCAGGCAAATAACAGTGTCAGGGCAATGACAGGCACCACAATCAGCAGCATCAGCACGACCGCGGTGACAATCAGCTGCGACTGCTGCTGCGCGATGTCGCCAAAAGGCTTCATCACAATCGTGCCGCAAGCTGCTAAGGGCAAAGTGCCCAGCAGCAGGGCCAAGCGTTTTAAGGTTCGGAAACTATCAGGTGCGAGTGACATGCGTGTTAACCAACTACAAAGGGTAAACGCTAATTGCGTCATGACCCTGAATGTAGCTTCATTGATCCAAATCAACGATTGGACATATTGTCCAAGGCACCGCTTTCAAACCCTTCATTTTCATCATGCCTAACCGATCTGCACCCACCATGGACATCTACCCAACCAGCATTAACGGCACCGGTACACCGCAACGTCCCAGCCGTGGCAGCCTTGCGCAGCCTGCCAACAGCGTCGCTCCAGGCGACATCGCTGTGGGTGTGGTGATTGGCCGGGCATCTGAATATTTTGATTTTTTTGTTTTTGGTATTGCTTCGGTTTTGGTCTTTCCCGCGGTGTTCTTTCCTTTTGTGAACAGCCTGCAGGGCACCCTCTACGCTTTTGTCTTGTTTTCTTTGGCCTTTGTTGTGCGCCCTTTGGGCACGGTCGCCGGCATGTGGCTGCAACGCCGTTACGGCCGCAGCGCCAAGCTCAGCCTAGCGCTTCTGTTGCTGGGTTGCGCTACCGCCGGTACGGCCTTGTTGCCGAGCTACCAAGTGTTGGGCGTTGGCGCCATTGCCTTGCTGGCGCTCTGTCGAATCGGCCAAGGTCTGGCGCTTGGCGGCTCCTGGGACGGATTGCCTTCGCTGTTGGCGTTGAACGCACCTGAAGAACGGCGCGGCTGGTACGCCATGCTGGGCCAGCTGGGCGCACCGCTGGGGTTTTTGATCGCTTGCAGTTTGTTTGCTTATCTTTGGGGCCAGTTGAGCAGCCAGGAGTTTTTGGATTGGGGCTGGCGCTACCCGTTCTTTGCTGCCTTCGCGATCAATGTGGTGGCCTTGTTTGCGCGCCTGCGCTTGGTGGTCACGCATGAATACGAGCGCGAGTTGAATGCCAAAGAACTACAACCCTGCAGCCTGCGCGAACTGCTCGGTACCCAAGGCAACAACTTGTTGATCGGCGCCTTCGCCGCGCTGGCCAGTTTTGCCTTGTTCCACATTGTCACGGTGTTTCCGCTGTCTTGGGTCATGTTGTATTCGGAGCAATTGATTGGTGAATTCCTCATCGTCCAAATCGTCGGTGCACTGCTGGCGGCTGCCGCCATGCCCGTGTCTGGTCTGTTGGCCGACCGCATAGGACGGCGCAGTACGCTGGGCTTGCTGGCTTCACTGATCGGCGTGTTTGCCTTATTTGCACCCGTGTTGCTGGGCGGCGGCACGCTGGGGCAAGACGCCTACATACTGATCGGTTTTGTCTTGCTGGGCTTGTCTTATGGACAAGCTGCTGGCGCCGTGACAGCTAATTTTCTGCCTCACTTACGCTACACCGGCGCTGCGCTCACAACCGATTTGGCATGGCTTGTAGGCGCCGCTTTCGCACCGCTGGTTGCGCTCGGCCTGTCAGCGCGTTTTGGCTTGGTTGCCGTCAGTGTTTACCTGCTGTCTGCTGTGACCTGCACCTTGCTAGCGCTGCGTGCCAATCAAACACGGTTGATGCGCGATTGATAGCGCATCGGCAGCTGCAAAATTGCCTCTGCATTCGATGGTGAGTAGCAGCTGTCGGCGGCGGCGCGCCAATCCAACCACTGCCAAGCCGTGTGCTCGAGCGGACTCAAGCGCACAGGGACAGGTTGCGGCAGGCACAGACTGAAAAGATGCTCGGTATTGCGCGTCACGCCAGGCGCATAGCGGTGGCGCCAAGCTGGGTAAATCTCGTACACATTGGTGATGCCCCAGTCCAGCAGAACGGAGGGCTCGACAGCCAGACCCGTTTCTTCCTGCACCTCTCGCGCGGCAGTATGGCGCAGATCAGTATCGGTCTCATCGACCGAGCCGGTGACGCTTTGCCAAAATTCAGCGTGGTCGGCGCGACGGATCAGCAGGACCTCCAACGCTGGGGTGTGAATCACCACCAGCACGGAGAGCGGCAGTTTAAACGTCGTCATTCAGGCGCTCTGGCTGCTGCATCCGCGCAGGTGTTGGCGCAGCAAGCTGGATGCGGGGTTTAGGCTGGCAGCGGATTGCGCAAGCGGATGTGCAGCTCGCGTAATTGCTTTTCGTCCACTGCGCTCGGTGCGTGCGTGAGCAAGCACTGTGCGCGTTGGGTTTTCGGGAAGGCGATCACGTCGCGAATGGACTCTGCGCCCGTCATCATGGTGACGATGCGGTCTAGGCCGAAGGCCAAACCACCGTGCGGTGGTGCGCCGTATTGCAGCGCGTCCAGCAGGAAGCCAAACTTTTCTTGGGCTTCTTCCGGGCCGATTTTCAGGGCATCGAAGACCTTGCTTTGCACGTCCGCACGGTGAATCCGCACAGAGCCACCACCGAGTTCCCAGCCGTTTAGCACCATGTCGTAGGCTTTGGCGATGCAGCGACCTGGGTCCGTGTCCATCCAGTCTTCATGGCCGTCTTTGGGTGCCGTGAACGGATGGTGCACCGCGCTCCAGCGGTTGTTGGCTTCGTCATGCTCAAACATCGGAAAGTCAACCACCCAAAGCGGCTTCCAGCCAGCTGTGAAGACGCCGACTTTTTTACCTAAGGGGCTCAGGCCCACTTTGAGACGCAAGGCGCCGATGCTGTCGTTGACCACCTTGGCCTTGTCGGCACCGAAGAAAATAATGTCGCCGTTTTGTGCACCGCAGCGCTTCAAAATCTCGGCCAGCGCAGCGTCGTGCAGGTTCTTGACGATCGGGCTTTGCAAACCCTCGCGGCCCTTGCTCACGTCGTTGACCTTGACCCATGCCAGACCCTTGGCGCCGTAGATTTTGACGAATTCGGTGTAACCGTCGATCTCACTGCGGCTCATCTCGGAACCGCCCGGCACGCGCAGTGCGACGACACGGCCGCCCGGCGTGGTGGCCGGTGTGCTGAACACTTTGAAATCGACATCGGCCATGACGTCGGTGAGTTCGGTGAACTCAAGGCTGATGCGCAAGTCGGGCTTGTCAGAGCCGAAACGGTGCATCGCATCGGCGTAGGCCATGACCGGAAATTCACCCAAATCGGTGGCCAGCACGGTCTTGAAAATGTTGCTGATCATGCCTTGGAACATGTCGCGAATGTCTTGCTCGCCCATGAACGAGGTTTCGATATCGATCTGCGTGAATTCAGGCTGACGGTCAGCGCGCAAGTCTTCATCGCGGAAGCATTTGGTGATCTGGTAGTAACGGTCAAAACCGGCCACCATTAGCAGCTGTTTGAACAACTGAGGGCTTTGCGGCAAGGCGAAAAAATGACCTTCATTGACGCGGCTCGGCACCAAGTAATCGCGCGCGCCTTCGGGTGTGCTTTTCGTCAGCATCGGCGTTTCAATGTCGATGAAGCCATTGGCATCGAGGAACTTGCGGGTCTCCATCGCCACGCGGTAACGCAGCATCAGGTTGTTCTGCATGTAAGGGCGGCGCAGGTCCAGTACCCGGTGCGTCAAACGCGTGGTTTCCGACAGGTTGTCGTCATCCAACTGGAACGGTGGTGTGACGCTGGCATTCAGCACCGTCAGCTCATGGCACAGAATTTCAATCTTGCCGCTTTTCAGGCTGTCGTTGACGGTGCCATCAGGGCGCGCACGGACCAGACCTTTGATCTGCACGCAGAACTCGTTTCGCACGCCTTCAGCTGTCTTGAACATGTCAACGCGGTCTGGATCGCACACCACTTGCACATAACCCTCGCGGTCACGCAGGTCGATGAAGATCACGCCACCGTGGTCGCGCCGGCGATTGACCCAACCGCACAGGCTAACGGTTTCGCCCATCAGGGCTTCGGTCACCAGACCGCAATAGTGGGAGCGCATTTTGGAGGCGATAGACATACTGGGATTGCTTTACGGTTAACGGTTAACGAATTGCTCGAAAAGGGAAAGTGCGCGGGCTCAATAGCAGCTGATGCGTCAAAACTAAATGGGCTAAATTGGTTTGTGGCTCGCAGGACTGCCGGGGGACACAACGCCCATGGAGATCACATAGGTCAGCGCCTCATCGACACTCATCTTGAGTTCTATGCAGTCTGTCTTTTTCAACATTACAAAGTAGCCGCCGGTCGGATTCGGCGTGGTCGGCACATAAACGCTGAGGTACTCGCCCTCAAGGTGATTGACGACATCACCGCCGGGCGTGCCCGTCTGAAAACCGATGGTCCAGACGCCTTCGCGCGGCCACTGAATCAGCAAGGCCTTGCGAAAAGCATTGCCATTTTCTGAAAACAAGGTGTCAGACACCTGCTTCACGCTTGAATAAATCGACCGGACGATAGGAATACGACCCAGCAGCGAGTCCCACCAGCCGACCAATTTGCGACCGAAAAAATTACTGGCCACTGCGCCAATGATCAACACAATCGCCAGCGCCAGCAAAACACCAAAACCGGGGATATGAAAGCCGAGTAAATGGTCGGGACGCCAAGACTGGGGCAATATTTGAAGGGTCTGGTCAAGCGTGCCAACAATCCAATCCAACACCCAGAAAGTAATCGCCAGCGGAACCAGCACCAACAAACCAGCCAGCAGCCAGCGGCGCACGGCAGCCATCAGTCGGCTTTACCGGATGAGGGTGCAGGGGCAGCCGGAGCGCTAGGCGCAGGCGCGGCAGCAGCGCTGTCGGCTTTCGGCGCAGGTGCTGGGACGGCGGCAGGAGCATCAGAGGTTGAAGCAGCCGGTGCCACACCGTCCTTGGCCTGAGGTGCGCCCGAATCGCCGCCACGGAAGTCCGTGACATACCAGCCCGAGCCCTTGAGCTGAAAGCCGGCCGCGGTGAGCTGTTTCTTAAATGACGGCGCGCCACACTGTGGGCAAACAGTCAGTAGCGGGTCAGAGAGTTTTTGTAAAACGTCCTTGGCATGCCCGCAGGACTCGCATTTATAAGCGTAGATTGGCATAGCTCTAGATGATTTTCAGGTGAGTGACGCAGCCTGCGAAGGGTATCAGGATGCAAACCCTCAATTATAGGCGCTGCACTTTGGCGCTCAGCATCTCAAAAAAGCCGAACGCGTAGGATCACCTGCATGGCCAACAGGCCCAGAGCGAAGCCTAATCCGCCGTAAACCAGTCCCTGCAAGAGCTTGTTGGTGCGTTTTTGCTCAGCGAGCAGTTCTATCAGCTCACGTTGATTACCCGACGACTGCGACTTGAGAAACTGGTGAAACAGCCGTGGTAACGAAGGCAACAGCTTGGCGTAGGTCGGCGCTTCTGCTTTCAGTTCAGCCAGCAACTTTTCTGGGCCGACCTGCTCCATCATCCATTTTTCAAGAAATGGCTTCGCCGTGCTCCATAAATCAAGCTCTGGATCAAGTTCGCGGCCCAAGCCCTCAATGTTAAGCAGCGTTTTTTGCAGCAACACCAGCTGCGGCTGGATCTCAACCTGAAAGCGTCGCGAGGTTTGGAACAAACGCATCAGCACCATCCCGAGCGAAATTTCCTTCAGCGGACGGTCAAAATACGGTTCACAGCAAGAACGGATGGCAGACTCGAGCTGGTCAACGCGGGTGCGCGCAGGCACCCAACCCGACTCAATGTGCAGTTCGGCCACGCGTTTGTAGTCGCGCTGGAAAAACGCCGTGAAGTTTTGTGCCAAGTATTCTTTGTCGACCTCGGTGAGCGTTCCGACGATGCCGAAGTCAAGCGAAATATAGCGACCGAAGGTGGCCGGATCTAGGCTCACTTGGATATTGCCCGGGTGCATGTCGGCATGGAAAAAACCATCACGAAAGACCTGTGTGAAGAAGATCGTGACGCCATCACGGGCCAGCTTTGGAATGTCCACACCCGCATCGCGCAGACGCTGGACTTGACTGATCGGCACACCTTTCATGCGCTGCATGACCATCACATTGGGCATGCAAAAGTCCCAGACCATCTCCGGAATCATCACCAGATTCAAGCCCTGCATGTTGCGGCGCAATTGGGCGGCGTTAGCGGCTTCCCGCAGCAGGTCCAGTTCGTCATGCAAATGGGTGTCGAATTCGGCCACCACTTCTCGCGGCTTCAGGCGTTTGCCATCGGCAGACAGGCTTTCAACCCAGCCAGCCATCATGCGCATCAGCGCCAAGTCTTTTTCAATCGCCGGCAACATGTTCGGCCGCAAAACCTTCACCGCGACTTCACGCCCATCGGGCAAGGTCGCAAAGTGGACTTGGGCGATCGACGCGCTGGCCACCGGCGTGCGCTCGAAGGTGGCAAAAATTTTATCGATGGGACGACCAAAGGCGCTCTCGATGATGGCTACCGCCACAGCAGACTCAAAAGGCGGAACACGGTCTTGCAAACGCGCTAATTCGTCGGCAATGTCGGTTGGCAGCAGATCGCGGCGGGTCGACATGACTTGTCCGAACTTCACGAAGATCGGGCCCAGCCGCTCTAAGGCCAGTCGCAAACGCTCCCCACGCGGGGCCTTCAGGTTGCGTCCGACCGAGACGATGCGGGTCAGCAGACGGATCCAAGGCTTTTCAAAACTCGACAGGACCAGTTCATCCAGGCCGAAGCGAAGCACGGTCCAGACGATGAAAATACCGCGAAAAAGCCGGCTCATGTGCCCGCCTTATTTGTCCGTGTCGTGGCTGGTGTTGTCTCGCTGCCTGGCGTAAAAGGCGGCCGTGGCGCGCGCGCCACGAAGTCACGAAGTGCACCCAGTAGCCGCTGGCCAGCCCCGGCGATCGCATGAGCAGGCACATCTCCCAAGATGCGCGACAGGTCTTCTTCGACATCCCAGCGCAAGTTGTCTGCCAACCAACCCAATTCGGCCGCCAGTTGAACATCGCCTTCAATCTTGACGGGCGGCGCCTTGCCTTCCAGCACCGACTGCGCGACGACCCAAGGCGCTTCCATGGCCACCGACAACGTCAGGTCGGCCGGCAACGCACTCGGTGCGCGGTCTGTCAGACCCGCCGGGGTGATCAACAGGTCCAGCGCAAATGTGCCCCAACGCAAATGAATCACACTGCCCTTTTTGCGGGCGAGGCGCGTTTGCGCCTCTTTTTCCTGCATCAGGACATGATTGAGAAACAACACCAAGCGCTGCTGACCCTCGGCAACCAGCCAAGTGGGCGGTTGCAGGTGTTTAGCGATAGATTCGAAAAAAGAAAAAGGGGACGATGTATTCATACGTCCCCGATTTTGACGGATAAATGACCGCTCAGATCATTGCAAGGCTTGAACTCCCGCAACCAACCAGCCGCCTGCACCATTGCGCCGCTTGGTCATGTTCCAGACTTCGCGGAACGGACTCGGGCCGACTGAAGCGTCTTCGCGGATCATTCCTGAGAATTCAACGCTGGCCATGTAGACGTCGTCCAACTCCTCGATACCGAGCAATTGCGCATCCAGACGCAGCACGTCGGTCTTGTTGAAAACACCGCCGGTGTGCGACTCGCGCTCGGCCAATTGGCTCTTGATCTGCTCCAGCATGTCGTCCGTCATCATGGCCCGCAGGGAGCTGATGTCGGAGCGGTCCCAAGCGTCTTGCAAAGTCACGAAATTGGTCTTACAAGCCGTCAAGAAGCCATCAGCATCAAAGCCCGCTGGCACACCCCAAGATTGTGAGCCCATGAGCCCTGAGCCAATCATCGAGCCGCCTGCTGAAGCCGGTGTGGTCGACTCAAACGCAGCACCAGACCGCTCCCAAGGCCGAGCAGAGGCGTCGTTACCGACATTCGCCGGACTGTAGTCACGCGCTGGCGTGGCACCAGCGCCCTGAAAAGCAAAAGGTGAAGTCGACTGACCATTGCCTTCTCCATTGGCCTTGAGTTTGCGCATGACAAAGCCGATCACCAGCATGACCGCCAGCGCTAGCAAGGCAAAAGTCATGAACTGCGCCAAACCAGCGCCTAAGCCCAACGATGAGGCCAGCCAAGCCAAGCCAAGTCCAGCAGCCAGACCGCCGAGCATGGCGCCCCAAGGCTTCTTCGGCGCTGCAGCAGCCGCTGCGGGCGCAGCAGGCCTAGTGGTTTGCGCGGCAGAACCACCAGCAGGAGGCGAGGCTTCACGCTGCGTAACGTTAGACGACTGTTTGCCAAATGACTTGCCGCCGCCTAGCCGCTTGGCGTCAGCATCGACGCTGCTCAATGCCAAAGTAGCAGTCAATGCGACCGCCAAAACTGCTGACCAAATTTTCATAACGTCCCCTCTTTTGTTGTTTGAAGCACTCAACTGGGAATCACAGACCCCAGAATCAAGATCAGATTAGACCCAGATTAAATTAACATTTGATGCCAACATGCAGGGCAACCATGCCACCGGTGAGGTTGTGATAGTCGACATGGCCAAAACCGCTCTGGTGCATCAAAGCCTTCAGCGCGTCTTGGTCAGGGTGCATGCGAATCGATTCAGCCAAGTAGCGGTAGCTTGAATCGTCATTAGCGACCAACTTGCCCAGACGTGGCAACACCTTGAACGAATACCAGTCGTAGATTTTTTCAAGCGGCTTGGCGACTTTGGAGAACTCCAGCACGAGCAATTTACCCATGGGCTTGAGGACTCGCATCATTTCCTTTAGGGCAACGTCTTTGTGCGTCATATTGCGCAGACCAAAAGCCACCGTCACGACGTCAAAGCTGGCGTCCGGAAAAGGCAGTTTCTCGGCATCGCACACCAGCGTCGGCAAGGCCACGCCAGCGTCCAGCAGACGGTTCCTTCCTTCGCTCAGCATGGCTTGGTTGATGTCGGTGTGAACCACGCGGCCCGTCAGTCCGACCTGAGGCGCAAACGCTAAGGCGAGATCACCTGTGCCGCCAGCGATGTCAAGGACAGATTGACCATCGCGGACGTTCGCCACCTTGACGGTGTAGGCCTTCCAGACACGGTGTAAGCCCATCGACATCAGGTCGTTCATGACGTCATATTTGGGCGCGACCGAATCGAAAACGCCGCGCACGCGAAGCGCCTTGTCTTGCTCGTCGACCGATTCAAAACCAAAATGTGTATTGCTCATGAATGATCTCAGTGGCTGGCGCAGGCAGAACCGCCGGCACTTGTCATGGGTGCATCGCGCTCAGCACCGGCCGCTTGCAACCGCGCTAGGTAGTCGCTCCACAAACGGTTTTGCTCGGAACCCAAAAAATAAAGGTAGTCCCACGAAAAAAGGCCGGTGTCATGGCCGTCTGAGAAGACTGGCTTGACGGCGTAATTGCCAATCGGCTCAAGCTCGACCAAGGTGACTTCGCGCTTACCGGTTTGCAGGACTTCTTGGCCGGGCCCGTGCCCTTGCACTTCGGCTGACGGCGAATAGACGCGCATCAACTCAAACGGGATCTGGAAGTCCGAACCGTCGGAAAACGCCACCTGCAATTGCCGAGACTGGCTGTGCACCGTGATGGCCGTGGGTGTCGGCGCACCCGTTTGAAGACCTGCCATGAACGTTCTTTCGGTGATTAAAGTTGATGCACAGTTGTAGCAAAAAGCGGCGCGTGAAGGTCACACCAACACGCGCTCGATACCGCCGCGATTGGCGACCTCAACATAGTTCGGCAACCAGTCTTTGCCCAAAATCTGGTTGGCCATTTCGACCACGATGTAGTCCGCTTCGAGCAGGCCGTTGTTCAGGTCGTCACCAAAACGCGACAAGCCTTGCAAGCAACTCGGGCAGCTTGTGAGAATCTTCACTGGGCCTTTGGCCGCCACCGCTCCGGTGGCGCGTAATGCGGCTTCACCCTTTTGCAACTCCTCTTCCTTGCGGAAGCGAATCTGCGTCGAGATGTCAGGCCGGGTCACGCCCAACGTGCCGGACTCACCGCAGCAACGCTCGTTTTTCAGCACGTTGTCGCCCAGCAAGGCTTTTACCGTCTTCATCGGCTCTTGCAATTTCATCGGGCTGTGGCACGGGTCGTGGTACAGATAACCTTGACCGGGCTCATCATTTCGCAGCGTGATCTTTTTCTCAAGCAGGTATTCGTGGATGTCGATGATCCGGCAGCCAGGAAAAATCTTCTCGAACTCGTAACCCTGCAACTGGTCGTAGCAGGTTCCGCAACTCACCACCACGGTCTTGATTTCAAGGTAGTTGAGTGTGTTGGCCATGCGGTGAAACAGCACGCGGTTGTCGGTGATGATTTTGTCGGCCTTGTCGAACTGACCGCTGCCGCGCTGCGGGTAACCGCAACACAGATAACCCGGCGGCAAGACAGTTTGCACACCGGCATGCCAGAGCATGGCCTGCGTGGCCAGCCCGACCTGCGAGAACAGGCGCTCAGAACCACAGCCTGGAAAATAAAACACGGCTTCGGTTTCGGCCGTCGTGTTCAGAGGGTTGCGGATGATCGGGACGTAGTCCTTGTCCTCGATGTCGAGCAGCGCCCGCGCCGTTTTCTTCGGCAGACCGCCCGGCATCTTCTTGTTAATGAAGTGAATCACCTGCTCTTTGACCGGTGACTTACCAACGCTAGAAGGCGGCTTGGCAGTCTGTTTGCGCGTCAAAGAGCGCATCAAGTCATTGGCCACGCGCTGCACTTTGAAGCCAACATCGACCATGGCACTGCGCATGAACTTAATGGTCTGCGGGTTGGTGGCGTTCAAAAAGAACATCGCCGCCGCATTGCCAGGCCGAAACGACTTTTGACCCATCTTGCGCAATAAGTTGCGCATATTCATCGAAACCTCGCCGAAGTCAATATTGACCGGGCAAGGCGTCAGGCACTTGTGGCAAACCGTGCAGTGATCCGCCACGTCTTCGAATTCTTCCCAGTGCTTGATCGAGATGCCGCGCCTTGTTTGCTCTTCGTACAAGAAGGCTTCGATCAGCAGCGAGGTTGCCAAAATTTTGTTGCGTGGGCTGTACAACAGGTTGGCGCGCGGCACGTGCGTGGCACACACTGGCTTACATTTTCCGCAGCGCAGGCAGTCTTTGATGCTGCCGGCAATGGCGCCGATGTCTGACTGTTGCATGATCAGCGACTCGTGTCCCATCAGGCCAAAACTCGGCGTGTAGGCGTTGGTCAGATCGGCCGGGAAAGCGGCGTCGCGCAGCAACTTGCCCTTGTTGAAACGGCCTTCCGGGTCAACCCGTTTTTTGTAGTCAGTGAACGGCTGCAACTCGGCTTCGGTCAAGAAATCAAGCTTGGTGATGCCAATGCCGTGCTCGCCAGAAATCACGCCGTCCAGTGAGCGGGCCAACACCATGATGCGGGCCACCGCCGCGTGGGCGGTTTGCAGCATGTCGTAGTCGTCGCTGTTAACAGGCAAGTTGGTGTGGACATTGCCGTCACCCGCGTGCATGTGCAAAGCAACCCAGACGCGGCCCTTCAGCACACGCTTATGCACAGCCGTGCACTCAGCCAAAATCGGCTGGAACGCAGCACCGTTGAAGATGGCTTGCAGCGGCGCACGGAGCTGGGTTTTCCAGCTGGCGCGCAAAGCATGGTTTTGCAGCTCTGGGAACAAGGTTTCCACGCCATCCAGCCAACCGCGCCAGAGTGTGCGGACTTCGCGCACCAGCGCCAGCGCCTGCACCACCCGGTCTTCAAGCAGTTCAGCCGAAGGGATGTCGTTGGCGTCGTCAGACTTGCCCAACGGCAGCTGGCCTTTGGCGAAAAAGGCTTCGAGTTCGTTGCACAGCTTGAGCTTGTTAGCCAAGCTCAGTTCGATGTTGATGCGCTCAATACCATCGGTGTACTCGGCCATGCGCGGCAGCGGGATGACCACGTCTTCATTGATCTTGAAGGCATTGGTGTGGCGCGAAATAGCCGCCGTGCGCTTGCGGTCAAGCCAGAATTTTTTACGTGCGTCAGGGCTGACGGCGATGAAGCCCTCGCCTTCACGCGAGTTGGCCAAGCGCACCACTTCGGATGTAGCGCGCGCCACCGCATCAGCGTCGTCACCGGCGATGTCACCGAACAGCACCATCTTGGGCAAGCCGCCGCGCTTGGACTTGGTGGCGTAACCCACCGCCTTCAGGTAGCGGTCGTCCAAGTGCTCGAAGCCGGCCAGAATCGCACCGCCGCGCTTTTGCTCGGCGAACATGAAATCTTTGATCTCGACGATGCTCGGCACGGCGTCCTTGGCATTGCCAAAAAACTCTAGACACACGGTCCGCGTGTGCACCGGCATGCGGTGCACAATCCAGCGCGCGCTGGTGATGAGGCCGTCGCAGCCTTCTTTTTGAATGCCCGGCAGACCGCTCAAAAATTTGTCGGTGACGTCTTTGCCGAGGCCTTCCTTGCGAAAACTCTTGCCCGGAATGTCTAGGCGTTCCGTGCGGATAGGCGTCTTGCCATCGGCTTTGAAATAGTTGAGCTCAAAGCTCGCCACCTCGGCGTCATGAATCTTGCCCAAGTTGTGATTTAACCGAGTCACCTCTAACCACTCGGCGTCGGGCGTGACCATGCGCCAAGAGGCTAAATTGTCGAGGGCAGTACCCCACAACACGGCTTTTTTGCCGCCCGCGTTCATGGCGATATTTCCGCCAATGCAGGAGGCTTCAGCAGACGTCGGGTCTACCGCAAAAACAAAACCAGCCTTCTCGGCCATGTCGGCGACGCGCTGAGTCACCACACCGGCTTCAGTCCAAATGGTGGGCACGGGTTCAGCCAAGCCGGGCAGCATGACTTTTTGCACCTCGGTCATGGCTTCGAGTTTTTCGGTGTTGATGACGGCCGATTTCCAGGTCAGCGGAATTGCGCCACCGGTATAGCCTGTGCCGCCGCCACGCGGAACAATCGTCAAACCGAGCTCAATGCAACCCTTGACCATGCCGGCCATTTCGACTTCGGTGTCGGGCATCAGCACCACAAAGGGGTACTCGACGCGCCAATCGGTGGCGTCTGTCACATGTGACACACGGGACAAACCGTCGAACTTGATGTTGTCTTTTTGCGTGCACTTGCCCAGTTTGCGCTCTGTCTGGCGGCGCAGGTCAGCCATGTGCTTGAACGAGACTGAAAACCGCTCTACAGCGGCCCGCGCCAAGCCCAGCAACTCGCCGACGATGGCGTCGCGCTCGGCATCCGTATCCGGCGTGCGGCGCTTTTCCACTTCACCAAGCCGGTGCTGCAATGCCTCGACCAGCAACTTGCGGCGCTTTGGGTTGTCCAGCAGGTCGTCCTGCAAATAGGGGTTGCGCTGCACCACCCAGACATCGCCCAGCACTTCGTAAAGCATGCGGGCAGAGCGACCGGTACGGCGTTCGTCGCGCAGCTTATTCAGCAAATCCCAAGCGCGATCACCTAGCAGGCGAATCACGACTTCACGATCGGAAAATGAGGTGTAGTTGTACGGAATTTCACGAATGCGGGCTTGCTCAGCAGCAAGGCCCGACGTTAAATCACCAGCATCGCCGGTGATGGCGTGAAATTCATCAAGAGTAGTAAGAGCGTTCATCGTGCGAAAGTTAGCAGCCAAGGGGGGACAGCCCACCCGAAGCGCGATGTTACCGCAGCACAAAAACCGCCACACCACCAGTGTGGACAAACCTCACGAAAGAACCGGTTGTTGAAATTTGGGGAATCCCAGCACTCCGGACGCAGTAAAAACACGCCTAAACTGTATTTTTGTTTTCCCCCAATGGTGAGCAACAAAACCCCATGAACTTTTCTTGGCCTTATCCGCGCTGGATAGCGCATCGTGGTGCAGGCCAACTGGCCCCAGAAAATACGCTGGCGGCATTTCGCTTGGGCGCAGCCCATGGCTACCGCATGTTCGAGTGCGACGTCAAGCTGAGTGCTGACGGCTTGCCGTTTTTACTGCACGACGCGACTTTGGATCGCACCACCAACGGGCAAGGGCTGGCGGCTGAATTGAGTTGGGATGCGCTGTCACGCTTAGATGCCGGCAGCTGGCATTCGCCAACTTATGCGGGTGAGCCGCTGGCCAGATTGGAGGCGGTGGCGCATTTTTGCTTTGACAACGCTTTAGGCCTGAACATCGAGATCAAACCCACACCCGGCAGTGAAGCGTTAACTGGCACCGTGGTGGCGAATGTGGCGGCCCAGCTATGGGTTGAAGCAACGGCTGGCACCATGCCGATACCGCCGCTGCTGACTTCCTTTCAACCAGAAGCACTCGAAGCCGCCCGCGCTGCGCAAGCGCGTTTACCGCGCGCCTTGTTGTTGGACGCTTTGCAGAGCTGCTGGTTGGAAACTGCCCTGGGGCTCGGTTGTGTCGCTGTGGTCTGCAAGCACGTGCAATGGGACGCGGTCAGCGTGCAACTCGCCCATAACGCGGGATTAAAGGTCCTCAGCTACACGGTCAATGAAGCATCGTCAGTTGATCGACTGTGGGCGCTGGGCACGGATGGGATCATCACCGACCGTGTGGATCTGTTCTCGCCAGCCAGCTGACATAGGAAAATAGAGTGCCTCAAACTGTCCAGCCGCGCTGCAGCAGCCACTGCACCAAAGCCGACGCAAGCGCCATGAAAGCGTAAGTCAGCAACCTGCCGTCATGGCCAAAGAACACCAAGCCACCAACGGTGACCAGCAAGTTGACGGCGAACACCAGCGCCAACTGCCAGCGCCAACCGGGCCGACTCCAACGGGCGGCTTTTCCGATGGCTTTTGACTTGAAAGCGTTAGATTTGGAAAAAGGCAGCAGCCCGGACAGACCGACCATCAGCAAAGCCAGAAAAGCGGCGGGTGCCGCGAAGTTCAGCAGATGATTAGCCAGAAGATAAAAAGTCATGAGCGGCGATGGAAAGTTGCGATGCAGTTTAAGCGCTCTGGCACTCAGAAAAGGCCATTTTGAAGGACCTCACCTGCCCCGGTCAGCCAAAAATTTATAATCGGCGCATGTCAGTCTGGGCCCTCGGCTTAAATCATCACACAGCACCGCTCGATTTGAGAGGCCGATTTGCGTTTGCTATTGACCAAATTGAGCCTACTTTGAAGGGTTTGCGCGCCTCGCTGTCGCGCCAGCCTGAAGCCACGTTGCTGTCAACCTGCAACCGCACCGAAATTTACTGCGCGGGCGAGCACGTCGACCTCGACAGCACGATCGAATGGTTGGCGCACAACGGCGGCGTCTCCCCCGAGTTGCTGCGATCGCACAGTTACACCCTGCACAACGGCGATGCCGCACGCCACGCCTTTCGCGTGGCCAGCGGGCTCGACTCCATGGTGCTTGGTGAGCCGCAAATCCTAGGCCAAATGAAAGACGCGGTGCGCGCCGCCGAAGATGCCGGCGCCATGGGCACCACGCTGCACCAACTGTTTCAACGCTCGTTTGCAGTGGCCAAAGAAGTCCGCAGCAACACCGAAATCGGCGAACACAGCATCAGCATGGCGGCCGCCTCGGTGCGCTTGGCCGGCCAGCTGTTTGAAGATCTAGGCGACATCAAGGTGTTGTTTGTCGGCGCCGGCGAAATGATTGAACTGGCAGCGACGCATTTCGCCGCCAAGAACCCGAAATCAATGGCGATTGCTAACCGTACGCTGGAGCGCGGCGAAAAACTGGCGGGTCGCTTTGGTGCAGAAGTGATGCGTCTGGCTGATCTGCCGCTGCGCCTGCATGAGTTTGACGCCGTGATCAGCTGCACCGCCAGTACTTTGCCCATCATTGGCTTGGGCGCGGTAGAGCGTGCGCTCAAACTGCGCAAACGCAAGCCCATGTTCATGGTCGACTTGGCAGTCCCCCGCGACATCGAACCCGAAGTACAGGCCCTCGAAGACATTTACCTCTACACCGTCGATGATTTGGCTAAAGTTGTGCAGACCGGCAAAGACAACCGGCAAGCCGCGGTGGCGCAAGCCGAAGTGATCATTGACGCCGGCGTACAAAACTTCATGCACTGGCTGAACCAGCGCGGCACCGTCCCGCTGATCCAACAACTGAATGCCCAAGCCGACGAGTGGCGCGCACTGGAAATCAACCGCGCCAAGAAATTGCTAGCCAAAGGCGAGCCAGTGGAAGCCGTGCTCGAAGCGCTTTCTCGCGGACTGACGCAAAAAATGCTGCATGGCGCCATGGCAGAGTTGCACGCCAGCGATGCAGATAATCGGGACAGCACGGCACAAACGGTGTCTAGGCTCTTCTTACGCGGCCATCAGTCCAAACACGGCAGCCTTTAGCGGCGATCTTCACGCTAAATATCGCGTCGACTTTGCAGTCGGCTGCCCAGTGATGGATCGCCCCTGTTTTTCTCCGCCGCCCCTGAGCGGCAGCCCTGAATGCTCCGATGAAACCATTTCTTCGCCAAACCCTGGAACGCCAGATTCTTCGCCTGCACGAGCTTGACGCCCTGCTCTCAGCCAGCGATGTGGTCAGCGACATGGAGCGCTTTCGCAACCTGACCCGTGAACACGCCGAAGCCAGCCTGATCACCGCGCAATATAACAAGTTGACACGCCGCGAGACCGATCTGGCAGGCGCCCAAGCCATGCTCGCAGAAGCTGCGGCAGACCCCGACATGACGGCCATGGCAGAAGACGAAATCGACGAAGCCAAGGCCGACATCACGCGCCTCGATGAAGCCCTGCAGCTAATGCTGATTCCGAAAGATCCGGACGACTCACGGCCGGCATTTCTTGAGATTCGCGCGGGCGCTGGCGGCGATGAGTCAGCCCTGTTTGCAGCCGACTTGTTCCGCATGTACACGCGTTATGCGGAGCGCTGCGGTTGGCGCTGCGAGATCATCAGCGAGTCGCCTTCAGAGCTGGGCGGCTACAAGGAAGTGGTGGTCCGCATGGAAGGCCAGCCCGACAGTCTCGGCATGGGCGTCTACGGCAAGCTGCGCTTTGAGTCAGGCGGCCACCGGGTGCAACGCGTGCCGGCCACCGAAACCCAGGGCCGCATCCACACCAGCGCATGCACGGTTGCCGTGCTGGCTGAGCCCGACGAGGCGGTGCTGATCCAGATCAACCCGGCCGATTTGCGCATTGACACCTACCGCGCCAGTGGCGCTGGTGGCCAGCACATCAACAAGACCGATTCGGCCGTGCGCATCACTCACTTGCCCACCGGCATCGTCGCCGAGTGTCAAGAAGGTCGCAGTCAGCACAGCAACAAAGCACAAGCGTTGAAAGTGCTGACGGCCCGCATCCATGAAAAAGACCGTTCTGAACGTGCCGCCAAAGACGCCGCAACGCGCAAGGGCTTGATCGGCAGCGGCGACCGCAGCGACCGCATCCGCACCTACAACTTTCCGCAGGGCCGGCTCACCGACCACCGCATCAACCTGACGCTCTACAAACTCAACTACATCATGGAGGGCGATCTCGAAGATGTGGTGACCGCCCTGCAAGTCGAGCGTGGAGCCGAGCTGCTGGCCGAGCTGGAAAATCGCAATGCCTGAAGCCTTGACTTGCGCGCAGGCCATCGCTGCCGCCTGCAGCTTAGGACTGGAGCGGCTCGAGGCGCAATGGTTGTTGTTGCATGTGCTGGGCAAGCCGCATGGCGAGCGGGCTTGGCTGATTGCCCATGACTGCGACCCGCTGCCGCCCGAGGTAAGCGAACGCTTTAACGTGCTCAGCCAACGCCGGGTGAGCGGCGAACCGCTGGCCTACATCGTCGGTCAACAAGAATTTTTTGGCCTCCTGCTGGCCATCGATGCGCGCGTCTTGATCCCTCGGCCCGACACTGAAACTCTGGTCAGCTGGGCGCTGGACATCATGCCTGCGGGCACGGTGAAAGTCCTTGACCTCGGAACTGGCAGCGGTGCCATCGCCTTGGCACTCAAACACGCACGCCCGGCAGCCGTTGTCAGCGCCATCGACGCCAGCGCTGACGCCGTGGCGATCGCCCGCAACAATGCGGCGGCACTGGGTTTGGCGGTGTCAATTGAGATCAGTCGCTGGTTTGAGCAAGTCGACGGCCAGTTTGATGTGATCGTCAGCAACCCGCCGTATGTCCGCGAAGGCGACCCGCATTTGACCGCGTTGGTTCACGAGCCGATTCAGGCGCTGACGGCAGGCGACGATGGGCTGAGCGATTTGCGCAAAATCATTGCCGCTGCGCCGGCGCATTTGCAGATGGGCGGCTGGTTGCTGTTGGAGCACGGTTACGACCAAGCGGGGGCCGTTCGCCAGTTGCTGCAAGACCAAGGCTTTGAGAACGTCACCAGCCGTGACGACTTGGCCGGTATCCAGCGTTGCTCGGGTGGCTATTGGCGGCCTGAAACCAGACCTGCGCAGCGGGATTAAAAGCGCCCGATAATCTGCGAACACGATTTTTAACGTCCGGCCAGCGCGCCAGGACCACACCAACGGAGTATTCCCATGAGCGACACCCAGCAACGCATTGATGACATCGTTAAATCCAGCGACGTGGTTCTTTTCATGAAAGGCACCGCCCAATTTCCAATGTGCGGCTTTTCTGGCAGGGCTATTCAAGTTTTGAAAGCCTGCGGCGTGAATAAACCCGCGACCGTCAATGTGCTGGAAGATGAAGAGATCCGCCACGGCATCAAGGAATACAGCAATTGGCCAACGATTCCCCAGCTGTACGTCAAAGGTGAGTTCATTGGCGGCTCGGACATCATGATGGAGATGTACGAAAATGGAGAGCTGCAGCAGGTTATCGGCACGCCCGAAGCCTGAAGCAGAGCAATCCTAAAACGCCAAGCTATTGCAGTTTGGCGTCTCCGAAAACCTGATCGTCAGGTGGAGCGTCCGTTGGCAAACGAAAGCTCTCGCTGGCCCACGCACCCAAGTCCATGTTTTTACAGCGCTGACTGCAAAAGGGTCTGAAGACGTTGGTGGGTGCGTACACACTGTCTCCTCCACAGCTCGGGCAGGTGACAATTTTGGGTTCAGAAGTCTTTGGGGTCATCAGCGTTAAGCGCAGAGAGTGAGCTCAAATTCTGCATCTTCAACCGCAGAATGCAAGCGGTCATCGCTTTCGTGGCGCATTAACCGGACTGACGCCATGAGGCGGTTGGCGCTGATTTCAGGCACCAATCCCTTCGCAGAATCAAGCCGCAGGCGCAACAACTGGAAAGTCCGGCCTTGAGGCAAGGTCTGCTGATAGATGCCACCAGAAGCGAGTACTTTTTGCGGCAACCCGGCATCACGCAGTAACTTCAACAAAAGACTGATCGATCCGGCCAAAGGCACCAGGGTCGACATCCAGCGCTGAATGTCTTGCCTGCGATGCGCGCCACTCAGATGCTGCCAAGCGAAATACGCGGGTAAGTCAAACTCACAAGTGCCGCCTGGAATACCTGCACGGCTCCGAATACCCATCAGCCAGTCGTTTTCAGTCAATGACTGGCCGGCCTTACCCGGCATGGCATTCAGGTTTGAAAAATAACCATCCAACTGACCAATGATCTCGTCGAGTGCGGCTTCCGAAATAGCCGGGTTGCCACGGTAACCATTTAGCACATGCTTTTGTTTTTCAAGGTCCTTGAGCACGTCGGTTTTTAAATCAGCACGACCGCCCACATCCATGATCTCGAAGATCGTGGTGATCGCGTAATGGTGGTCGATGGGGTCGTCACGCTCAGCCAGTTCGCCGAGACGGCCGAACAGGTGTTCAAGGCGCAAATACGTGCGCACGCGTTCGTTGAATGGATACTCGTAAAGGATCACAGCGATTTCTTTATCGACGTTGAGAGGCCGGCTTACCGGGCACCTTTACATCATAGCCCGAAGCCTGCGGCCACATTCCGTGCAAGTCTTGCCAATTCTGCCAGCGAGTGTGACTCGTTGTAAATACAAATGTCGGCAGCCGACAGCCGCTCAGCTCGACTGGCCTGCCCTGACATGACTTTCAACACCGTCTCACGGGTCCAACTGTTACGCGCCATAACCCGGCTGATTTGCCGTTCTTCTGTGCAATCGACCACCAGAACTTGGTCCACTTTGCGCCGCCAGTGACCAGATTCGACCAGCAAGGGGACATCAAAAACAATGCAGCGGGCTCCAGTAGATTCCGCAGCACTCACTTGTCGAGCGGTCTCCACCGTCACGAGCGGGTGAATGATGGCCTCTAATCGTAGCTTTGCAGCTGGGTCAGAAAAGACAAGCTGACGCATGGCGTCCCGATCCAACGCACCTGCTGGCGTGATGAAGGATTCGCCAAAAATTTGTCCGATAGCCGGAATAGCTGCACCGCTTGCGGCCGTCGACTGACGGGAAATGGCATCTGCATCCACGATGATCGCACCGCAATCGGCGAGCATGCCCGCCACGGTGCTTTTGCCACTGCCGATGCCGCCGGTGAGCCCAATTCGACGCACAGAAAATAGCCTCGTCATAACGAAAGCCCCACCCATCGAAGGATAGATTGCGGCCCAAAAAAGAGCGCCGTCAAACCCGCAATCGCTAAAAATGGGCCGAAGGGCAGATAGCCTCCATCGTGCAATTTCGACAACCATTTGAGTACCACGCCAACTAAAGCGCCCAACACCGAAGCCATCAGGATAATCGGCACCAGCGCAGTCCATCCGAACCAAGCCCCCAACGCCGCAAATAATTTGAAGTCTCCGTAACCCATGCCCTCCTTCCCCGTGACAAGCTTGAAACCCCAATAGACGACCCACAACGACAAATAGCCGCCAACAGCGCCCCACAGAGCATCGCTCAGGCTGATACCGGTATTCCAATGCAATGCGGCGGCGATCAGGCCGCTCCAAACCAATGGCAAGGTAATGTCATCTGGTAACAACGTGGTGTCCCAATCGATCATGGCCAGCGTCACCACAGTTGCCGAAAACCCGCACCAGATCAAGGCCGTGAATGAGGCACCCCAGCGAGCAACGCAAAAATAAAACAAAGCCGCCGTCACCAACTCGACCAAGGGATAACGCAAACTGATACCAACACCACACGTGGAACACCGACCACGCAAAAAAAGATAACTCACAACGGGAATGTTTTCATGCCAAGCAATCGGATGCCCGCAGTGCGGGCAACGTGAGCGCGGCAGTGAAAGGCTGATAACCGGCGCAAATTCTGAGGCCGCATTTGCCACGTCATTTGGCTGCGCGGCACGATCTGCAACTTGTCCAGAAAATTCGGCGCACTCCTTGGCCCACTGCTGCTCCATCATCATTGGCAAACGATGAATCACCACATTGAGAAAGCTGCCAATCATCAACCCTATCAGGCCTGCCAGCAGGGGCATCGCATCGGGCCCAAAAGCCGTCAACATCAGATCACCTGCCCGAGTTCGAAGATAGGCAGATACATTGAGATCACGATACCGCCAATCAAAGCTCCGAGAACCACAATGATGAAGGGCTCCATAAGGCTCGCCAAAGCAGCTACTTTTTGATCAACCTCAGCCTCAAAGAAATCTGCAGCCTTACCAAGCATGTGGTCTAAAGAACCCGACTCTTCACCAATCGCGCACATCTGCACCACCATGTTTGGAAACACCCCGGCATGCGCCATAGCGGCATTCAAACTGACGCCAGTCGAGACTTCGTGTTGAATCGTGAATGTCGCCCGCTCATACACAGAATTACCTGTGGTGCCACCCGCTAATTCGAGTGCATCCATGAGCGGCACACCGGCGGCAAACATGGTGGACAAAGTGCGGGTCCAGCGAGCAATGCACGCTTTTTCGAGAAGAGCGCCAAAGACAGGCACTTTCAAGCTCCATTGGTCTGTCAACTCTTGCAACCATTTGCTCTGCCGCCACGTTCGCAAAACAACATACCCGCCCGCCCCACCAGCACTGAGCATGAGCCACCAATTAGCGACAAAAAACTCACTAACACCCATGACAAAAAGCGTTGGACCCGGCAGATCCGCACCGAAGGACGAAAAAACGTTCTCGAACGCTGGAATCACCACAACCATGATGATCCCAATCACAACAAATGCCACCACCATCACCGCGGCAGGATATGTCAGAGCTGACTTTATTTTCGACTTCATCGCTTCGGTCTTTTCTATGTAGACGGCAAGTCGGTCCAGCAACCTATCCAATATACCGGCCATCTCACCAGCGGCGACAAGGTTGCAGTAAAGTGAATTGAAGTGGGTCGGATACTTTCCAAAAGCGGTACTCAGAGACGTACCTGTTTCGACATCGCTTCGAATGTCGTTGAGTAACCGGACCATGCGCGGATTGCTGTGGCCACGACCAACGATGTCAAAGCATTGAAGTAGCGGCACGCCCGCTTTCATCATAGTAGCCAGTTGGCGCGTGAAACCACCGACATCGTAGGGCGAAATGGCACTGCCCGACGATCGTCGTTGACGCGAAACGACTACAGCCTGAACGCCCTGTCGCCGGAGCACGGCCATGGCCTGATTCTCACCCATTGCCCGGATTTGTCCGCGCACCGGACGACCTTCAAGGTTGGTCCCGTCCCATTCAAAGACGATGTCACGAAGCTTGGACGGCGCTGTAGCCAAGGTCATAACGTTGATAGATTCAAGTGAGCAAATAGATCAGTCATTGGTGCAACTCAGAATTTCTTCCAGTGAGGTCGAGCCGAGTTTAACTTTCAGTAAGCCCGACTGCCGCAAACTTCTCACGCCCTCTGATTCGGCCTGCGCCGCAATCTCCATCGCACTGCCGTCACGAAGAATAATCCGTTGAATCTCATCTGACACCGGCATAACCTGATGCACCCCAATACGCCCCTTGTATCCATTGTTGCAAGCGCTGCAGCCTTTCGCTCGGTAGGGAGTCCAGCTGCCATCAAGTTCGGCTGGTTTGAAACCAGCCTTGAGCAGAGTTTCAAGGGGAAGATCTGTGTGCACTTTGCACTGTGTGCATAGCTGTCTCACCAAGCGTTGTGCCGTAATAAGCATCACGCTGGAGGCAATATTGAAAGAGGCAATACCCATGTTGCGCATTCTCGTCAGGGTTGTCGGCGCATCATTGGTATGCAGTGTGGAGAGTACCAAGTGTCCGGTCTGTGCCGCCTTGATCGCGATGTCAGCGGTTTCTAGATCCCGAATTTCGCCCACCATGATGATGTCCGGATCCTGTCGCAAGAATGCCCTTAAAGCAACGGCAAAGGTTAAACCCGCTTTGTCGTTGACATTAACTTGGTTAACACCCGGCAAATTAATCTCGGAAGGATCTTCTGCCGTAGCTATATTCACACTTGGCTGATTCAACAAATGAAGGCAGGTGTAAAGCGATACCGTTTTACCAGAACCGGTCGGACCAGTCACAAGCACCATACCTGTGGGCCGACGTAAAGCACTCAGTAAACGTTCTTTTTCCTCATACTCAAAACCCAGTCCATCGATGCCTATTTGCGAGGTAGATGGATCCAAAATTCGGATCACAATTTTCTCACCAAAAAGCGTCGGCAATGTGCTCACACGAAAATCGATGGTCTGCCTAGGGGTAATCGTTAGCTTCATGCCTCCGTCTTGAGGCACTCGCTTTTCAGAAATATCAAGCCGAGCAAGAATTTTGATTCGTGATGCCAGTGTGTCTTTGAGACCCAACGGTGGGGCTGCCATTTCACGCAGCTCTCCATCGATGCGGAAACGAACCCGATAGTTAAATTCGTAGGGCTCGAAATGCAGGTCAGAGGCCCGCATGTTGACCGCTTGCTGCAGCATTTTTTGTAAAAACGTGACAGCAGGTGTCTCTTCTTGCGGTACTGACTCCCTGGAAGTTGCAGAACGGCTAATCCGAACGTCAGCGGTTGCGATGATGTTCTTTCTGTGTCATTGTTCAATCATCGCATGGCCAATCAAATTTGTAAAACTTTATAATTCATAAAAATTTTATTATGAATATAAAGTTACGAAAAATAAGTTTGAAGGTTTGTGAGAAAAAATAAAGCCCACTTTAAAAGTGGGCTTTTAGGGAGTCGACTGGATCAGAAAGTGATCATTCAGCGATCAAATAGTCAGCTTTATTCTTGCCAGCTAACCACTTAGGGGCAAGGCCACGACCACTCCAAGTATTGCCGCTGATGGGGTCACGATATTTTGGAGCTACCTTGCCCGTTTTTTTAGCGGCTGATTTGCCCTTACCACTTGAAAATATATCAGTTGCGGTGAGCTTATATTCTTCAACTATTGCACGAACTTTAGAAATAGCCTCTCCAACCTCGCGCTGGCGGACTTCCGTCACTTGATTCTGAAGGGTTTCAATTTGCAACAACAGGTCTTTTAAAGAACTCATCAGTTATCCTTTTATTAAAACCCTATTCTAAACTAAGTCAACTGGAATTTTTGTGAGTTAATCATACTCAAGATGCCTACCAAAAATAACACCCTCACCCTCCTAAAACAACCTATGAAGCTTTACATTTTTACTCCTCAAAGGATAAATCGTAATCCTTATTGAGCACTGTAAATTGATAAAATCCTCTCGCTTGTACAAATCAAAGAACCTTAGTCGGTCGAAAAATTGCCCGCTATCATAGTCAGGAAGATTAAGAATTTTTTGAGTGCGCCGATTAACTACGCTCGACGCTCAAGCAATTGCGAAGCCAAATTCATCAATGCCAGCCGGTAATCGCTATCAGGCAAAACACCCAATGCGTCCATCGCGCGCTGCGCCTCAGCTGCGGCGCAAGCACGGGTCGCGTCAAGTGCGCCAGTGCGCTGCACAATAGCGACAATTTCAGTCATTTTTCCCGTTCCGCCAGACTCAATAGCTAGGCGCAGAATGTCACGCTCTTGCGTCGTGCCGCGCTGCATGGCAATGATCAAAGGCAGTGTGACTTTGCCCTCGCGCAAATCATCGCCCAAGTTTTTACCCATTTCCGAAACGTCGCCGTCGTAATCCAGCACGTCGTCGATGACCTGAAAAGCCGTGCCAAGGGCTCGTCCATAGTCAGCGCAAGCGGCTTCAACGGCGGGTTGGGAGGCCGCGAGCAAAGCGGCAATCCGCGCGCAAGCCTCAAACAACTTGGCCGTTTTTGAACGAATCACCCGCACATAGTCGTCCTCGGTCAGACTTGCGTCATGCATGTTCATGAGTTGCTGGACTTCGCCCTCGGCAATCACATTGGTCGCCTCAGCAAGGGTGCGCATGATGCGCATGTCGCCCGCATCAACCATCATCTGGAATGCGCGTGAGTATAAAAAATCGCCGACTAGCACGCTGGCTGGATTACCAAAAGCCTCATTGGCCGTCTCGCGACCACGCCGCAAAGTCGACTCATCCACAACGTCGTCATGCAATAAAGTGGCGGTATGGATGAACTCGACCACCGCAGCCAAATTGAAACGCTGCTCTCCTTTGTAGCCCAGTGCGCCACACATGAGAAGCAGCAAAGCAGGCCGCAGACGCTTACCCCCAGCAGCAACGATGTAACGGGAAATTTGACCAATCAGAGCGACATCCGAGCTAAGACGCTGCTCGACTACCCCGTCCATGCAGCGCAGGTCGTCAGCGATAAGAGCCAAAGCGGCCGCGGTACTTGAAGAATTGTGAGACAAAGGAGAGTCCAGACCAGAATTTATTGCGATTATAGAAACGCAAGCGATTGCAACCGATGAGCAGGGGTAGCAATGCACTGGCGATGTAGGGTCTGAGGAGGTAAAAATAACACTCGACAAGACTTTATTGCAAAGGCTATAATCGACGGCTCTGCGGAAATCCGTCTGCAGAACTCAATAGACGAGGTCTTACATGTACGCGGTCATAAAAACCGGTGGCAAACAATACAAAGTTGCTACTGGTGAAAAAATTAAAGTAGAACAGATTGCTGCGGACGTAGGCCAAGAGATTGTTATCGATCAG
>CANFWV010000014.1 GCA_947450695.1 Comamonadaceae bacterium
CGTCATTAATCTGGGCCGGGGGTCGCCCCACCGGCTCAATGCTACCTACCCGCCAGCTCTGCGGAACCACATCAACGCTGGCCTACTTGGTATTGCTGCGCGTAGAGATTGCCCGTTTCACCCGGCTTGTTGAGTTGCCCCAACAAGCCGACTCGTCTCTGTTGCTCTGATCCTCACCTCACGGTGGAGAGGTATTACCTCCTACGCTGTCCTATGCAGTCCGGACGTTCCTCCAGTGCCAGGTTTCCCATATGGCACCAGCGACGGTCTGGCGTGCTTCACGCTACGTATTATCAGCGCAGACTGCGCACCAATCGCCACCGCCAGCGTTTAAAATCCGCGCTTGATCCGAAAAACGGATCCACAGAAAGACAAAGCCATGCTGCGATTGACAGAGCTCAAGCTCCCGCTAGACCACGCCGACGACGCCCTGCCAGACCTGATCATCAAGACGCTGGGCATCACGCCCGCCGAGCTGATCAGCCACCACACCCATAAACGCAGCTACGACGCACGCAAGCGAAACTTGCTGCTGGTCTACATCGTCAACGTCGAGCTCAGCAGTCCCGCGCTGGAAGACAAGCTGCTGACGCAGTTCGCCGGGCACCCACACATCAGCCGCGCGCCCGACCTGAGCTACCACCCGCCGACACACGCTGAGCAAGCACCCGCTATACGTCCTGTCGTCATCGGCTTTGGACCCTGCGGGATTTTTGCCGCGCTGCTGCTGGCGCAAATGGGTTTCAAGCCGATCGTGCTGGAGCGCGGCAAAAAGGTCCGCGAACGCACCCAAGACACGTGGGGACTGTGGCGCAAAAATGTGCTGCACCCGGAGTCGAATGTGCAGTTTGGCGAAGGCGGTGCCGGCACTTTTTCAGACGGCAAGCTGTGGAGCCAAATTAAAGACCCGCGCCATCTCGGCCGCAAGGTGATGCTGGAGTTCGTCAAAGCTGGCGCACCAGAAGAAATATTGCTGGTCAGCAAACCGCACATCGGCACCTTCAAACTGGTCAAGGTGGTCGAGCACATGCGTGAGCAGATCGAGGTCATGGGCGGCGAGATTCGCTTTCAGCAGCGTGTCAGCGACGTCGAGATCGAAGACGGCCCGAACGGCAAACACATTCGCGGCTTGAGTGTTGAAAACTTGGCCGATGGCAGCCGCTACGACTTGCGCGCCGACCATGTGGTGCTGGCGCCTGGTCACAGCGCACGCGACACCTTTGCCATGCTGCACGAGCGCGGTGTTTTCATGGAAGCCAAACCGTTTTCGGTCGGCTTTCGCATCGAGCATCCGCAGGGCCTGATTGACCGCGCGCGCTTGGGCCAACACGCCGGTCATCCGCTGCTGGGCGCGGCTGACTACAAGCTCGTGCACCACGCCGCCAATGGCCGCTCGGTCTACAGTTTTTGCATGTGTCCGGGCGGTACGGTGGTGGCTGCGACGTCCGAAGTCGGCCGCGTGGTGACCAACGGCATGAGCCAGTATTCTCGCAACGAGCGCAACGCCAACGCGGGCATCGTGGTCGGCATTGCACCGCCTGATTTCGTAGCGGGTGCAGCGCCTGGAGCACCGGTGCATCCGTTAGCAGGCATTGCTTTTCAGCGGCAATTAGAGTCCACGGCATACACGCTGGGCGGCAGCACTTATGAGGCACCGGGCCAGCTGGTCGGTGACTTTTTGGCGGCGCGGCCATCGACGGCCTTAGGCAGCGTCGAGCCGTCGTACAAGCCTGGCGTGCACCTGACCGACTTGGCCAGCGCCCTGCCCGACTACGCCATCACGGCCATGCGCGAAGCCTTGCCGGTATTTGGCAAGAAGATCAAAGGCTTTGACATGCATGACGCGGTGCTGACGGGCGTTGAGACGCGGACATCGTCGCCGCTGCGCATCACGCGGGGCGATGATTTTCAGAGCCTGAACGTCAAGGGACTCTACCCAGCGGGTGAAGGAGCGAGTTATGCCGGTGGCATTTTGTCGGCGGGGGTGGATGGGATTGAAGTGGCTGAGGCTGTGGCTTTGAGTTTGGCTGGGAAGCTTTGAGACTTTGACGCTTGCTTGGACTTGCGTGGGGTTGAGCGGATCGGACGGTGAGGCTGGCTGAGCCCGGCGGCCGATTTGTCGTACTCGGGTATGAGGACGCCGCCCCAGAGTCAACCCATGCCACTCAAAACCAAAAACGGCAGATACAAAAAAGGCCACCCCAAGGCAGCCTTTAAAAAAGTAAGGAGAAGATCAGACCTGACCAGGCTGCGCATTCTGCAGCGCGGCAATGCGCTCTTCAATCGGTGGGTGCGAACTGAACAACTTGCCGACACCGCCGGCAATGCCGAACGACTGCACAGACTTCGGCAACTCACCCGGCACCATACCGCCTAAACGGGCCAACGCATTGATCATCGGTTGCTTGCGGCCCAGCAGTTCAGCCGAACCCGCATCAGCCCGAAACTCACGGTGACGTGAGAACCAAGCCACCACAACCGCCGCAGCAAAACCGAGCACGATGTCCAACACGATGGTGCTGATGTAATAACCCATGCCGGGGCCGGAATTGTTGTCGCTACCCTTGCGCAAAAAGCTGTCCACCGCATAACCAATCACCCGGCTCAGGAACACCACGAAGGTGTTCATCACGCCTTGAATGAGCGTCATGGTGACCATGTCGCCGTTCGCAATGTGGGCGATTTCATGACCGATCACGGCTTCGATTTCTTCCCGCGTCATGCCTTGCAGCAAACCGGTCGACACCGCCACCAAGGCGGAGTTTTTAAAAGCGCCGGTGGCAAACGCATTCGGTTCACCGTCAAAAATACCGATCTCAGGCATGCGAATACCGGCACGATCGGAGAGACGGCGAACCGTCTCGTAGATCCAAGCTTCGTCGGCATTTTGCGGTTCGGTGATCAGGCGAACGCCAGCGCTCCATTTGGCGACAGGTTTGCTGATCAACAGCGAAATAAAGGCGCCGCCAAAACCGATGACCAAGGCAAAGCCGAGCAGCATCTTGAGGTCCAGACCATTCGGTGTCAGGTAACGGTTGACGCCCAGCAGGTTGGCAACAATGCCCAGCACCACAACCACCGCGAGGTTGGTCATGACAAACAAAAAGATGCGCTTCATATCAGTGTTCACTCCGGAAAGTGTCGTTAGCAATTAATAAATCAACCCTGTAAATGGGGTTGGCACCCGCCAAATCAAGGAACGCTTCAGCGCTTGGCTGGCCGGAAGACATCTGAGTCATCATAAAAGGAAAAGTTCTCGTTATCGCGCCACCAGCCGGGCACACCCAGCACCTGCAAGGGCGCAAAAGGCTTGCTCGCCAACTTGGCGACGCTGAGATCGCTGGCGACCCAGCGGTCTAGACTGTCCGGGCTTTTTAGCGCCCCCGCCGCTGACATGTCTGGCATGCCCAGGTAAACGTGCGCTGTGATTGGCTTGCGCGGGTTGGCCAGTTTTTCGAGCAGGGCATGGCCAAACAAAACCAGCCGGGCCTCGCGCCACAGCGGACGCAGCTCAACGAAAAGTCGCTGCCACTGTCGCGCCAGCAAGGCGTCCCAAATTGCCTGCGGGGCCATCAGCAAAGCGGCGTTTTCGTCAAACACGGTCAGGGCATCTCGCACCGGGCCGCGTGTCGGTAATACGCCGCCGACTGAAATTTGCGCGGCTTGAAGTGCGTTCAGCCGGCGCTTGGTGTGTGGAAACTGCAACCAGCAAAGACCGTTGAACAGATCATGCAGGTTGTCCCGCGTCGGCACTTGGCGGTTCTCAAAAATGAACTGCTCGTAGGCTTGGCCCGCTGGCAACTCGGATTGAGAGACAAAACGGACAGGCGCTCGCAACAGAGTGTCTTCAAATGCGCCGCCTTGCGTGTTCAACGCATTCAACGCACCGGCGACAGAGTGACCGCCTTTCAACTGCGCCAACAAGCCAGTGGCATCAGCTCGCCAAGGCGCCAGCCACGGTTGCTGCCAATCCAGTGCAGCCACTGCGGCGGCCAGCGTGGCGACCGTGTTGCCGCCCGCCGGCAGGCTCACACCAATTGCCAGGCCAGACTTTCACCAGAGCGCAGCGGCTTCAACTCAGCCTCACCAAAGGCAAAGCTTTCCGGTGGCATCCAACTTTGCTTTCTCAAGGTGATGTGGCCGGTGTTGCGCGGCAACTCATAAAAATCAGGGCCGTTGAAGCTGGCAAAAGCTTCCAGCTTGTCGATCGCGCCGGCCGCGTCAAAGGCCTCGGCATACAACTCCATGGCGGCGTGTGCGGTGTAGCAACCGGCACAGCCGCTGGCGTGCTCTTTCAAGTGGGCCGGGTGCGGCGCGCTGTCGGTGCCAAGGAAGAAACGCGGGTTGTCGCTGATCGCCGCTTGCACCAGCGCCAGCCGATGCGTCTCGCGTTTGAGCACGGGCAGGCAATAGTAGTGCGGCCGAATGCCGCCGGTGAAGATGGCGTTGCGGTTGTACAGCAAGTGATGCGCCGTGATGGTGGCCGCCGTGAAGCGGTCTGCTTCAGCGACATACTGCGCAGCTTCCCGGGTGGTGATGTGTTCAAAGACAATTTTAAGCTCCGGAAAATCGCGGCGCAGTGGCATCAGTTGCTGGTCGATGAACACGGCTTCGCGGTCAAACAGATCAATCTCAGGGCTGGTGACTTCACCATGGACCAGCAACAGCAAGCCTTCTTTTTGCATGGCTTCCAACGTTTTGTACGTCTTGCGCAGGTCGCTCACGCCAGCGTCACTGTTGGTGGTGGCCCCCGCCGGGTACAGCTTGAGCGCCACCACGCCGGCCACCTTGGCGCGCTTAATTTCCTCAGGCGGCAAGTTGTCGGTGAGGTAGAGCGTCATCAGCGGCTCAAACTCAACACCCGCCGGCACCGCTGCCAGAATGCGGCTTTTATAAGCCAGCGCCTGCGCTGCTGTCGTCACCGGCGGCCGCAGGTTCGGCATGATGATGGCGCGACCAAACTGGGCCGCCGTGTGCGGCACCACAGTGGCCAGCGCATCGCCGTCGCGCACGTGCAAATGCCAGTCGTCCGGGCGGGTGATGGTGACGCTGGTCGGGTTGGAAGCTGATGCGGATGCAGTGGAATGGGCGGAATTCATGGCTTGAATTGTCGCACTGGCGGCGCTGTGGCCTGTTACCCAATCGAGCAAACCGATCAAGCGATCAAATTGCCTCTCGCGGCGACATTGATCTTTGTGACCACAAGTCAACATGCCGAATCAGCACTTTGCTCAACTTCTGTAGGCGAGGTTGCAGATCAGCAGGCGAACCGACTAGCGTGACGGACGCCACCGCTTCGCCCGACCGGTTATGTACCGTCGTCGCGATTCCGAAGCGCACGCCACCCCGAACCAAATTTGTCGCAATGCGTGTCTTTTTGATTTGCTCAAATTCCGCCAAGAATTTGTCGACCAGCTCGGCTTCGTCAGCGCTTCTTCGGCGCAGGTAGGACTCGCACTCGGCCGGCGGCCGCGCCGCAAGCAAGGCCTTTCCCCCAGCGGTGATCAACAACGTGCGGCGAATGTTCGATCGCGCCTGAAAACTGACAACATCATCGTTCCCCGCTTCCGCAACATAGATCAGGTGGTCGCCCGCTTGAACGCCCAGGAAGACCGTCACGCCCGTCTCCTTGTAAAGCGCGGCGAGGTCTTCGTTCGTCACAAGGCCTGCGCGAATATGACCACTCGCGAGGGTCAGTCCGTAAACAGCAGGGCCGAGATAAAAACGGTGCTGGTCCTCATAGAGCCAGCCCTTGGCCACGAGACCCCGAATGAAGCCGTGAACCGTGCTCTTTGCGGCGCCCAAGGCGCGCACAAGCTCGACGAAGGTCATACCAGGATGGTAGACAACCTCTTCAAGGATTTGAGTGACCCGATCGATGGTCCGGTGGTTCTGCGGGTCTGCCTTCGACTTGGCATCTGGCTTTTTATCAACCATCAGATTCTGCTACCGTGAAAATTGAAAATTAACGCATCTAGATGGCATATGCAACTGGCAGAGTATAGGGTGGGCTCAGGTAAGTCACTGCGGACAGGTCATGACTTTCAGCAGCTCGGAAACGTCGGCCAAACTTTCAAGCGAGTGGACCATGACGGTGAGCTGATCCGCGGTATTTGCGCGCAAAGGCACCGCCGCGAAGCTTGCGCAATCAGCGGTCTTGGCGGCAAACTCCAAGCGCGTCATGGCATTGTTCGGATGTCCTTTCGGGTAATCAACCCGGGTCTCCAGAGATTGACCGCCCTTGAACTGAACGATGACTTTGGCGGGCGTGACGAAACGCCTCCAGTCCCGATCAATATCCTCATCGACATAGGGCCTGACCCGCGCTGCGAGCGCCAGGATATCGGCGCGCTGCAGGCCTTCATCTGAGAAATGACGCATGCCCAAGGACCCATCAATCCATGCTGCAGCGACCGTGTAGGGGATGCTGAATTGAGCTTCGACGATCGTTTTCGGCGCTAGGCGGACGTGTTCAGGAACACACACCATTTGATAACCAGGTGCTGTGACGCCGACACGGATGGACTCGATGTCGTCTACCGTATATGGCGTCTGGCCGCGCAACTGCAGGACAGCGTCGACGGCGGCGTGTACATCGCGGCAGCAGGGGTAAGTCTTGTAGCTCAGGTTCATGAGTTCAAAACGCTTGCCGAGATCTTGGCGCACCACGTCGCTGTCGGCGCGGCCATGGAGATAGACGCGAAAGAACCCATCGGCGCCGTCGAACACGCCTTGCGCACCCCGAATGCCTCGCTTGGCGAGCTGAACGGCCACGACGGCGGCTTGCGCGGCAAGGCCAGGCTGCAGCCGCTTCATCAATGAAGCGTCGCGCGTGACTTGGTGATTGCCCGCCACCGAGCTGTAAACGATACCAAAGGCGTTCACCATCTCTTCTGCGGTGAGCCCCATGGCGCGACCTGCTGCGGCCGTGGCCCCGAAATAACCCAACAGTGAGGTGTAGATGAAACCGCTTTCGATGATGTCGACCTTGATCGCGACACCAAGGCGACAAGTCACCTCAAGTCCTGCAGCTACGGCTGCGATCAGATCTGCACCCGATAGTTTTCCACGCAGTTGGGCTGCAGCAATGGCCGCAGGCACAGCCGTCACGCCGGCATGCAAAATGGCACCGTCATGCGTGTCGTCAAAGTCGCGCGCGTGAGACATACCCCCATTGACCAAGGCGGCATGGTGCGCCGGAAACTTTCCGCCGAACACGAACATATCGGCCTGCGCCGCACCACCCCACTCCCTCACAAGATCGGCGACTTCGGCAATCGCCTTGGCTGACGATCCTGCCAATGCGCAAGACAAGGTATCCAGAATATTGGCCTTGACTGCCTGCACAACGGCAAGGTCCAGCTTGGCGGCATCGATGCCCGCTGCGAAACGGGCCAAGTCGATGACCAGATCGGGGACGGTGGGTGCCGTGAGCTGGCTTGATGAGGTTGACATGCTGTGAGTCCTTTAATGCTTGGTTGTGTGTAGGCTCATTCGGCCGAAATGTTGGCATCCTTGATCAGGCGTTTCCAACGGATGAGTTCAGTTCGCATCAGTTCGCCAAAAGCCTCTGGCGTACTAGCGCGCGCAGTCGCACCTTCGCGCGCCAATAGTTCCCGGACGTCGGGCATGACCAGGACGGCGTTAATTTCTTCGTTGAGCTTTTTGATGATCGCAGCTGGCATACGTGCAGGTCCGAGAACACCCCACCAAGCTTCTACCTGCAACCCAGGCAGGCCAGCCTCGGCGGCAGTCGGAATGTCCGGTACCAAGGGCGAGCGCTGTGCGCTGGTCACCGCCAGACCGCGCATCTTGCCGGCACGTATGAGAGGCGTCCCCACCGCTACGGTGGGCAGCAGCAACTGGAGCCTGCCAGCCATCAGGTCGGGCAATGCCTCACCTACGCCCTTGTACGGCACATGCAGCAGTTGCACATTGGCGACCGAAGCAAAAAGCTCTGTCCCTAAATGCGTGATGGTGGCAATACCACCCGTGCCATAGCTGAAGGTGCCTGGTTTGGCACGAGCTTGCGCCACCAGCTCCGACAGGGTTGTGGCACTGGACGCAGGGGGCACCGCAACGATGAAAGGTACCGAGCCTGATTCGCCAATCGGCGTGAGGTCCTTGAGGGGATCGTAGGGAAGCTTCTTGCCAGAGGCGGCGGTGGTGATGACGGTGCTGGAGGCAAACAAAACGGTGTAGCCATCGGGCGCTGCCTTAACCACAGCATGAATGCCAATACTGCCGCCACCGCCACTCTTGTTTTCAACAACAACCTGTTGCCCGAGCCGTAACGACAATTTGGACGCCAACAAACGCGCCACGCTATCCGTGCTGGCGCCCGGCGCAAAGGGCACGATCAGTTTGACCGGTCGCTCCGGCCAGGTTGTCTGAGCCTTGGCCTGACTCAGCAGAATGCCTGTAACGCAAGCAACACAAGCAAGAAAGGCTAGCGCCTGCAGCGTCCTCTCAGTGTTCGTTTGTGACATGGTCAACCCCGCTCAACTGAAGCGAGGAGCGCGTTTCTCCAAGAACGCATCGACAGCCTCGCTGTGATCCGGCGTCTTATGGCAAACGGCCTGAAACACAGCGGAGAGTTCGAGCACGGTCTCGAAAGGTGCGCGCATGGCCTCCCGCATCAAGCGCTTGGTGAGTCGAACACCGTGTGAGGCGTGCTGGGAGATTCGGCCCGCCAACTCGTGGGCTGAGGTCATCAGTTCGTCGTGGGGCACCACGCGCGAGACCAAGTTCCAGGCCAGCGCCTGCTGTGCGTCAATCATGTCGCCAGTGAAGGCGAGTTCGGCAGCACGTGACATGCCGACGATACGCGGCAGCAACCAAGCCCCGCCATCGCCGGGAATAATGCCGAGCTTGATGAAGCTTTCTGCAAATTTGGCTTTCTCGGAGGCAATGCGAATGTCACCCATGCAAGCCAGGTCAAGCCCAGCCCCAATGGCATGGCCGTTCACGGCGGCGATCACCGGCACTTCGAGGTTAAACAGGCCCAGCGTCAGTCGCTGGATTCCGCGACGATAGTCGTGGCGGATGTCCATCTCGCTCACTTCGGGCGTGGATTGGCGCTTCATTTCGCGAATATCACCTCCCGCGCAAAACGAGGGGCCATTGCCGGTGAGGATGACGCAGCGAACGCGGCGGTCATCGTGAATGCGTTCTATGGCGGCCAGAAACTCCGGCACGGCGGTATTGCCTGTCAGCGGATTGCGCTGTTCAGGCTGATTCATCGTCAGCGTGACGACAGGGCCGTCTTGTTCGTAGATCAGGAAATCAGACATGTTTATTCTTTCATCATGGTGGCGTTGTCAATCACAAAGCGGAATCGGACATCACCCGCCAGCAAGCGCTGGTATGCCGTATCAATGTGGTCCGCGTTTATCACCTCGACCTCCGCAGCGATACCGTGCTGGGCGCAGAAATCGAGCATGTCCTGGGTTTCCTGCAGGCCACCGCTGCGCGTGCCGGCAATGGAACGCCGGTTGTTCAGCAGCACGGCGGCAGAAATGCTGAGCGGCATTTCCGGAATGGCCAGCGTCACGAAAGTTCCGTCCAACGCGAGCAGACCGAGATAGGTGTCAAGATTCACATTCACCGGCACCGTCGAGATGATGAGGTCGAACGTGTTCGCGAGCTCGCTGAAGGTAGCGGCATCGGTAGTCAGACGATAGTCATCGGCACCGAGGCGCAGCGCATCCTCGCGCTTAGTCAGCGACAAATCTAAGACAGTGGTGTGCGCACCCAAGGCTTTCGCCATCTGCACGCCGACATGCCCGAGACCACCAAAGCCGAGGATCGCCACACGCTTGCCAGGCCCCGCGTTCCAGTGCCGCAACGGGGAGTACATGGTGATCCCGGCACACAACAAGGGCGCAGCATTTTGAAGCGGAATGCTGTGCGGAATTTTCACCACGAAAGCCTCGTCCACAACGATCTTCTGGCTATAGCCACCATATGTCGGCTTTCCATCACGGTCGATGGCGTTGTAGGTCAACACGCGTTGACCACTGCAGTAAGGCTCTAACCCGGCACGGCAATTGGCACACTCGCGGCAAGCGTCGACCATGTTGCCCACCCCAGCCCTGTCGCCAACGGCGAACCGGGTGACCTGCGCTCCAACCGCCGACACGATGCCGACTATTTCGTGTCCGGGCACCAGCGGGTAGCGCGTCTTGCCGCCCGCTCGAAGTTGGCGTGCGTGCTCGATGTCCGAGTGGCAAATGCCAGCGTAAGCGATGTCGATCACGACGTCGCGAGGGCCCGGATCTCTGCGCTCTATCGTGGTCGCTTGAAACGCTTCATTGGGGCCGCAGGTGCAGCGTGCGTGGACGGAGATCATGCTTGCGCAGCAGGCGGCCGTGTTGTCATTCAGGTTGAATGTTGGCTTCGCGCGCCAGACGAACCCACTTGGCAATCTCAGCGGCCATGTAGGCCTTGACTTCATCGGGACCCATGATCAACGGAATGGTTCCAGTGGTCGCTAACTGCTGCACCACCTCAGGTAGCATTTGCGCCTTGGCCACAGCCGTACTGATGCGGTTGACCAGTTCAGGCGACATGCCGGCAGGCCCCATGAAAGCATTCCAGGAAGCGAAGTCGAAGCCCGCCAGCGTTTCAGAGATGGCCGGCCAGCTCGGCGCGGACGGATTTCGCTTCAGAGAGCTGACGCCCAGTGGCCGCAGTTTGCCGCCCTTCACCATGGCCAGCGCATTGCCTTGGTCCGTGAAGGTGGCATCCAGTACGCCACCCAAAACGTCGGTGATCGAGGCTGGCGTTCCCTTATAAGGAACGGTCAACAAATTGATGCCCGCCAACTTGTTGATCGTGGCGATCTGCAACTGCACGATGGACGTCGATGAACCGACGCTGACCCTGCCTGGATTCTGTTTGGCGTAGGCGATGAAGTCCGCAAAGGTCCGGATGGAAGATTCTGCCTTGACCACCAAGACGTGATTGGTCAAGCTTGTACCGGCGATCGGGGTCAGGTCGCGCCGTGGGTCGTAGGGCAGGTTTTTCACGAAAGCCATGTTGGTGGCCAGAGGGGACAGCGAACCGCACAGCAAGGTCAACCCGTCTGGTACTGCCCGTACCACTTCCATCACCGCTATGGAACCATTGGCACCTGGTTTGTTGTCAACCAACACGGGCTGACCCAAGAACTGGCCCATGCCCGGAACGGTCACACGGGTCGCAAAATCATTGGACGTACCAGCCGGCAGCGGCACGATCACGCGGATCGGACGACCCGTCAATCCTTGGGCAAAGCCGCCACCAGCAGGCAGCGAAAGTGTGAGACCAAGGGCTTTCAGGAAGGTGCGTGTTTTCATGGGTTTGTCTCCTTTTTTGATGTATGCAATAAGCTGCGCTTAACCGAGGACCGACTTGTATTCGAGAAACTCTTCAATGCCGAATCGGCCCCACTCGCGGCCGACACCCGACAACTTGAAGCCACCGTGCGTTCCGCGTTTGTCCAGCGGTGCGCCGTTGATCCGGACGCGGCCGACTCTTAACTGGCTCGCGATGCCGCGTGCGCGTTCTGCGTCGCCGCACCAGACGCCAGCGGCCAAGCCGTAAGGCGAGTCGTTTGCAATGGCAATCGCATCGGCTTCGTCTTGGAAAGGAATGATGACCACCACCGGCCCGAAAATCTCCTCGCGAGCGATACGGCTTTGGTTGTTGCCGGAGAAGATCGTCGGCCGCACAAAGTAGCCACGGCTGAGCCCCTCTGGTGCTTCCGGTCCGCCCGCAACCTTGCGCACGCCGTCATCCATCGCCGACTGGATATAGCCGCGGACCCGATCACGTGCGGCGGCATTAACCACCGGTCCGAGCGTCGTCGCGGGGTTCCAGGGATCGCCAAGCACATAGGTGGCGGCTTTTAGCGCGGCCAATGCCTCGGCCTGCTGCAAGCGCTGCTGCGGGACGAGCATGCGCGTCAGTCCGCCGCAGACCTGACCCGAGTTGCGCATGGCGTCTTCGATACCGTCGACGACAGCGCGTTCGAAGTCGGCATCCTCCATGATGATGTTGGCCGACTTGCCACCGAGTTCCAAGTGCACACGCTTGATGCTCGCAGCTGCAACCTCCATCACGCGGCGGCCGGCGCGCACAGAGCCCGTCAGCGACACCATGTCCACCAGCGGATGCGAAGCAATCGCCTCACCGACTTCGGGGCCCGTGCCGCAGACCAAGTTAAAAACGCCATCAGGCAGGCCGGCTTCAGCGCATAGTTCTGCAAACATGAATGCGGTCAGCGGTGCAACCTCGGACGGTTTGAGCACGACGGTGCAGCCTGCGGCCATTGCCGCCCCGGCCTTGGAGATGATCGATCGTAGCGGCGCGTTCCATGCGGTGATGCAGCCGACGACACCCGAAGGCACGCGGCAAACCTGCGTGTTGCCAACTTGCTCAAACCACGCAATTTCCCCAAGGCATTCGGCAATGATGTCGAGCTCCTCCACGGCGCCGGCCGTTTGCGCGATCGCCACGCGCGCCGCTGGATAGCCGAGCTCGCTGACAACGGCGCGTGTGATGTCCTCAGAACGCGCTTCGGTCAGCCGTGCGAGCTTGGTGAAGATGTCCATTCGCGCCTGCACAGAGGACTGTGACCAGCTCGCAAAAGCCCCCGCTGCCGCCTGCACCGCGCGCTCAACGTCTTCAGCGGTTCCGCGCGGCACGCTGGCGATGGGCTCCTCCGTGGTCGGGTTCACCACGGTGAGCGTCTCGCTACCGGACGAAGGCAGCCACTTGCCGCCAATGAAAATGGTCTTGTACTCGATCATTCGGGTCACCATGCTGCTTCCATCATTTGTTGTAATTCAGCCGCAGCGAGCACCGGCCGCGGGTTGCCACGCAGGAACCAGTCACCCATCGACAGACGGGCCAGCTCAGGCAAGTCTTCGCGCAAGACCCCCAATTCACGCAGTTGACTCGGCACACCCAACGCGCTGAAGATGCCCGTCACCGTGTCGATCGTCATCTGCAGTTGTGTGGCCTTATAGGAACGCGGCAAACCGATCCCCAGGGCTGCGGCAACTTTGACAAGGCCCGGCGCTGCGGCTTCTGCGTTGAAGCGCAACACGTGTGGCAACACGATGGCATTCACCAAGCCATTGTCTTTTTCGTAACGCGCGCCAATCGCGTGGCCCAGCACGGTCGTGATACCGGCCGCAGTATGGTCTGTGCCCTGGCCACACATCACGCCGGCGACCACTAGGTCGCCCCGCACGGCGGGGTCGTCGAGGCGAGCGGGGTCAGACAAGTGCTGCGACATGAGGCGAAGCACCTGCATCAGCAGCGCGTCGGAGATCGGGTCTCCGGTTTTGGAAATCAGCCCCTCGATCGCCATCGACATCGTGTTGATACTGGCGGCCGCGACCAAGGCACGGGGCGCAGACAAGATCAGCTCAGGATCAATGAACACGCACTGCGCGCGGGTCTTGGGATCAAACAAGGCCAGCCGCTGGCCTTGCACCGGGTCAAAGACGGCACTGCCTGCCTTGACGATCGCCGTGGTCGGCGTGGTGGGGATGATCAGCTGGGGCAACTTAGGTGCCAGCAGCTTTGGACTGCGGAGTTGGCCCTTGTCGTCGATGACCGTGCAGAGTTCCTGCGCGGGCTTATTCTCCGCCGCAAGGATGCTTGCCGCGCGCGCGGTGACGATGACCGAGCCGCCGCCGACGGCAATCACGGCATCGGCGTTCAGCCGCCTGAGTTCCTCGGCAGCCTCCTCGACGGCATCCACAGGACTGTGCGCAAGCACGTTTGAATAGACGCCGGCGCAACGATCACCCAAGGCTGAGCGCACACGTTTAAGCAATGAACCGCCGGCCATCCAGGGGCCGCAAAAAATCACGGCACGGCTGCAGTTCATACGCGCCAGCTCGCGCCCAAGTTGACCCAGACTCTCAGGGCCGTGAAACAAACGCAACGGCGGTGTGATGTGTTGATATGAGGACATATACATGGACGTCATTTGTCTAGGACCTACCGCTCAAAAGTTCTGAACGCACTTGCGCACTCAAGGTGGCTTTGTCGACCTTGCCGGCAGGATTCGTCAACAGGGGTTCCCTCTGCAAGCGCCAGCGACTCGGCACGGCGAAGGAGGCGATCTTCGTGCGCAACTGCGCCTGCAGATACGCTGGTGTCAGCTCGCTGTCGACCATCACAATCGCCATGACTTCCTCGCCAAGGTCTGGATGTGGAACGCCAAAGACGACCGCTTCGACGACACCTGCAATCGCGACCAGCTCACGCTCAATCGCCACGGGTGCGATGTTCTCGCCGCCCCGAATGATCATGTCCTTGCAGCGTCCCGTGATCCACAGGTTGCCCTTCTCGTCCAAGCGGCCCAAGTCACCGGTGTGAAGCCACCCTTGCGGGTCGATCGGCGACTCGTCCATGCCGTAGTAACCTGACATTTGCGTCGGAGAACGCAAAAGAATTTCACCGTCCGGCAGTCCTGGATGTACCAGAAACATGATTTCGACGCAAGACAACGGCCGACCTGTTGAGCCGAGCAGCTCGATGCTTTCCGAGCCGGCGGCTGCCGTCGCCTGTCCACCGTTTTCGGTCAGCCCATAGCCCGTTGGAATCCTCGGACTGACGCTGGGCAATCCAGTGCGAATCCGCTGCATCAGTTCCGCATGCACAGGGGCACCCCCAATGCTGATGGACTTCAAGCTGCTCAGGTCTCTGCGCGAAACATCCGGATGGTCAAGCAGCCTAGAGACCATGGTTGGCACAGCGTTCCAGCGTTTGATTTTGTGACGCTCAATGGATACCAGCACATCGGCAGGGTCGTACTTCCCGCGCAGCAGGACCAAGCTGTCGCCAACGATGATGGCCCGCAGCAGGGTTTGCATGCTCCCGACGTGGAACAACGGGCCGGTGATCAGCGTCACGTCATGCGCAGATGGTTCGACTTGGTGCGGTAACTTGCGCGTGACATGCAGCGTCATCTGCAGTCGTGCCAACACGGCTCGGTGCGACAAGACGACCGCTTTCGGTTGGCCCGATGTGCCTGAGGTAAAGATGATGAGCGCAGTCGCCTCTTCGTCGAGCGAGTCCTCCTCAGCGGCAGAGATATCGCTGACCTGCTGATCGCTGGTGTCAATGGCCCAGACACCGCAGCGCCACTCCGCAGGAATCTTCGCCATCGCTTGAGCGTCAGCGAGCACAAGGGCGGGTTCAAGCGCTGTCAGGCCGTTGGCCACTTCAGCAGCGCTCCACCAAGCATTGGCCAGCACGGGGACAGCGCCCGCGCGCAGGCAAGCCCAAAAATTCACGACCCATTCGGGGCTGTTCCAGCCGAGGATAAAGACGCGGTTTCCACGCTGAACCCCTTGCTCAGCCAGTGCGCGCGCCTTGGCTGCCACGGCGCAAAGCAGTTCCTCAAAAGTCAATGCACGATCACCGTGGAAAATGTGGGGCCGGGCTCCCCAGCGTGCGCCGAAGTCCAATATATTTTCGACCCGGCGCGGCCGCTCGGTGTACATGCGGTACGGCACGCCACCAACTTCTTCGACGGCGATGCTGTCGCCCCAATGGATGACCGCAGAGCTCATTCGCCAATCACTCCCGCCCGGCGGAGTTCGCTGATCCCAGCCTCGTCTAGGCCACACAATTCGGTCAACACCTCAGCGTTGTGCTGCCCCAACGTCGGTGGCGGCTGCAAGGTGCGCAAGGCAGCACCCGCGTAGCGCATCGGGCTATTCGGCAGCGCCACGGTTCCGGCCTCGGTGACGTGGTCCGTGAGGAAACCACGAGCACGCAGGTGGGGATCGTCGAGAACCTCATTGACATTGCGTAGCGGTGCCGATGGCACGTGATGTTGGTGCAAGAGCGCCGTGATTTCATCGCGGCTGTGTTGACTCGTCCACTTCGTGATCTCAACTGTTAGCTCTTCGATCCGTTCGATCCGGCCCGCCAGTTTTTTCAAATCTTCGTCGTCACGCAGATCTGGGCGACCCATGGCATCGGTCAGGTTCATCCAATGCTCGTCGGTAGCGGCCACCACGGCCACCCAACCATCGTTCGTTTCGAAGGTATCGAAGGGTACATAGGAATCGGCAACGTGTCGGTTGCCGGTGCGCTGCGGCACCTTGTTGCTGGCGTATACATGGCCCGCTGACGGCAGCAGCGTTGCGAACAACGACTCCAGCATCGACACTTCTATCGCCCGGCCGCGGCCGGTGCGCTCGCGCTCAAACAGCGCGGTCACGATCGCGCCGTACAGATGCGCACCCGACATGAAGTCCGCTACCGGAACACCCGCCTTCAGGGGGCGACCGCCCTTTTCACCAGTGGTGCTCATCATCCCGCTCATCGCTTGGATGGTGAGGTCTAAAGCGAGTTTGTCTGCGTAGGGGCCGGTGCTACCAAAGCCAGACGCTGAGGCATAAATCAAGCGCGGATTGGCCTTCAGTAAAACATCTGCGCCCAAGCCAAGCCGAGGCATCACGGCCGGTGCAAAGTTCTCCACCAGCACGTCGGCCGATTTGGCAAGTTCGAGCAAGAGTTCGCGACCCCGCTCGGTCTTTAAATTCAACACCACGCCGCGTTTGCAACCATTGAGCGCGCGGAATGGATAGTCGCCATCGCGACCCCGCTTGCGTGACATGTCCCCTTTAGGCGGCTCAACCTTGATCACCTCGGCGCCAGCCATCGCCATCAAGAAAGTGGCGTAGGGACCTTGAAAAACGTGGCCCAGATCAAGCACGCGAATGCCCTTCAAGGGCAGCGGCAAGACTTCAGGGGCTGTTGATGGATGTGTGGATGTCGTCATCGTGTTGGCTCAGTTCTGCGTGGGCTTGACTGCGGGCTTGTCTGTTGAGTTGCGACCCGGCAAGACGATCACAGCCGTGCCAGGCATCACGTTCTGGGAACGCTGGTTGTGCGCCCAGGTGCAAAGGCGCACCACATGGTTGCCGTCAGCGTCTATCTCTTTGGCTTCCACCCGGCCGCCCAGCTGAACCACGTCTGACAGGTACACGTGCGCGCGGTACTGCGAGGTGGATTCCTTCAGAAAACCCGTATCCCCCATCCAGTTGGTCAGCGAGTGCGTTTGCCAACAGGTGCGTTGGATACCCACGTCGTAAGCGATTTGCGCGCCCTGGAGTTTGGCTGCGTAGTCGTTGTAGTGCACGGAATACACCGGCTCCAGTGCATGCGTTTTCGGGTCTCGAAAAGCCCAGTTCGGATGCTTGCGGTAGCGACGCAAGGCGACGCCGTGTGCTGATATTCGTGGAATCGGTGCCGCCCCGGCGGCAATGAACGCAATGAAGTCTGTCAGCCCGAGTGGCCCCTTCGTGATGACATCGATCTCATCGCCCACCTGAACGTCTTCCCAATAGCGCGGTGTGGCGCCTCTGGGTTTTTCGGCCATTACTTGGTCCTCAATGGCGATCAGCTCTTCTTCTTTCCAAGGATGTGGAATTTCGATCGTCCGTGTCGATGCGCGCTTCTGCATCTCCGTGCGCTCAAAGCGCATGCGGGAACAGATGAAGGTAGAGACCAGCTCGCCGTGTTGATTCCGATATTCCTGTCGCAGGTAGTCCTTGATGCGGCGCCCCCCAAAATTGCTGTCGTCTGTGGGGCCATCGAACCCGTCAAAGGTGACGCTCGCCTTGATCTTGTCGCCCACGTTGATGGGTTTGTTGAACGTCATCTTGGTCTCGCAATGGAAACCACCCAAGCCGGGCCAACCCACTTGAATAGAACCCAGGCAGGCAAAGATGAAACTTGGCGGCGCAATGATTCCACCGTAATGAGACTTTTCTGCATACGTTGCATCAGTCCACAGCGGGTTGTCATCACCAATGCCTTCAGCGAAACGGAGGATTGCCAGCCGTGTGGCGTACTCGTTGTTGACACAGGACTCAGTACGCAAATCAGTACCGATCAAGGCGCGCATATTTGCGAGCATCTCGTCGGTGAATTTTCCCTTGGCGAGTTCGTTGGTGATGTCTTTTTGGCCTGCTCTATTGTTCATAATTGCGAACTCCTATTCATATATGCGATTTACGAAGTTTAATAGGGTAGGCGTGCGGCGTCAACAGACGATGCTGTCTAACGTCAAAAAGTGCTGTCTTGGTCTTTGAAAGGCGTGTCGCACACGCGGGTGCATGCCTTGTGCGGCCAGTAACAACCGAAGGCTTTAGATACGGAAAAGGGATGACCTCGTCACGAGCAGCAGCAAGCTGCCCCTGCCACGGGGGCAGACAGTGCTACCGGCAAACGCAGGGAGGGCATGGCCCTCCGATGAAACTCAGTGCTGGAGGATCTTGTTCAAGAAATCGCGAGTTCGCTCTTGGCGGTTTTCCGGGTGGCTGAAGAACTCGTCTTTGGTGCAGTCTTCCAAGATGCGACCACCGACGTCCATGAAGATCACGCGGCTGCCGACTTTGCGCGCAAAGCCCATCTCGTGCGTCACCACCATCATGGTCATGCCTTCTTCGGCCAGACCCATCATGCAGTCCAGTACCTCGCCGACCATCTCCGGGTCAAGCGCCGAGGTAGGTTCGTCAAACAGCATGGCAATCGGGTCCATGCTGAGCGCTCGGGCAATTGCCACACGCTGCTGCTGACCGCCCGAGAGTTGGCCCGGAAACTTGTCTTTGTGCGCCATCAGTCCGACGCGGTCGAGGTACTTCAGACCGTGCGCTGTGGCGTCGGTCAGGTTGCGCCCCAGCACCTTGACCTGCGCCAGCGTCAGGTTTTCTGTCACGCTCAGGTGCGGAAACAATTCAAAGTTCTGGAACACCATGCCGACGCGGCTGCGCAGTTTGGGCAGATCGGTCTTCGGGTCGTGCACCGCTTGGCCGTCGACAAAAATCTCGCCCTTTTGGAAAGGCTCCAGCGCGTTGATGGTTTTGATCAATGTCGACTTGCCGGAGCCCGACGGCCCGCAGACCACCACCACCTCCCCTTTTTGGATGCGAGTGGTGCAGTTGTTGAGCACCTGAACGGCGCCATACCATTTAGAAACTTCTTTGAGTTCGATCATCTTGTTCTTTCAGAGCACTTGCTTTTACGTTGTCGCTTGGGGTCGTCTCAACGGACGATGGCAATCTTGATCTGCAATTTTTTGACCAAATAGGACAGGCCAAAACAGATCACGAAATACACCACGGCGGCCAAGATGTAAGCCTCTTCAGGCCGGCCATAAATCTTGCCTGCAGTGGTCAAACCTTTGAGCAGGTCGTAGGCACCAATCGCATACACCAGCGAAGTGTCCTGAAACAAAATGATGGTCTGCGTCAACAGCACCGGCAGCATGTTTCGAAAGGCCTGCGGCAGCACAATCAGCTTCATGTTTTGCGCGTAGGTCATGCCCAAAGCCTGACCGGCATGCACCTGACCGCGCGAGATGGACTGAATCCCGGCCCGCATGATCTCGCTGAAATAAGCCGCCTCAAACGCCACAAAAGTGATGATCGCCGAGATCTCGGAACGGTTGTTCGCACCGCCCGGAATCAGGTTGAAAAACCAGCTTGGCATCAGCAGATAAAACCACAAAATCACCATGACCAAAGGTACCGAGCGCATGCCATTGACATAGATCGTGGCGGGCACCGTCAGCAGCTTGGTGCCAGACAGCCGCATCAACGCCAAGACAGTGCCGAGGATGATGCCGCCAAGGGTTGAAATCACCGTCAGTTCGACGCTAAAAATGAAACCCTTGACGACGAACTTGGAGATGATCTCCCAGCTCAAAAAAGTGAGGTCGAGTCCAAACATCTCAGTGTCCTCCGCCGGTGCCGCCAGCGACGATATAGCCAGGGATTTGCACCTTTCGCTCCACATAAGCCATGGCGCGGTTCACGGCAAAAGCCGACACCGCGTACAGCACAGTGACAGCCAGATAGACCTCGACGCCCCGCGAGGTTTCTTCTTGGGCCTGCATGGCGAACATGGTGAGTTCAGCGATCGACACAGCAAATGCCACCGATGAGTTTTTCAACAGGTTCATCGACTCGCTGGTCAGCGGCGGCAAAATAATCCGAAAAGCCATTGGCAAAATAACGTAGCGATAAGTCTGCGCCGTGGTCAAACCCATCGCCATGCCAGCGTAACGCTGACCGCGCGGCAATGCTTGAACGCCCGCCCTGACCTGCTCGGCAATCCGCGCCGACGTGAAAAAACCAAGCGCAAACACCACCAGCCAAAAGCTTGGCACTTGCTGCATCACCGGGAAGATCTTCGGCACCACGAAATACCAAAGAAAGATTTGTACCAGCAACGGGATGTTGCGAAACAGCTCGACCCAGACATTCGCCAAACGCGACACCCAAGGGCTGTTCGGCAAAGTGCGCAAGGTGCCGATCAAACCGCCGAACAGCATTGCCACCAGCCATGAACAAGCGGCCACAGCCAGCGTCCAGCCCCAAGCGTTGAACATCCACTGAAGGTAGGTACGGCCACTGCCGTCATCGTTTAAAAATACCTGCCAATCCAAGCTCATGTGGACTCCAATCCCAAAAACACACTCAAAATTTCACACCCCAAAAAGCAAACCCCGCCGAAAAATTCAACGGGGTTTACAGGGGAATTCATCGCCTGAAATTACTTCTTGGCGTAGTCTTACATCGGCTTGTCATTTGGCGTGGCCCAAGCCGCTTTGGTGCTCTGGCTGGCGGCATAACCCACCGCGGTGTTTTTCGGCGGAATCGGCTGAATAAACCACTTGTCCCAGAGCTTGGCAATTTCGCCAGATTTCATCAACTGGGCGATGGTGTCGTCGCCGATTTTCTTGAAGGCAGCGTCGTCCTTGCGCACCATAATGGCGATCGGCTCAACGCTCAACACTTCGCCAACGATTTTGAAATCAGCCGGGGCCTTGGACATGGCGATGTTGCCCGCCAAAATGGCGCCGTCCATGACAAAGGCTTCAGCCCGGCCCGACTCCAGCAGCAAAAAGCTGTCGGAGTGGTCTTTGCCGAAAATTTCCTTGAAGTCAATGCCCGTCGCGCGCTGGTGCTTGCGCAGCGTTTGCACCGACGTGGTGCCGGTGGTGGTGGCCAAAGTTTTGCCATTCAACTGCGCGATCGACGTGATGCCGGAGTTGGACTTGACCGCAATGCGGACTTCTTCAACGAAGGTGGTCGGCAAGAAAGCCACGTCTTTTTGACGTGTGGCGTTGTTGGTGGTCGAACCGCACTCGATGTCCACGGTGCCGTTTTGCACCAGCGGAATACGGTTTTGCGACGTCACGGGCAGGTATTTGACTTCAAGCTTGCGGCCAGCGGCTTTTTCGACATTGGCCAAAATACGTTGGCAAATTTCAACGTGGAAACCAGCGTATTGGCCAGCGCCCAAGGTGTAAGACAGCGCACCAGAAGAATCACGCACACCCATGGTGACAACACCGGAAGCCTTGATCTTGGCCATCGTGTCGTTCGACTGAGCATGAGCGCCGCCAGTTGCCAGCAGGGCAACGGACAAAGCGACTAGTTTGAAATTCATGAAAAACTCCTGTGTATGAAAGACTTATTTCTGGACAAGTTGGCATTCTAAAAGCTGCCACGGACGCAGAAAGACCGGTTTTACCCGAATTCCGCAGCCCTGACGACACTTTCTGGGTCTTATTTGCTTGCAAGAAGTCGGCCAGCAGGCTGGCTGGTGGCCTGCGACTGCAGTTCCTGCCACAACGCGTTGGCCTGAATTTTGGGGACGACTTTAGCGTTGGGGCGTTCACGGTAGATACGCACGTCCAACCTCAAGTCCAGACCGGCGCCAGCACTCACCAAGGTCTTGGCCTGGACCTCTTTGAGTACAGCACTGAGCGGCAAAAATGCCACGCCATGCCCCTCCAGCGCCATCGCTTTGAGGCCCTCGGCCATGTCGGTTTCATAGACCCGGTCCAAATGAATCGCGGTGCCAGACGCCTTCAGCAGCATGTCCACCATGCGGCCCAAATAGGCGTCGGGGGCGTAACCCAAGTAAGGCAAGGGCTGGCTGGCCAGTCCGGGCAAAGCAAAAAGCGGCGTGCCGTCAGCCACCGGCTTAACGTAAGGCGCCAGCACCTCTTGCCCCAGCGTTAGCATCTCGTAGCGTTCGGGATCGAGCTGCAAAGGCTGCAATGCATGGTGATATGAAATCAGTAAATCACAGCGGCTTTCAACCAATCGCAACACCGCGTCATGCACATTCATGGCCGTCAAGCGGCACTTCAGCGGATCGAGTTTGCCGCGCAAACTGCTGACCCACGCCGGGAAAAAAGTGAAGGCCAAGGTGTGTGGCACCGCAAACTCCACCACGTCTTGGCCAGCCGACGCATGGCCTCGCAGCATCGTCCGCGTGGACTGCAAACTGCGCAACATCTCGATCGACTGGGCATGCAAGGTTTCGCCCGCCGGGGTGAGCCGGGTCGGATAAGAACTGCGGTCAACCAAGTCTGTGCCGGCCCAAGCTTCTAGCGCCTGAATACGCCTCGAAAAAGCCGGCTGCGTCACATGCCGCAACTGCGCCGACCGGCTGAAGCTTCGGGTTTCAGCCAGACTGACGAAATCTTCCAACCATTTGGTTTCCATGCGCACATTATTACGGCATGTTTTTTCATGATGACCGCGCAGTGTTAGCGTTTTAGATCACGATAAAAATTTTCATGCGGCCCGATGGCCTCAAGGTAGATCAACCTGACGGCATCGTCAACCGTGTAGCCAAGCAAATAAAGCTGGCCTTGGCTTTTGAATTTGTGAACCCGCAGGTCTGACAAGTCGCCTTTTTTTCTCTCGCCAAGTGTGGGCTTTTTGACGATGTCGGCGACGGCTTCATCTACTTGGCTGGCGACGCTGTCGTTGAGTTTTTTGTACTGCCGCGCAAAGCGCCGGGTTTGGCGTGGCTCGTAAGCCATCAGGCGTTTTTGCTGCGTGGCACAAAAGGCGTGGTTTGGTCGCGTGGCTCGGCCATGGAGGCCAAAGATTGGGCGATGAAGGACACCGGCAAGTCTGGATTGTCCAAAGCCGCACGACCCAGCAATGCCCAGTACTCAATCTGGCCCGCAATGGTGCGGTGCTCTACAGCAGCCTCGCTGCGCGCGAGTTGATAGAGCTGGTCGTCAATGCGAACGGGCATGCCCATGATGGTCGTCCTTCCAATTTTGCTACAAAAGTAGCTTCATTCTAGCCGCATCCCCACCCTGTCATCCGCATCGTGCCCCTGCTGCTGCAAAGCCCACATCTGGGCGTAGCGACCCTGGCGGGCCAAGAGTTCGGCGTGCTTGCCGCGCTCAATGATGCGGCCGGCGTCCATCACCAAAATCTCGTGGGCGTCGACCACCGTCGACAAGCGGTGCGCGATCACCAGCGTGGTTTTGTTTTGGGCGGCGGTCCGCAGTTCGGCCTGAATCGCGCGTTCATTGGCCGAGTCCAGCGCGGAGGTGGCTTCGTCAAAAATCACCACCGGCGGGTTTTTCAGCAAGGTGCGGGCGATCGCCACGCGCTGCTTTTCACCGCCCGACAGCTTCAGGCCGCGCTCACCGACCATCGTCAAGTAACCGCGCGGCGTGGCGCTGATGAAGTCGTGAATACGCGCGGCACGTGCGGCTTCTTCGACCTCGGCGCGGCTGGCCCCTGGCTTGCCGTAGGCAATGTTGTATTCCACCGTGTCGTTGAACAGCACGGTGTCTTGCGGGACGATGCCAATGGCTTGGCGCACGCTGGCCTGCGTGACGTGTTTGATGTCTTGCCCGGCGATCGTGATGCGCCCACCCTCCTCCGGATTGCTAACGTCGTAAAAGCGGTACAACAAGCGCGCCAAGGTGGATTTTCCGGCACCCGATGAACCCACCACAGCGACCGTTTTACCCGACGGAATTTCAAAACTCAGATGGTGCAGGATGGGTCGGCTCGGCTCGTAGGCAAAGCTGACGTTTTCAAACCGTACCGTGGCGTCAAGCTGCGTCGCATTGCCAGCTGAGACTTGCCCCCAAGCGGAGGCGATAGGGTGAAACACCAAAGGCTGGGCGTCCGGTTCGTCGGCAATTTCGCGCTCTTTTTCCATCAGCGTGAACATCTTGTCGAGGTCGGTCAGGCTTTGCTTGATCTCGCGGTAAATCACCCCCAAAAAGCCCAGCGGAATGTACAGCTGGATCATGAAGGCGTTGACCATCACCAGGTCACCCAAGGTCATGCGACCTTCGACCACGCCCTGCGTCGCGCGCCACAGCATGGCCACCAAACCGATGGCGATGATGAGTTGCTGGCCTGTGTTGAGCAAGCTCAAGGTGCGCTGACTTTTGACCGCGGCGCGGCGGTAACGTTCCAGGTTTTCGTCGTAGCGTTTGGCTTCAAACGCTTCGTTGTTGAAGTACTTGACGGTCTCGTAATTCAGCAGTGAGTCAATGGCGCGGCTGTGCGCTGACGAGTCCAGCTCGTTCATTTGTTTTCTGAACTGCGTGCGCCACTCGGTCACCGTCACCGTGAAGAGGATGTAAAACACCAGCGCAATCACCGTGATGCCGGCAAACCAAATGTCGAATTTGACAGCCAACAAGGTCAACACAAAAGTGACTTCAATCAGCGTCGGGATGATGCTGTACAGCGAATACGAAATCAGCGATTGAACACCCCGTGTGCCGCGCTCAATGTCGCGGGTCATGCCGCCGGTTTGTCGCTCCAAATGAAAGCGCAGGCTCAGCGCATGCAGGTGCTGAAACACCTCCAGAGAAATGCGCCGTGTGGCACCTTCTGTGGCCTTGGCAAACACCAGCTCACGCAACTCCGTGAAGAGCGACGTCGACAAACGCAGCGCGCCATAACCCAGAAGCAAAGCGGCAGGCACCACCAGCACCGCCTGCACGTCGCCCGGCTTGAAGCTCATGGAGTCGACCAACTCTTTGAGCAACAGCGGCACACTGACATTGGCCATCTTGGCGCCGACCATGAAACTTAATGCGGCGATCACGCGCCACTTGTATTCCCACAGGTACGGAAAGAGCCGCTTCAAGGTGTCTGTGTCGGAACGCTCTGGCGCGGCGGCTTTGGTATCGACCGTGGCGGCGGGTGAGTGAAAACTATCGGAGGCAGCTCGAGAACGCATGGGAGACAATCGTAAAAAATCGGTAAACCCGTTAACTTTGCTTGAGATTGTGCCTATGACTGTTGATTCAACCCCAAGCGTGCCACCCGTGACACTGCCGACTGACAAAGATTTGGTGCTCAAGGTCATCCCGATGCCCGCGGACTGCAATGCCAATGGCGATATTTTTGGCGGCTGGGTCATGGCCCATGTGGACTTGGCCGGTGCGGTGTTGCCAGCGCGTTACGTCAAAGGCCGCATGGCCACCGTGGCGGTCAACCAGTTTGTCTTCAAACAGCCGGTTCGGGTTGGCGACATCCTCTCGTTTTTTGCCAGCGTCACGCGCCTTGGCAACACCTCCGTGACCGTGCAGGTCGAGGTGTACGCCGAGCACATGAGCGCGCAAGGCCGCTACATCAAGGTCACCGAAGCCAGCCTGACCTATGTGGCGATAGACGACCACGGCAAGCCAAGACCGATCGACAAGACCGCCGACAACGCCTGACGGCCCGACCAACGAGCCACGTCGCCACCGTCGAGCTGTGACAGCTCAACTGTTTACGCATTGTTAAATTGTTTGAATTTCGACTATTATTTGTAACGATTTTTCGTTTTAAACATTTAATTCGTGAACCCGCTCAGCGGGCCCAATTTACATGCGGGCAAATGGTTTGGACACCCTTGACGGCGCAGACATGGTTGACGCCCGGATGGTCAACAGCATGCGGCTGGTGCTGGGGGTTTCTGCGCTGCTGGCGTCAGTGACTGAACCGCGCAACTTGCCGGAGGGCGGTGAGCTGGTCGGGTGGTTGTTTGCCGCTTACGTGGTGCACAGCCTTTGCCTTTATGTCTTGGCCCTGCGGCAACACCCCGTGGCACACAGCCAACTGACACATTGGCTGGACGTGGCCTGGTACACGCTCTTTGTGGCCCTGACCGGTGACAGCCGGAGCCTGCTGTTTTTGTTCTTTTTCTTCGCCATTCTGGTGTCGTCCTTCCGCTGGGGTTTTGAAGAAGGCGCCCGCGTGACGGTGGCGGCCACCGCCTTGTTTCTCGGTACGGCATTTTGGGCAGATCCCCATCCCGACTGGCCGCGCATTTTGTTGCGCAGCAGTTTTCTGCTCGCTTTGGGCTACATCAGCGCGCATTGGGGCGAGTCCAAAGTGGCGCTGAACCGCCGACTGGCCCTGCTGCGCGATGTCAGCCAGCTGTCGAATCCGCGTTTTGGCGTCGACCACACCATGACCCGCGTGCTCGACACCACACGCGCATTTTTCAGCGCCCACAGCTGCGTGCTCATCCTGCGCGACAGAGAAACCGGCGCCTGCCATGTCCGCTCCATTCAGGCGGGGCGGACAACGCCATCGGTCCACGCTGAAGCCATCAGCACCCAAACCGCTGAACCGCTGCTGGCACTGCCAATCACGCAATTGGTGATCTGCAGGCGCCCGCGCTGGTGGCGAAGCCACAGGCCCGCCCTGCAGACCTTTGACTTGCTCAGCACTTCGTGGGCCGCAGCGTCCCCCACCGACGCCGACGAACGTCTAACAGACTTGCTCGAAGGCGAGGCCTTCATCAGTGCGCCAGTCGACCTGCGCCGCTCTACAGGCCGCATTTTTGTGATGACCGACAAGCGCGCCAGCAAGGCCAACGCTCTGTTTCTCAATGACATCGTGGCGCAGGCATTTCCAGTGATTGAAAACATCGAACTGGTCGACCGCCTGGCCTCCGAAGCGGCCTCACAAGAGCGGCAAAAAATCGCGCTCGATATTCACGACCGCGCAGTGCAGCCGTACATCGGCCTGACCTTGGGCTTGAGCGCGCTGCGCAACAAAGCCGAGCCAGACAATCGCTTGCTTGAAGACCTCGACAAACTCAGCAAGATGGCCCGGCAAGCGATTGATGACTTGCGCAGCTACGCGGGCACCTTCCGTCGGAGCAAAGGGCAGAGCGGACCGCCGGAACCGATTTTTTCAAGCGCACTGCAGCAACAAGCCGCTCAAATCCGCGCGCTGTACGGCGTGGAGATCGCCGTGGACGCCGCGCCCAACCTGCACATCAATGACCGCATGACGGCGGAAGTGCTGCAGATCGTGCGCGAAGGCTTGAGCAATATTTGCCGGCACACGCTGGCCCAGTGCGGCACACTCAGACTCCAACGCAGCACCGGCTGGCTGCACATTCAAATTGAAAACGACGGCAGCAGCGCACCGGTGCCAGCCTTCAGCCCGCGCTCCATCACCGAGCGCGTAGCATCGCTGGGCGGCTTGGTGCGCGTGCAATCACAGCCCGATGGCTACACCTCCGTGCAAATTCAACTCCCCGTTTAGCGTCGTTTGAAAGGACCGCATGAACCCGAGCACGCCAGCCCACACGTCCCCCATTCGCGTCATGATTGTTGACGACCATCCGACCCTGCTCTGGGGCCTGGAAAAACTCATCAGCGGAGAGCAGCCGCGGATGGAAGTGGTGGGCACCGCCAGCAACGCCGAAGAAGCTGTCACCTGCATCAAAGACGTGGTGCCCGACATCGTGCTGCTCGACCTCGACCTGGATGGCCACAGCGGCCTCGATTTGATGCCCACGCTGCTGAGCAACCCGGCGACCCGCGTGTTGATTTTGACGGGCGAGCGCCAACAGTCGGTGCTAGACCAAGCGGTGCAAAAAGGCGCGCGCGGCATATTGCATAAAAATGCACCGGCCCATCAAGTGCTGAAAGCCATCGAGAAAACCCATGACGGAGAGTTGTGGTTAGACCGAGGCACCGTGGGCCGGGTTTTTAGCGAATTCAGAGAGGCCTCTGCCTCAGACAAAGTGGACCCCGATGCAGCACTGCGGGCCACACTGACCGGACGGGAGCGCAAGATCATCCACATGATCGTCGAAGGGCAAGGCGCCTCCAACAATGAATTAGCCGAACGGCTCTTCATCTCCCCGCACACGCTACGCAACCACCTGACCTCGATTTACAGCAAGCTCAATTTGGGCAATAGGCTTGAGCTTTACGTCTACGCAGTCAAGCACCAAATGGGGACGTTGCCTCAATAGCCGCGGTAGAAGCTAGAAGCCCGTCAACAACGGCATCACAGCGCGAATAATTTGAATCGCCGCCGGCCCCATCATGACCATGATGATCGACGGGAAGATGAACAACACCATCGGTATCAGCAACAAGGTGGGAACTTTGGCGGCACGCACTTCAGCGAGGGTCTGCCGTTTGTGCCGCAGCTCGTCTGAAAAGACCCGCAGTGAATCCCCCACACTCGTCCCAAATTTTTCCGCCTGTGCCAGCATCACGGCAAAGGTGTCGAGTTCCTCAATACCGGTGCGCCGCGCAAAATTTTTCAGTGCTTTTTCGCGGGTGCCGCCAGCACGTACTTCCAAGTTGGTCAGGTGCAACTCTTCTGCCAAAGCCATGCTTTTCATCTTGATCTCGCCGGCCACTCGGGTCAGCCCGGCGTCGAGCCCCAAGCCAGCTTCAACGCAGACCAACATCAAGTCAACCGCGTCAGGAAACGTCTCGAAGATCTCGCGCTGGCGGACCCGAACCAGCCACCCCAACACAAGGTTGGGTACATAACAACCTATCAACGCGGCTGTTGAAACTTCAAAAAGCAGGGTCGCGCCTTCGGCCTGCAAACTAACACTGAAGAAAAAAAAGGCCGGCAGCGCGAAGACCAGCGGCAGCAAGGACTTGGTGGCGAAATAAATCAAGCGGGCGCGATCGTTGCGAATACCGGCATTGAAAAATCGCACCCGCAGAGCGGACGAATCCCAATCCGCCGTTGGCGACGACAAATTTGCCAATGGCTCGGCCAGCTTGACCATGGTTTGCCGCCAATGGGTATTTGGGTGGTCGCCATTCAGCACCTGCAACCGCTGCTCGGTGCGCGTCGGGGTGAGCCAGAAATACAAGCCAGCCAGCGACAAGGTGACCGCCAGAAAAACAAGAATAGGCAACAACATGACGATCCTTTAAATGCGAATTCGAATGATTTTTTGCATCACCACAATGCCAATGACCATCATGGTCAGCATGTACTTGAGGATCAGGATGCCAATGGGATCGGTCCACAAGGGCGACATGAATTCCGGGTTGAAAGCATTCATGAGGGCCGCTAGTCCAAAAGGCATGAGGGTCAGAATCCAGGCTGACAAGCGGCCCTCGGAAGACATCACCTTGACCTTAGCGCGCAACTTCAAGCGCTCACGGATCAAGCGGCTTAAATTACCCAGCACCTCCGTCAGGTTGCCACCCGACTCCCGCTGAATCAGCACCGCCACCACGAAATAACGCAAGTCGGTCAAAGGAACGCGTTTCGTCAAATTGGTCAAGGCCTGTTCTATCGCCACGCCAAAATTAACCTCGTCGTGCACCGTACTGAACTCTGCTGCCGCGGGTTGACTCATCTCTTGGCCAACCATCTGCACGGCCGATGCAAATGAATGCCCGGAACGCAACGCCCGGACCATCAGTTCCAGTGCTTCCGGCAATTGCAGTTCAAACCGAGTCAGACGTTTCTGCCGACGGTACGACACATACAACCAGGGCAACAACCCCACACCGACGCCGGCCACCAAGGCCCACAAGGTGCTCACACTGAACCAGCTGCCCAGCACGCTGATCGCCAGCAAGCCCAGGGCAAGACTGGACAGCAATAATTTTGAAACGCTCCATGTCAGGCCCGACTGCAAGATGAAGCCGTCCAGCCGATGCGCTCGCGGAATGCTCAGCAACACTTGCTCTAGCTTGGGCACCTGACTCAGCAAGCGTTCCCTTAACAACTGCGACTGAAGGCTGTCGTCACTGGCCGCTGACAGCGCCTGCAAGCGCTGTTCAATTTTTTGCGCCAAGGGGCCTTTGTAAGACCGCCAGATCTGAAAACTGGCGACCAGCAGCAGCACCAAAGACACCGTTGCCAGCGCCAGCGTGATCAGAAAAGAATAATTGCCCGACGTAGGGAGCATGGTGATGCCTCTGCAAATGAAGGGTTACTGGTACTGGCGGGTCGGGTCAAAAATGTCGTCTGGCAGTTGCACACCAAAAGCGTGTAAGCGGTCCATGAACTTGGGCCGCACGCCCGTCGCATAAAAGTGCCCCTCGACCTCCCCCGACGGGCTGACCCCGGTTTGCTTGAAGGCAAATATTTCTTGCATGGTGATGACCTCTCCTTCCATCCCAGTGATCTCTTGAATGCTGGTGATCTTGCGCTTGCCGTCGATCAAGCGAAGGGTCTGAACCACCACCGAGATGGCCGAGGCGATTTGCTGTCGTGCCGCCCGGTTGGGCAAGTTCAGGTTCGCCATGCCAATCATGTTTTCAAGCCGAGCCAACGCATCGCGTGGCGTGTTGGCATGGATGGTGGTGAGGGAGCCCTCGTGCCCGGTGTTCATGGCTTGCAGCATGTCAACCGCTTCTGCACCGCGCACCTCGCCAATCACAATCCTGTCGGGCCGCATACGCAACGCATTGCGCACCAGCGCACGTTGCGACACTTCACCCGTGCCTTCAGTGTTAGGCGGTCGGGTTTCCATGCGCACCACATGCGGCTGCTGCATTTGCAACTCTGCAGCATCTTCAATGGTGACGACACGTTCAGTGACCGGGATGTAGCCAGAGAGAATGTTCAACAAGGTGGTCTTGCCGGAGCCAGTGCCGCCGGAGATGATCATGTTCACCTTGGCCTTGGCCAGACCTTCGAGCAACAGCGCCATGTCGGGCGTCAAGCTTTTGAAATCGCCCGCCATCAAGTTGTGCATCTTCAGCGGAATATGCGCAAAGCGGCGGATCGACATCATCGGCCCATCCAACGCCACCGGCGGAATCACCGCGTTGACGCGAGAGCCATCAGGCAACCGCGCATCGACCATCGGGCTCGACTCGTCAATGCGCCGCCCCACCAACGAGACGATTTTGTCGATGATGCGCAGCAAGTGTTTTTCGTCGGTGAAGGTGACGTTGGTCAGTTCCAACCGACCCTTGCGTTCAACGTAAATTTGCTGGTACGAATTGACCAAGATGTCCGACACCGTCGGGTCAGCCATCAACAACTCGAGCGGGCCAAAGCCGAGCATCTCATGCTGAATGTCACGTATCAGCGAACGTCGCTCCACGTCATTGATGGGGCTCTGGTCTTCGCCCAATAAACGCTCAACCATGCTGCTGATTTCTTGTCGCAAGACATCTGGCGGTAAGGTCTCCAACACACTCAGGTCAAATTTATCCAGCAGCTTGAGGTGCATGCGCTCTTTGAGCAACTTATAGGCATCCGTCGCCACGGGGGTTGGTTGCGGCTGCACTGGCATCTGCGGTGCAGATTCCACAGCTCTGAGTGTTTCGCGCAAAGACATGGTTAACCTCGGGTGTTGAAGATGCGGCCTAAAAATCCCCGCGCATCTTCGGTTGGGGGAATCAAAGTGGCCGATAACTCCGCCAAGCTTTTTGACACGGCATTGGAGCGCGAAGACTCCAACAAAGCGCGACCTTGGTTGATCGACGAGTTCACCTCTTTGTAAGAGTTCGGCACCGTGCGCACAATGGCACCGCTCAATGACTGTTCGATCTCGCTAAAGCCGATGTCCCCGCCTTTTTCAAAGCGGTTCACGATCATCTCGGCCTTGGTGTCGGGATAACCCAAGGACCGAAACACCGTGAGCAATTTTTTGGCGTTCTGGATGCCCGGCACACCGGCCTGCAACACAGGGTAAATCTTGTCGGCACGGTCCAGCGCCTTGAGCGCGAGTGTGTCCAGAATTCGCGGCAAATCGAGCAGCACAAAGTCGAAATTCAGCAGCGCCAGTTTGATGATGGCCTCCACGTGTTCGGGCTTGATGGCCATTGCCTGCGTCAAGGCTTCCGGCGCGGCTAAAACACTGTAGTTGGGCGCGACTTTGACGGCCGTCGCCGCCAAAAAAGAAGCATCCAAACGGTTGATGTCGCGCGCCACATCCGCAAGGGTCAACGTCGGTGGGGCCTCGTACACAAACGACAGCGCATCGCCAAACTGCAGGTTCAAGTCAATCAACAACACCGACCGGGACTCCGCCAAGTGGTAGCCCAAGTTGGTGGCAATAAAGGTGCTGCCACTGCCCCCTTTGCAGCCGATGAATGCCAGTAACTTGCCTGTCTGGCGCTGACTGCTGCCTTGCAACTTGGCGGCCACCCGGTTCACAGCCGCCTCGATGGCCTCGGGCGTGGCAGGTGATGGCAGCACCTCGCGCACACCTACCCGCATGGCATGAATTAAAAATTCAGGCGTTTGCTCGCTGCAAAGCAACACCACGGCCGTGGCCGGGTGATGGGTGGTGACGTATTCCACCAGTGCCAGGTCGGCCAGCTCGCAACTCATGCCGTCGACCAGCATCAGGTCGGGCGCATCTTGTTCAGCCACGCTGCGAATTTTGGTTTTTTCACCGCTGGAGAGCACCACGTTGTGGCGGTTCAGCGCCAGCAAGCGACCCAGGTCTTGCAGGTGACTCTCGTTGGTGGAAATGACGGCGATTTTCATGACGTTCCTTGTGGGTGAGGGCTACCGCAGCGGTTCAATAAGCCAGCCGTGGCGGCGTGTAAGCCCCATAGCTGGGCCCAATGCCACTGGAGCCACTGACTGAAAGGCCGCTCTTGAAATAGCCCTGAATGTATTTGCCACTCCCCCCCTGTATATCGGTGATGTGGAACAACGCAAAAGCGACGATTGGTATCGAAGCACCCACACTGTCCAGTCCCGTGGGGTAGTTCACAACGGGAACAAGCACATCGGCGCCTGCGGGCATCGGGTACTGACTCAGCAGATCGTTGTAGGCCGAGGTTTTGGTCCCAGATTGAATATAGGTAGCATCGCCGATGCTCATAGCCGTGGAATTGCCATTGTTGATGAGGCCCTTGAGGTCACTGGCTGAGTTCGTGTTGACTCCGAACGTTGTCCATTGACCCGAGTCGCAACTGCCGTAATGGTACGAAGAGCCGATGCGAAAAACCACAGCCTGGCCGCTGACCTGCGGCACACCGTTGATGGCGGAGTTGTTGGGGGCGGTGACGGGCGAATTGGTTGAGCTGTTCCAGTAGGTGTCGTACAAACACTGATTGATCGCCATCGGAATGAGACTTCCAGAAAGCACGGAGCCAGGGGAAGAAATGACGGCTACCGCCGTCGCCGACATGGGCACATCACTGCCGCCAAACATGAGCCGCGTCAGCATCAAAATGGGCCCGCCGTTTTGCCCCGTGGCCTTACTCACCTTGACGCTGATCGCCGGCTTGTCATACGTTGTAAGGGGACTGAAGCTCGTCGACAGCGACCCGCCCGAAGCACTGCGCGTCAATAGATTCCAGTAACCTGCCGTGATGACGTGTCCGCCGTCGCTGCTTGAGATCGACCGGTTGTCGACTTGGTTTTGACTCAGCTGCGCTTGTGCATTGGCCGCGGCGCGCGTCCAGTTCAGGGTGGCGGCCTTCAGGGGGCCGCAATCGGTGGCGCCCGAGCCAGATTGCCAAGTTAAACAGTTGGCGCCCGACAGCGCTGCAGCGTCCGCCGCGTTTTGCAACTCACTGCGGACGATGAAGATACGGCCGATGTCAATCGCCAGCACGGCAAAGCCGGCCAGCACCAGCAGTAAGCCGCCAAAGATCACCAAATAGGAACCTTGCTGGCAGCGCCAACCTGATGTGTCGTTACTCATGAGCCATCTGGGTGCAAGCGGTCAGGTTCATTTGGCTGCCTACCGAGGAACCCGTCCCCAGGGTCCACCAGCTGCCGAGTGAAAAGCCACTGAACGGGTAAGAAATTGTCAACGCGACTGAATCACCAAAAGCAGGCGAGGGCAAGCCAGCGGCAGTAGACGGTGAGGGGCACGTTGCCGTGGAGCCCCAATACACATTGACCACCGGGTCTTTGGTGCCGGCGCAGGCGCTGGTGCTGGTGCCACTCTTGACGCTGATCAGCGTGTTGCGCGCGTAGTTGCAGGCAATCTGTTGGACCGCCGTTGGGCTCCATGTGCCGCTGAGCAACGCACCACTGCGCGCCCCTTCTCGACTGGCGTTGGTGATGATGGCTTTGTTGTAAACCAAAATACCAAAGTCGAGCACGGCAAAAAGTATCAGGATAAAAAACGGCAGAACCAGCGCGAACTCAACGGCCTGCGCACCTTTTTGCTTCATGGCATTTGCTTCCTGCAAGTCAAGAAATGGGGCCCGTATGAGCGGTGAAACCCATCAAAGGCAAAGCGCCGTTGATGGGGACACATCGCGCCTTAAGAACAGGTCGAACCGGCGGTGAAACAGGTCGTGACGCGGGAGATCAAGGTCGTAAAAGACTTCTGCAAGCCGGTCGCGCTCGACCCTAATGCAACGACCAATCCGATCGACACCACCGCGATGATCAGCGCGTACTCAACGACTTGAGCACCCTCTTCGTTTTGCACGAAAGAACCGACAGATTTGTGAATGGCAAGGATGAATTTATTCATTTCGGAACCTCTATAAAGTTGATGAACATTAAAAATTAAATGGCACGGCAAACAGTGCCTTTGCTCCCTACCGTTCGCATAGCCTTAAAGCTCTCTGCCTGCGATTTCTGCTTATGACTTGATGCCCATCCACCAATTTTTCAGGCCTCAGGTGCAGGCGACAACAGAGAAGCAGGTGGTGATGCGAGAGACCAAAGTAGTGAATGACGTTGCTAGGCTGCTGACACCGCCGCCCAATGCAAGCACCAAACCAATCGACACCACGGCGATGATCAACGCGTACTCGACAACTTGTGCGCCCTCTTCGTCTTCAACGAATGCACGGGCTGACTTGTTCATGACAAACCTATTTTTTTTCATTTGAAAACCTCTTTTAGAAAATTATTAACAGCTGACGGGGATCTGATGTGTCACTGCCGACTGCCGCTGATGCTGATGACATTGGTGACGGGCGGTGGGGTTTTGAACGTGCTCTGGTAGCGCACCAGCGCGTCGCGGGCGGCCGTGCCGTCCAGGCCGAGCGCCGCGTCTGCCGTGCTTCCAGCGTTGGGGTTGATGGTCATCTCTAGGCGCGACTGGCGCACTGCGTCGCCAAAGCGTTTGTCGTAGTCAGGTGTGGTGGAGACGCAGCCGGACAACAGCGTCAACAAGACCAGCAAAGACAAGCCCGTTGAAAGCATATTTTTTGTCATGACGTGTTCCTTATTTCGATTCAGTCGGTGCCGCTACGTCTAACGCTGCAGCGGCTTTAGGCTTGCCTTCAGCCGCCCCCATGAACAGCACTTCAGCGCGGCTCGGCTCGGCCAGGTTGTCGGTCGGCAACAAGATGGCCGGGACCATCGGCTTGACCAGACGCGGGGTCACCACAAAGATCAGCTCGGTCTGATTTTTCTGAAATTCGGTGGAGCGGAACAGCGCCCCCAACACCGGAATTTCACCCAAGCCCGGAAATCGGGTGATGGTTTCGGTGATGTTGTTTTTGATCAGCCCGGCGATCGCAAAACTCTGACCGTCGTTGAGCTGCACCGTGGTCTCCACCGTGCGAGCAGAGATGGTCGGGAGGACCGCTGTCGCGCCACCCGAGGTGGTGAACGAAGTGCCAGTTTGGGACAACTCCGACACCTCCGACAGCAGCTTGAGGTTGACGCGGGTGCCGTCGAGCACGGTCGGGGTGAACTTCAAGATGACACCAAACTGTTTTTCTTCGAGCGTTGTGACGCCTGAGATGCCGCCTTGCGGCACCGGAATATAAATACGTCCACCCGAGTTGAAACCGGCTTGTTGACCGCTGATGGCCATGATGTTGGGTTCTGCCAGCAAGCGAATCAGGCCATCTTGTTTTTGTGCGTTAATGCCTAAAAAAGTACCGCTGCCCGCACGTGCTGCAGCACCAGCAGCTAGCGCCGGTGCGCTGATGACGCCACCGGCGCCCCCCAGTGGGTTGCTGATGGCACCGGATGCGTTACCCGCAAAGTCGAGCTGCCCCTGGAGCCTGCCGAGTAAGGCGGGAGCACCGCCAAAGACCCCTGAAAAAACACTGGCCGCACCGTTGGATGACAGCAAGCGGGCATAGTCAATACCGAAGCGGTCGAGCAAGGTCTTGCTGACTTCGGCAATCTTCACTTCCAGCATGACCTGCTGTGGCGTCATGATGCGCAGCATGTTGACGACCTTCTTGCCGTCGCCATACGACGTCGCCAAACTCATCACCTGGTCCAGCTTGATAGCGTCACTGACTTGACCGCTCAGCACCAGCGCGTTTTCTGCACCGCGCACTTTGACGCCACTCTCCTCGGGCATCAATTCGCCAAGCTTGGCCTGCAAGGTGCCCGGGTCAATGGCGACGATGATGTCGCGGATAAAGCAACGACCGTCGGTGCTTTGCAGAATCACGTTCATCGAGCCGGCTTTTTTACCAAGAAAAAACAACTCTGTTGGGCTCAGCAGCGTGATGTCGACACTGCCCACACCCTCCAAGTCCGGGTTGCGCACGGGAAGCGCAGGCACGCCTGGTTGGCCCGCAGCAGCCATTGCAGCATTGTTCACAGGCGCTGCAGTGCGGCTATAAGGTTGACCACCGACCAACATGCGGACGATCGGTGTCGACAAATGGATGATGCTGGACTTGCCCAAGGTGACATAACTGGGCGGGTCCATCACTGCCGAGGCGCAGGGCTGCAATGCCTGCGCCGCAGCCACAGCAGCAGCACCCGGGCGCGCGACAGATTTGGGCGCGGCAGTTGCAAGCGCCACGGCCTGGGCGGGTGCTGGCGGGGCTTGAACCTGGGCCAACGTTGACCCGACAGAGACGCATGCAACGACCCACAGGAGGTGCTTGATTGGCTTGGCGTGCTTGGTCAATTGATGTTCCTCTTTGCGTTTTGATTTTGAGGGGTCATTCGTCTTAAAAACAGTTCAACACCATGAAACCGTTTTGAAAGACTTCGACACACGACAGTGCTTTTTTGGCACTGCTTGCAGTGATCAGTGCCCGGGGTTTCTCACCGCTGGACTGCGTTGGCAGTGCACCGCGGTCACCCAAGAGTTGGTTTTTAGTGATGCCCTGTGTCACGACGTTCTGCTGGTCGACTTGGTTGCGCAGCACCAACGACAAGGTGCCAACGCTGCGCGCCAGGTCGAGTTTTTCGGAGTCTTCAAGACTCAGCTCTAGGGTGACGGCACTGACCACGCGCGGCTTGGTGTCGTCGCGCCCCGCCTCTTGCGCCACCGCCAACACCAGCACATGCGACAACACGGTTTTGCTGATCTGCGCGTTGTCTTCACCTTTGGCTTTGGCTTTGTCTTGCTGGGCATTGACCATCACGTCGACGTAATTCCCTGGCAATGCAAAACCGGCCACACCCACCACGTCGTTGACGCGCACAGTCATGGCCCGTTTGCCTTGCGAGATGACGGCGGACAAACCACCCAGTGATCCGGGCGGTGCCAACTTACGCTCCAGGATGGCTTCGCCCCGCATGACACCCACCTTGACCACGCGGTCCTGCAGGTCCTTCATATCCTTGAACGCACCCGTCGGCACCGAACCAATCGGCCAGTCGACGGTGGTGAGCATTTGCGGATTGATCTTGCCGCCGAGTTCAATGTCCACCGCTGCAACGATGACCTTGTTGGACGCCACCGTTTGCGTTGTCGCCATGTTGGCGGCATAGACGGCCGCGGTCAGGCCAATCAACACGGCAATGAATAGCAAGCCAAAGGCTTTCAGGTTTTTCATCAAAGATTCCGATCTGTTCTCAAGGGGTGGCGCTGTTAAAAATCGACTCAGGCATAACCCAGTTGGTTCGCAATGAGAAAGGCGGTGGTGCCGAAGGTGATGCTCACGGCGTAAGGTAATTTCCCAACGGACTGGTTACCCAGCGGCGTCATCTGCGGCCGCCACCCACCGATGGTTGCAAACAACCATGAGGTCAGCGTCAACTTGATATTGCCGACCATGCGCAGCAGGGATTGGTGCCAAATGGAATAAGCCAAGGCCGCTGCGCCGCCCGACACAAAAACAAACACCATCGCATAGACGGTGTTCGTCATGCCCAAAAAAGCCCCGACCATCGCCATCAGCTTGACGTCGCCGGCACCCATCATTCCCAGCATGTACAGCGGCAGCATGAAGCACAAGCCCAGCGCAAAACCGCCCAGCGACCAGCCAAAACCAAGATGCGCGGAAAACGGGATAAAGGCGCTGTAGATGAGCGCGAAGGCGCTGCCGCCGAAGGTCAACCAATTCGGAACTTTGTAGCTGCGGCAGTCGCTGATGGACGCCGCCAGTAGCAAAGCAAAAAGAATGCTGTAGCGTGGGTTGCTGAGCAGCATGCCCAGCAGTTCAACCAAAGATGAAATGTCTTTCATGCTTTGGCCAGCTCAAGCACTGAGAGGGAGCCCGTTAGATGTTTTTCCCGCTTGCCAACACAATCAATGTGCACACGGTCGCGATCAGTGCCGCGAGCAATACATACTCCATCAAAGAGCCGCCCGCCTCGTCCAGAAAAAACTGCGTCAATGCCAACGGCATCAGCTCGACTGGTGGCATGCTCTTCTCCAAATCTTGTTTTCATGGCTTGGCCTGGTGGTTCGAGATATCAATTTATTCGCTACGTTGAATAAAATATATCTGCGACCACCCCGCCTCGCATGGGCCTCTCATCCTGATTAAAGGGGTACTAATAAACCCCTTTTCACCAATGAAGAGCCCGTGAAACTCAGCACTTGACCGAAGTCACTTCACACTTTTGAGAAGTCTGGCTTGCGTTTTTCCATGAAGGCTCCAAAGGCTTCGCGAGCGGCAGGTTCGGACAACATACGGCCAAAGCTGGCACCCTCTTCCTCAATGCGCTCGGCCACTGATGCGGCGTTGCCTTTCTTCATCAAGCGCTTGGTTTCGATCAACGATGTGAGCGGCTTGGCAGCGAGTTTTTGCGCTTGGCGTTGTGCCAGCGCGTTGGCTTCAGAGGGTGGCACGATGCGGTTGATCAGTCCCACCTCAAGGGCTGTCTCGACCATGAAAGGCTCACCCAGCAGCAGCGCTTCAGCCGCACGCTGATGGCCCATCAGTTGCGGCACCAACAAGCTTGAGCCGGCTTCAGGGCAAATGCCCAGATTGACGAAAGGCATGGAGAACGCAGCGTTGTCACCGGCGTAAACCAAGTCGCAATGCAGCAGCAGCGTGGTGCCAACACCGACCGCAGGACCACAGACTGCGGCGATGAGGGGTTTGGCAAAGGTGCTGATGGCGCGCATGAAACGGAACACCGGCGCGTCCGCATGGTTGGGGGGCACGTCTAGAAAGTCGCGGATGTCGTTGCCGGCAGAAAAAATCGTCTCGTGGCCCTGAATCACCACCACACGCACGGCGGCATCGCGGCTGGCGCTGTCCAGCGCGTCAGCCAACGCGGCATACATGACCGAGGTGATCGAGTTTTTCTTGTCGATGCGGTTGATGGTGATGGTCGTCACCGCGGCTTCTGTGTGGATCAGGATGTCGGCGTTGGCAGGTGTGGTCATGGCGGGGGCTCTTCAAATTTGGCGATGGCATTAAACAACGATCGAGGCGGGGGATCGGCCAGAGGGCTGGCCGATCCCCCGCCTTCAACCGATCAGAGTTTGAACGGCACGATGGTCTGGCTTTGTTCGCCCAAGCCCTCGATGCCAAGGGTCACCACGTCGCCCTTTTTCAAAAATGTCGGTGGCTTCATGCCCATACCCACGCCGGGGGGTGTGCCGGTACAAATGACATCGCCTGGCTCGAGCGTCATGAACTGGCTGACGTAGCTGACGATCTTGGCCGCACTGAAAATCATGGTCTTGGTCGAACCGGTTTGCATGCGCTTGCCGTTGACGTCCAACCACATGTCCAGTTTTTGCGGATTCGGCACGTCGTCGCGCGTGACCAGCCAAGGTCCGATAGGGCCAAAGGTGTCGCAGCACTTGCCCTTGTCCCATGTACCACCGCGCTCGATCTGGAATTCGCGTTCGCTGACGTCGTTGATGGTGCAGTAACCAGCGACAAACGTCAGCGCGTCTTTTTGCGACACGTAGCGTGCGCGCGTGCCAATGACAATACCCAGCTCGACTTCCCAGTCGGTCTTGACCGAGCCTTTGGGCAGCATGACCGGATCGTTCGGACCCTGAATGCAAGAAGGGACCTTCATGAAAATAATCGGCTCTTTCGGAATCGGCATCCCCGCCTCAGCCGCGTGGTCAGCGTAGTTCAGGCCAATGGCGACGAACTTGCCCACACCCGTCACCGGGCAACCCATACGCGGCTTGCCACGCACCAACGGTAAGTTAGCGGTTTTCAGGCGGCGTAACTTGGCCATCGCGGCATCACTGAGTTGCTCTGGGCCGATGTCTTTGACAATGCCGCTCAGGTCACGCAGCTTGCCATCGGCATCGATCAGACCTGGTTTTTCTTTGCCAGGGTTGCCATAACGAACGAGTTTCATGTCTCTTCCTTTTTCTTACGGGTTAACAAAAAATAATCGGCAAGCGGTGTGACTTAGCGCAACACCAGCGACAAACTCGCTTCCAGATGCTCGGACGGCAAGCGCTTGAAACCCGAGCGAGAAAAGCGCTGCAGGCGGCCGATCATGAAGGCCGTCACAACGGACGCCTGGACTTGTGCGTCAACCGTGGGCGCTGCGGCGTTGTCCACGGTGGCGGCCTCGCGCAGGCTTTGCTTGAGGGTGCTTTCCAGCTTGTCAAAAAACTGGTTCATGCGTTCTTGCAGGCGCTCGTTTTCAAACACCAGCGCGTCACCGGCCATGACACGCGTCATGCCCGGATTTTTTTCGGCGAACTGCAAGACCATCGTCACCAGCTTGCGAACGCGCACGGCAGACACGGTTTCGCGCTCAACAATTTGATTCACCAATGTGAAGACCGACTGCTCAATGAAATCGATCAGGCCTTCAAACATCTGCGCCTTGCTGGCGAAGTGACGGTACAGCGCAGCCTCGCTGACGTCGAGCCGGGCCGCCAGCGCTGAGGTGGTGATGCGCTCTGCGCCGGGCTGCTCCAACATGCTGGCCAGCGCCTGCAAAATTTGCACGCGCCGCTCGCCGGGCTTGGGACGCTTGCGTGGCGGAATTTCAGCCATGTCAGAGGCAAGGTCAGACATGGTCTTTAATGCGAGCGGATCATGGTGCCGTAGGCCTGATCGGTCAGGATCTCGAGCAGCATGGCGTGTGGCACGCGGCCGTCGATGATGTGCACCGAATTCACGCCGCTCTTGGCCGCGTCCAGGGCACCCTCAATCTTCGGCAGCATGCCGCCAGAAATCGTGCCATCGGCAAACAGCTCGTCAATTTCACGGGCCGATAAATCGGTCAACAGATTGCCAGCTTTGTCGAGGACGCCTGGCGTGTTGGTCAGCAGCACCAGCTTTTCAGCCTTCAGCACAATCGCCAACTTGCCGGCCACGACGTCGGCGTTGATGTTGTAGCTCTCGTTGTTTTCACCAAAGCCGATGGGGCTGATGACCGGGATGAACTGGTCGTCTTGCAGCGCCTTGACCACGCTCGGGTCAATCGACAGAATGTCGCCGACAAAGCCGATGTCGTGCACCTTGTTGGGATCGTCGCGGTCGCTCATCTTGAGTTTTTGCGCACGGATCATGCCGCCGTCGCGCCCCGTCAAACCGACCGCTTTGCCGCCCGCCTGGTTGATCAGGCCGACGATGTCTTGCTGCACTTGGCCGGCCAACACCCACTCGACGACTTCCATGGTTTCTTCATCGGTGACGCGCATGCCCTGAATGAACTCGCCTTTTTTGCCCAAGCGGTTCAGGGCGGTTTCAATCTGCGGTCCACCGCCATGCACCACCACCGGGTTCATGCCGACCAGCTTGAGCAGCACCACGTCTTCGGCAAAGTCGGCCTGCAAGGCCGGGTCCGTCATGGCGTTGCCGCCGTATTTGATGACCAGCGTTTTACCGTGAAACTGGCGAATGTAGGGCAGCGCCTGCGCCAGGATTTCGGCCTTGTCGCGCGGGCCAACGTGGGAGAGGTCGGGATCGGTCATGGGTTTCCGGTCAGTGGGTTGATGCTTGCGTTGTTCAATGCTTTGCTGAACGCGTTGAACGTGAATTGTGCCGCAGAGCTGAAGCGCCGGCGGCAAGCCCTCACTTCACCGCCGGCCCATAGCCCTGAACACACTCGGTCAACACTGCTTTCATCGCGCTGACGTCTGCGTCTGCCGCTGCCTTTTTGAGTGTGCCGAGTTGCACGGTCAGGTCATCCCAACTCAAACATGCCTCGTGCGCCTTCATGATGCGCGGGTGGGCGGTGGGGGTCGGGTTGTCGCCTATCAGTAACTCTTCGTAGAGTTTTTCACCTGGGCGCAAACCCGTCACCACAATCTCAATATCGCCATCTGGTTGCTCGGCGTTGCGCACGCGCAGGCCGGAGAGTTCAACCATGCGGTGCGCAAGGTCGAGAATCTTCACCGGCTCACCCATGTCGAGCACAAACACGTCGCCGCCGGTGGCCATGGCACCCGCTTGCAGCACCAACTGCGCAGCCTCGGGAATGGTCATGAAGTAACGGGTGACTTCGGCGTGCGTCACCGTGAGCGGCCCGCCCTGCGCCAACTGCTGGCGAAACAGCGGCACCACACTGCCACTGGAACCCAACACGTTGCCAAAGCGCACCATGCAAAACGTTGTGCCCGCATCGCCTGCTTCATGGGCCAAAGCTTGCAGCACCAGCTCGGCCATGCGTTTGGTGGCCCCCATGACATTGGTCGGTCGCACGGCTTTGTCGGTCGACACCAAGACAAAATGTGTGGCCCCGCAGGTCCGTGCGGCCAGAGCCATGTTCAGCGTGCCAAACACATTGTTGAAAATCCCCTCCGCCGGATTGCTCTCCACCAGCGGCACATGCTTGTAGGCGGCGGCATGATAGACCACATTGGGCCGGTAAGCGCCGCAAATATCTTGCAGGCGCTGCACATGCGACACGCTGCCCAGCAGCGGCTGCAACTCGACGGCTAAGTTGCCGGCTACGCAGAGCGCCTGCAACTCTTGGTGAATGCTGTAGAGCCCGAACTCGTTATGGTCCAGCAGCAGCAACTGACGCGGCTTTTCAGCCAAAATCTGCCGGCACAACTCGCTGCCAATACTGCCGCCCGCACCGCTCACCAGCACCACCTTGCCGGCCAAATTGCGGGCCAACAGTTCAGTATTCGGCGGTACCGCGTCGCGGCCCAGCAGGTCTTCAATGTCCAAATCTTTGAAGTCCTGCACGGTGACGCGACCGCTGGCCAAGTCGCCCAAGGCCGGCAAGGTGCGAATATGCACAGGCAAGGGACGCAAGGCCTCAATGATGGCTTTGCGGCGGCCACGAGTTGCGCTAGGCAAGGCCAGCAAAATATCGGTCACGTCCATTTTCAAGACCAACGCAGCCGCTTCGGTTTGTGCATACACCCGCACGCCATTGACGCTGCGCCCCACCTTGTGCGGGTCGTCGTCGATGAAGCCCAGTAGTTTGAACTGCCCGGAGATACCCATGGCGGCTGCAGTTTGCACCCCTGCCGTGCCCGCGCCATAAATAAGCAATCGGCCACACGGCAGCAACCGTTGCGCTTGGTCTGACAACCAAAACCTCGCCGCAGCCCGACTGGCCCCCACCAAGATTAAAAAAAGCAATGGCTGCAACACACCCAAGCTGCGCGGCACGCCGGGCCAAGCGGCAAACAGCAACACAGCCAACAACAGCACGCCATAAACACCAACCGCCTTGGCCGTAGCCGCCAACGCCGCTTGGCCGGTGTAGCGAAATATGGCCCGGTACAAACCAAAGCGAATAAACACCGGCAATGCCAAAGCCGGCCCCAGTCCGTATACCCACCACTGCGCGCCTTGAGGCCAATTCAACGCATCCAACCGCAGGGTGTAAGCCAGCCAAGTGGCGACCAAAGACAAAACAATGTCTGAGGCCATGACGGTTATGCGTTTAGCGGTGCGCGGCCAAGCCAAAATTGTTGCGTACATTTTTTGGAAACTAACTTTTCTTGCTTATGTCTTGATCATCAAGACGATTTGAAATCAGTGCGACACCCCATCCCGCTTCAGCACCTTGACGAATGTCAGCCACAAGATACGAACGTCAAACCAAAGTGACTGGCACTGCAAGTAGGCCACGTCGAGTTTCACCTTCTCGGGTATGGGGAGTTCATCCCGGCCATTGACTTGCGCCCAACCGGTCAGCCCGGGCACCAAACTATGCACACCCTGCGCTGTGCGCAAAGCGATCAAGTCGTGCTGGTTAAAGAGCGCCGGTCGCGGCCCCACAAAGCTCATGTCACCCGCCAGAATGCTCCACAGCTGCGGCAATTCGTCTAAGCTGCTCTTGCGCAAAAAAGACCCGATGGGCGTCAGGTGCGAGCGGGCATCAGCCAGCAGATGCGTAGCCACCGCCGGCGTGCCCACCCGCATGCTGCGGAACTTCGGCATTTTGAAGATCACATTGTTTCGGCCCACGCGGTCAGACCAATACAGAGAGGGACCTTTGGAAGTCAGGCGGACGGCCATGGCGACCAGCAGCACCGGCACGGACAAAATAAGAGCCGCCATGCAGCCAAGCAAAATATCAAAAGTTCTTTTCATTTGACTTTTTCAGCGTCACTTGACACGCTATTCCTTGCAGCATCTTGAAGCGCCAGAAGTTCTGAAACCCATCCCTCGCATGAATAGTATTTCCGAAGCGACTCCGGAATAGCGACATAAGGGGTGTCGAGAAAGTGGACTGGAATTTCAGGCTTGGCTCTATTGATCACAACCACTTGCGACGGGTCAAAAAGTGTGCTCTCCAACATAAATTGATTGGTGGTCATGAGCTTTTTTTCAGCCAACAACGTTTCAATCGTTCGCATGGTTAAACCGCGTTGGCGGGGATGCTCGACGTCCAAGACGGACCTGGAGCATTCAACAATTTGAGCCACCTCAGCGGCCGGCATGGATTGCGTCGACAGTGTGCCCTTGGGTGCCAGCCACAGCGTCCAGTCTGTTAGCCGGCGCACAAAAAGTATCAATGGACTTGGAAAATAACAGAAGACAAAACTTCGAGCCTGCTGGCCATAACGCTGCCTGAGCCGATGAATGACACGGTGGCGGTCGGAGTGAACAGTGCCGATGAAACACCAATCAAAAGGGACCGGCGGCGTTGTATTTTGACGCGCTGAAATATTGCGACCAAACAAGGGCCTGAAAGTCCAACCGAAGGTGTTGGCATCCACGGGGTCGAAAGTCGCAACTGAATCGAAAGCCGACAAAATAGTCGAGACGCCCCTGACGTTGGCCACGCCATCCCAAAGATAAAGTCCAAAACTGGCCGATGCCAAGGTCTTGCGCATCTCAGACACAACCTGCTTTGACAGACCCTCCCCCTTCACGACCAAAACATGGCTGATGGATGTTGGTTCCAGTTGCCGCAACCGATCAAGGTAGGAGCGCTCTGACCAGCGGACGGTGAAAGTGGGTAACAAACGGATGGCCAGTTTGTACCAAGTCGACGTTTGAGCTCGATCGTCCCACCAAGTCACCGCGTAACCCATAGACCGCAGCGTCTCAGCAATGGAGAGATGGTAAGAAAAAGTGTTTGGCGACACCAGTAAAACATGCCCACGGTGTGTGCCCGGCTCAGTCCCGGAGTCCTGATTACATTGCATGATCAGAAGGCGTCCTCTCAACCACTTTTGCCGGGATACCCACGGCGAGCAAACCCGGTGCGATGTCATTCAGCACCACCGCATTGGCGCCAATACGCGAGCCAAAGCCTAACGTCAGGCCGCCCAACACCTTGGCGCCCGAGCCGATGATCACGCCATCTTCGACGATGGGTCGGGATGACTCCCTGTAGCTGAAGTCAACCTCCTTGGCCCCGAGCGTGACGCCCTGGAAGATGGTGACGTTCTCGCCTATGGACCAAGCGCCAATCACCGTGCCCTGGGTATGCGGCAAAAACAAACCTTTCCCGATCGGACAGCGCACCGCAATTTCGATCCCAAAGAAGAAAAAGTTCAGCATCGACAGGACCTTGGCCAGTGGCGACAATTTCCATTGGTAGAGGCCGTGTGCTAGCCGACACAGCAGCACAGGCCAGAACCTGGGTGACAGTGCACCCAGCCACAAACGCAGTCCAGACAGACCGTCTGCAGTCCCATGCAGTACGACCTGGGACCGCCGCAGATCCGCCGCCAAATAAGACATGAGACGGAAGTCTTCAGCCTTGGCCGTCATCCCACTGGCGGTCATTGAATCGCAGCCTTGCCCATGAGACCTCGCCCGGCGAGTTCACTCACCGAGCGCTCATACGCGGCCTTGTCTTCAGGCGCCTGTTCCGCCGCCCAGCCCAAGAAGTTGGCCAGCCCCTGCTGAAAAGGCACAGCAGGCACAAAGCCCAACACCTGCTCAAGCTTGCTCACGTCGGCCATGTTGTGCCGGATGTCGCCCATGCGAAATGCCCCTGTCACTCCGATCGTGCTCTCGCTTGAGAAAAAAGCTTTGACGGCTTGCGCCACCGTCAACACGTTGGTGGCCACACCAGAGCCGACGTTCAAAGCACCAACAAATCGACCCGCATAGTGAATGCTCCGTGTGGTGGCCTCAACCACATCATCGATATACACAAAGTCCCTTGACTCCAGACCATCTTCATAAATGTCGATGGGTTGGTTTTGACGAGCCAAGTTAGAAAAAACGGCCAAGATCCCCGTGTAGGGATTCTTCAGCGACTGACCAGGTCCATAGACATTCTGATAGCGCAATGCAAACCCATTGATACCCCGCGTTTGCGCAAACAACAAAACAGCCTGCTCCTGCACTTGTTTGGTCAAGCCGTACATCGACATAGGGCGGAAAGGCGCCAGCTCCGGCGTCGCCAACAAGCTCACGGCCGACCCGCAATGCGTACACACGGGTTCAAACTGACCTTGTGACATGCGCGTACGGCTGCGTTGCTCCGGAAAGACCATGCCGTGCGTCGCGCACTGGTAAGCACCTTCCCCATACACCGCACGGCTTGAGGCGACCACCACGCTAGACAAGGATTGACCGCAATCGTCGTTCTGAAGTAAATCCAACAGGGTCGCGGTCGCTTGCACATTGACGCTGAAGTAACGCTCAATCTCATACATCGATTGCCCTGTGCCGGTCTCGGCCGCCAAATGAACAACGGTGTCAACGCCCGTCAAAGCCCGACGCATGGCATCGCGGTCACGAACATCCGCTTTGATCAATTCGACGTGACTCGCGAGATCAGTCGGCAAAACATCGGTCAAGTGAATTTGCGGACTGAAACTGTCGAGGACTCGAACGCGCGCGCCTTGGCGCAACAGTGCACGCGTCAGCCGTTGGCCTATAAATCCGGCGCCACCGGTGATCAGTATTTTCTTGTCTTGTGCGGTCATTTCAACCTCTATTTTTTATTTTAATATTTTCAAAAATATCACCTTGATTACGCAAGGATGAAATATGAGCAAGATAACGCATCAAATTAAAATATCGATCCGGGCCCAAGACAAATAATGTAAAGCGCAATATTTTATTTATTATTTTTATCTGCGGACCAAAAGACTTAATATCTCTAAAAATATTTCTGCGAAAAGTGACGTGGCGTGCACCAACCAATCGATGCGCCTTTCCAAACTGCATGACAGGCCCATCACTGCGAAAAGGATTCTGTTCAACGTGAAAGGTACTTAACCTAAGTGCCGCATAAAATCGACGCAATGCTGGAGTAATGTAACTACCATCTTCAAAGTAGTCAAAGCTGTAGCGATAGCTCGAGAATTTCGCGGATGCATGAGCGCGAAGATCAGCCGCATAAGCTTCCGCCAGCAGCGTGAAATCTGGACGACTACCCACCCCGAAGCGGGTTTGTTTTTGTGCCACGACATCAGGCTCACGCTCACTGAACGAGCTGAAGTGAACAAAGCGTAACGGCGTCATTTCATTGACAAGCCAAACACCGTCATGTTGGCCTAACTCACGCTCATGCAAATTCCAAAAAGCGACATTGAGTCCAACGTTATGCAATATTTTTAGATGAGGAAAATAACAGGGTGCCAAACCAACCCACTTCTGATCAACACCCAAGCCCAATTGAGGTTCATAGAAACCATGTGCTAAACATCGCTCTGACCACCAGTCTAAAAATGCCATGCCCTCATCGCATCTCGAAACACCGATGAAGCCTAAATTGAATGCTCCAAACTTAAGAAGTTCTAAATCATCAGGCTTTGATCCATCCAAAATTGGCGTATTACTATGAGGTGTGACAACAAGCGACGCACCTCCCTGCAAGGCATCAAAGACGGGCTCTAAAGGCGCATAGACCTTGATATCTGGATCAAGGTACACGGCGAACTCGTGTGTCTGAAGCAACATCTTCAATGCAGTCGGCTTCACATTGGTATTGAGCTCAATGACGTCATAACTGAAAGCGTGCTGCAAAAAATCAGGTATTAACAGATGTTCAGCCCAAATGACAGTCAAACCCGGTCTGTCAATTTTTATCTCGCTGTTTTCCCTGTCAACCAAAACAATATACATGCTGTGGTCAGGATGATGCTCATGATAGGAATCAATCAACACCAAAGCCTTGCCGATATAGTTAATCGAACAGATAGTGAGAGCGGCGTAAGAATTCACAAAAATACCCTTTTTCTCTGATACAAAATGAACAAGGCCAGTGCATCAAAAATAGTTCTCGCCGTCCACGCCATTGCGGCCCCCGTCAGTCCAAAAATATTCACTAGAAATAATAAAATTGGCAGATACAAAAATAACTCAGTCATGTGCAAGACACCCGTTGGCTTCGCATAACCCATGGCGTGTAATGCAGTATAGGGGATATATCCAATACTATTCGCTAAAATACCAACCGAAAGAATAACGCAAAGAAGCCAGGACTGGCTCGCGAAATCTTCGGAAATAAATAGCTTCATCAATGGATACGCTGATATTCCCGCCACGATACAAACTATGGACATGAGCAGAGCAATAATTTTGACGCTTCTCCAGAATGTTCTTTCTGCCACACTGGCATCCGAGGTTTTATCGCGGGTAAGCCTCGGTAAAAGACTGGCACCAAGTGCAGCCGGCAATATCAATAACCGTACAAGAAACTCCAGAGGCACTGTGTAATAAGCAACCACAGCGGCACCCATCAAGTATGAAACGAAAAATCTATCCGCATTCACTAACAATGGACTCACCAGATTTGTGACGGCCATCCACGCGCCAAAGGAAAATAGCCGCTTGCGTGTGCCTGGTGCTATGTCAACTTTCCAGAATTTTCCACTCGGCAACTTGCTCACCAGCCACGCGAGCAGTAGACAGCTCATGATCCTGGCACCGACCAGCCAGAGTGTGATGAAGACCAATGAAGGTCCATGCAATACAAACGCGATAAAAGGAAACAAAAATATGGATATTCCAAGGAGCATCCGAGCCAGATTACTGGCTTGAAAATTTTCGTACCCTTCCAGTGCCCCGCGCTGCCCCGCGCTTAAAGTCGCAAAAGGTATTCCAATAGCAGCCATCATCAGACTGAAAAACACCTCCTGATGTAGCGCCGGGGAAATACCCAACCCTCTGTGACTCAAGGGGTAGGCGGCCAACAACAACACCACAGCTCCCAGCAAGCCTGTCAATATTGTAAATTCAAGTCCTGCTTTAATTGTTGATGGAACATGAGCTTGTTTTTTTTCAGCTATATGAGATGCCACTTGCTGCGTTATTGCACGGCCAATTCCAAAATCAAACAAACTGAAATAACCGATGATGGTCCAAATCAGCGTCAGAATACCGAATCGCTCGATGCCAAGACGATCTATAAGAAGTGGAATGGTGACCGCACCTATTGCCAGAGGAACGGCATTCCCTGCAATATTCCAAAGCGTACTTTTACTCAGCGACATAAATTTAATTTCGCTGACCTTCATGGTTTTCTCGGCTCGATTTCGCCCCATAACGGCAAGGCTTGCACCCAAGGTGACAGGTCATCTCTGGTTGCTTGAATTCAGCTTAGATTCAATGGGATAGGCTGATTTCAACAATTGCCCTTGTTGGTCTTTCACGGAAAGGCTCACTTGCGCGATGCCATGCAGAGCCAACGGCCATTCAATTCCAATATCGGCATCGTCCCAGGCAATACACCGCTCAAACTCCGGTGCGTAGTAGTCGGTGGTTTTGTACACAAAGTCGGCGCTGTCGCTCAGCACCAAGAAGCCATGCGCAAGGCCAGGCGGCACCCAGAGTTGTTTGTGGTTGTCTTCCGTGAGCTCAACGCCGACCCACCGGCCGAAAGCCGGGGAGTCTGGACGGACGTCAACCGCCACGTCAAACACTGCGCCGCGCACCACGCGTACCAACTTGCCCTGCGGCTGGGTGGACTGGTAGTGCATGCCGCGCAGCACGCCTTTGGCGCTGCGGCTGTGGTTGTCTTGAACGAACTGGTGGTCAGTGCCCGTAGCGTCGTTGAAGGCTTTTTGGTTGAAGCTTTCAAAGAAAAAACCGCGTGCGTCGCCAAACACTTTGGGTTCGATGATGAGCACGCCAGGGATGGCGGTTGGAGTGGTTTTCATGAGGTGCCGCTGGTGACGCGTATTTCTTCGTGTAGCAAACGCAGCATGTACTGCCCGTAGCCGTTTTTAGACAGCGGCTGGGCCAGCTTTTCGAATTGTTCGGTGGTGATGAAGCCATTGCGCCAAGCGATTTCTTCGAGGCAGGCGATCTTCAGGCCCTGCCGGCGCTCCAGCGTGGCGATGAACTGACCGGCGTCCAGCAAGCTGTCGTGGGTGCCGGTGTCTAGCCAAGCGTAGCCGCGCTGCATGATCTGCACGTTGAGTTGGCCCTGGTCCAGATACGCTTGATTAACGGCGGTAATCTCGAGCTCGCCGCGGGCGCTGGGCTTCACCGCCTTGGCAATGTCAACCACCTGGCTGTCGTAAAAATACAGGCCTGTGACGGCGTAGTTGCTTTGCGGTTTGAGCGGTTTTTCTTCGATGCTGCTGGCTTGGCCTTGGGCGTTGAAGGCGACCACGCCATAGCGCTCGGGGTCTTGCACATGGTAGGCAAACACCGTCGCGCCCGAGGTCTGCGCATCGGCCCCGGCGAGCAGGGTCGTGAAGTCGTGGCCGTGAAAAATGTTGTCGCCCAAGACCAGCGCGCTGGGGGCGCCGTTCAGAAACTTTTCACCAATCAAGAAGGCCTGCGCCAAGCCGTCCGGGCTGGGCTGCACGGCGTACTGCAGGTTCATGCCCCACTGGCTGCCGTCGCCCAGCAGCTGCTCAAAACGCGGTGTGTCTTGCGGCGTGCTGATGATGAGCACGTCTTGGATGCCGCCCAGCATCAGCGTGCTGAGTGGGTAATAAATCATCGGCTTGTCATACACCGGCAGCAGCTGCTTGCTCATGGCCAGCGTGGCTGGGTGCAGCCGACTACCGGAGCCGCCTGCGAGGATGATGCCTTTGCGTTGGGTCATGTGTGTTTCTACTTCAGAATTTCGGCCAGCATACTGTCGACGCCATGCTGCCAGTCAGGCAAGTTGATGCCGAACGCGGCCTGCAGCTTGTAGGTGTTGAGGCGGGAATTATGCGGGCGCTGGGCAGCGGTGACAAAGGCGCTGGACGGCACGGGCGCAATCTCTTGCACGGCCCACGGCAAATCGGGCCGCAGCGCTTTGGCTTGGCTGATGACGTGGCTGGCGTACGCGTGCCAGTTAGTTTCGCCAGCGGCGACGAGATGGTAAACACCAGCGAGTGCATCTTGATTGGCGTTGAGCTTAGTTTTTTCAAAGACCTGTTGAATCGCCGCTGCGGTCACGCTGGCAATCAGCTCAGCACCTGTGGGCGCACCCCATTGGTCGTTGATCACCGTCAGGCGCTCTCGCTCTTGTGCCAGCTTGAGCATAGTTTTGGCGAAGTTACTGCCGTGTGCGGCAGACACCCAGCTGGTCCTAAATATCAAATGCCGGGTGCAGGCAGCCTGCACGCGCAACTCGCCTTCGAGCTTGGTTTGACCGTACACATTGAGCGGCGCGGTGGGGTCGGTCTCTTGCCAAGGCTCGGTGCCGCTGCCGTTGAACACGTAGTCGGTGCTGTAGTGAATCAGCCAAGCGCCCAAGGCCTCGGCCTCGCGGGCCAGCACGCCAGGGGCGTGTGCGTTGATAAGCCGGGCTTGCTCGGGCTCGCTCTCGGCTTTGTCGACAGCGGTGTAGGCGGCGGCGTTGACGATGACGTCGGGCCGCAACTGGCGGATGGTTGCAGCCAAGCATTCCGGTTGACCGAGGTCGCCACAAAGCCCGTCGCTGCCTTGGGCACGGTCAAGCGCCACCAACTCACCCAAAGGTGCCAGCGTGCGCTGCAGCGCTTGGCCAACTTGGCCGTTTTTGCCTAGAAGGAGGATCTTCATAAATCAGTCATTGGCGTATTGCGTTTGCACCCACTGCCGGTAAGCGCCGCTTTGCACGTGGGCGACCCAGTCTGGGTTGCTTAGGTACCAAGCGATGGTTTTTTGGATGCCTGTTTCGAAGGTTTCGGCGGGCTTCCAGCCGAGTTCGCGTTGGAGCTTGCTGGCGTCTATGGCGTAGCGGCGGTCGTGGCCGGGACGGTCTTTGACGTAGGTGATCTGGGTGCTGTAGCTTTGGCCATCGGCCTTGGGGCGCATTTCATCCAGCAGGCTGCAGACGGTGTTGACGATGTCGATGTTGGGCTTTTCGTTCCAGCCGCCGACGTTGTAGACCTCACCCAAGCGGCCGCGCGCCAGCACTTCTCGGATGGCGCTGCAGTGGTCTTTGACGTAAAGCCAGTCGCGCACCTGCATGCCGTCGCCGTACACCGGCAGGGCCTTGCCTGCCAGCGCGTTGACGATCATCAGCGGGATCAACTTTTCGGGGAAGTGATACGGCCCATAGTTGTTGGAGCAATTGGTGGTGAGCACCGGCAAACCGTAGGTGTGGTGCCACGAGCGCACCAAGTGGTCGCTGGCGGCTTTGCTGGCGCTGTACGGGCTGTTGGGCTCGTAACGGTGTTCTTCTGTGAAGGCCGGCGCCTCTTTGCCTAAAGAGCCATACACCTCGTCGGTCGACACATGCAAGAACCGAAACGCGGCCTTGGCGTCTGAGGGTAGCTCGCCCCAATAAGCCCGCACAGACTCCAACAACCGAAAGGTGCCAACGATGTTGGTCTGGATGAAGTCTTCAGGCCCGTGGATGGAACGGTCTACATGCGACTCCGCCGCAAAGTTCAGCACCGCACGCGGCTGGTGCTGCGCCAACAGGCTGGCGACCAAGGCACTGTCGGCAATGTCGCCCTGCACCAAGGTGTGGCGCGCATCACCCTGCAGGCTGGCCAGGGTTTCCGGGTTGCCGGCGTAGGTCAACTTGTCGAGGTTGATGACCGGCTCGTCTGACTGGGCCAGCCAGTCCAACACAAAGTTGCCGCCAATGAAGCCGGCGCCGCCGGTGATGAGAATGGTCATGTTTTGTTTATTGCTAGAAGGCAGAAAGGTTGTGGTGCATCTTAGTTGGCAATTAGGTAAGCTGAACTTGCAGCCAAGGGGTGCGGATGCTGCGTCAAAGTCGGCCGCGTTGACGTGGTATTCGTAAATACCAACGTCTTTAGATAAACCCGTACCAAAAACGCCCTCAAATTGATCGTAAAAAAATACATTAAAATAATAAAACTCGAATTAACGATCATGAAAGTCAATCAATCCTCAATGCTCTCCTCGCTCCAGTTGGAGGAATGCACCCGCCTTGGGCGGCTGCTGGCTCGCCTGCGCATTGCCCGCAAGGTCAAGCAGACGGATGCCGCGCTGCGCTCTGGCCTTTCGCGCAACACCGTCTATCGGCTGGAGAAGGGTGACCCGGGCTTGGCGTTCGGGCAGGTCCTGCGCTATTTAGAGGCCATCGCGCCGGGAAGCACCTTGTTGGAGCTACTGTCCGAGGCAGACCCGGCGTTACTCGCTCTGGCAACGCGGGAGAAGACGCACCGCGTGCGCGACATGAGCATCGCCGAGCTCAAAGAACTCGAGTTCTGAAAGGACAACCAACATGGCTGCCAAAGAACTGAAACTGATGGTCTTCGCCCATTTGGCTTCGAATTGGGCACCTTGTGGCCAGCTGCTATTGACTGAGGAGGGTCCAAACGTCCTCGCGTCCAGCTTTGCCTACGGCCTGAACTACGCACGCCGCAGCGACGCGCTCGATGTTGACCCGCTGAGCCTGAGCCTGCGTGACCGCGCCGGGGTGATGGGCAAACGACTGCTACCGGCCAACGGCCGGCCTCTTTTTGGCGGCATCCGCGACGCCGCGCCGGACTCCTGGGGGCGCCGCGTTATAGAGGCCAAGCTCAAGGTGCCGGCCAATAGCCTGCCCGAGTCGCAGTACCTGCTGCACGCCGGCAGTGACCGAGTCGGTGCGCTCGATATCCGTGAGTCCATCCACGACGAACCGACGCAGGGCAGCAACGGCTCTCATGAGCTGGCGCATCTGATGGAGGCGGCTGAGCGCATCGAAGAGGGGCTGCCGATTCCGGCGCACCTTGAAGCCATCTTCAGGGACGGCACAGCGCTTGGCGGTGCCCGGCCCAAGGCCTCGGTGCGGGACGAGCACGGTGTGCTGTGGCTGGCCAAGTTCTCCAGCCGCAAGGACAGCTTCGACATCCCGTCTATCGAATGCGCCGCACTGCGCTTGGCCGCCGCCGCAGGACTGACCGTACCGCCGGTGCAAGTGCGCACGGTAGGCGCACGCAACATCATGCTCATCCGCCGCTTTGACCGCTACTGGGCCGAGCCGGGCCAAGCGCTGGGCCCCGAGGACGACCTGCTGACGACGCAGCCGGGCAACAGCAAATCAGAGCACCGGCTCGGGTTTGTCAGCGGTCTCACGTTGGTCGGCTGCGACGAGACCGAGTCGCCAACCAAGGCCTACAGCGACCTCGCGCAGGCGGTGCGCAAGCACTGCCACCCCAGCGTCATCCGCGCGGACAATGCAGAGCTGTTCAGGCGCATGGTCTACAACGTGTTGGTCAGCAATGACGACGACCACCTGCGCAACCACGGCTTCACATGGGAGCCGCGACTTGCTGGTTGGCGCTTGAGTCCGCTCTATGACGTGCTGCCGCGTGCGAGCCACGCTACGGAGCGCTTCCTGCACCTAGGCCTCGGGCCGCAGGGGCGTCTGGCCACGCTTGACAACGCGCTCGCCGCGCCTGAGATGTTCAGCCTGTCGCGGGCTGCGGCCTGCGAGATGACGGCCAGCATCTGGCGCGTCGTGCGCGAGTGGCGGGGCTACTTCGAGGGCTTCGGCGTCCCGGCCGCCGAAATCGAGAAGATTGCGCCTGCGTTTCGCCACCTCGACGACGTCTCTTCGCCAGCGCTGCGCAAGCTCCTGCCCTGACGTTGCCGAACCGCATTCAAACAGCCCCTCAAAACTAAATACCCAGCCGCTCAACTTTCATGCTGGCGGCAGCTATATGAGCGCTCAAGCTGTCAAGGCAAGGCGTAAACCGATTTGAAAATTGGCCATCTGCCTTGATCCGTGCCAAGTACGCGTTGGCTAGGCTGAGCGCGCGCCGCCAGACTAGAGGGCCAACAGCCGCATGCAAGGTTGCTGGGTTCAACGTGTCCGTCAATGCGCCGCCCGAGCGTGGCTGAAACCCCATGGGCAGCATGTCATAAGCCGGTGCCAATGCATCAAGGCGGTCATAAGGCCGCCCATGCGCGCTGACAAACGACAGATTGCCGTGGTGCATATCGGTATTGCCAATCAGCGTGCCAAAGGCATACAACAGCGCCGCACCCTCATGGGCTTCCGTGTCGATGAGCCCCGCTGCGGCCAGCGTCGCCGTCACCACTGGCCACGGCGATCGAGCCATGCCGGCAAATTCAGCATCTACGGCGGCGAGAGAAAACACACCGCAACGGCCCCGCACGCCCACTCGGTCAAAGCGCTCAACCTCTAGGAACCGCTGGCCGCCGTAGTCGATGACTTCAGAGCGTGCAGCAGCCACTCCAGCCGCGGAAAGAGTCTGCAAGGCGTGGTGCTCGGCCAGCAGCAAGTCCCGCCAGCGCTCGGTGATGGCGTTGTCTTCGGGCAGTGTGAACTTGACAATCTGGTGGCTGCAGCCAGTTCCGGTTTCAGTTTGAGTTTCTGAGTAGGCAGCAAATTTGGGTTGCTCACCAGCGGCTGACGACCAGCTTTCTCCGGTACTCGCCACCTCATTGGCTAGACGCGCATAGGCTTCGCCTTTTTGATGCAGCGAGATGGCCGTTGGGTCTTCTGCGTTAACGAAGCGGTCACGCGCAAGGTCCCCCAAGAGAATGTTCCCAACCGCGTCATGGCCATGGGCCAGCAAGGCACGCAGGGCTTGAGCGTCAGACCACTCTGCAATGCTCGCCGGCAGCCCTAGGGCCTGCGCATGCCTGGTTGCATAGGCGCGCCCCATGAATCCCTGAGGCCGCATGTCCAGTAGCCACCACGGAATGCCCTGGCTGTGCAGGGACGTCCCATCCTCTTGTTGCATCACATACCCGTCATCGCGCACAGGGACCAGCAGCCCCAAGCATTTGATTTTGCCGTCAGTGTCGACACGATAAACGGGGATATCGACCAAGCCCCTTACGGTGTCTCGCAGGGCGTAGTGAATAGATCTTGCGTTGCGAACACGAACGACATCAGCCCCCATCGCGGCCATCGTACGCGACAGTGTTGGCTGGCTGATGGCGACTTCTTCTAGCAGCTGCTTGGCCGCCATGGGTCCCCTGGCTAGCAGTATTTGGATTCGTTCAGCATGTGAAGTCATGGGTGTGAATAAAACTGTGAATGAAAAATTGAATTTTATGGTGAATTCAATTTCGCAGTTCTAGGCGGATGACTTGTCTACCTAGTAGCCTGCCACTTCACGAAACAGGTCCGCATAGGCTTTGCCCAGAACCGGTCCAGAAAACAGCCGTTCGTAACGGGCTCTTGCTGCCACGCCCAAAGAAGCGGCCAAAGAATCATCGGCCAGTAGCAGCGACATGGCGCGCCTTAGTTCGTCAGCAGACTCCGGCGCAACGACAAAGCCGGTTTCTTCATGGGCATTGACAAAAGACGTTCCGGTGCCAATTTCGCATGAAATCAGCGGGCGGCCAAACATTGCGGCCTCTACCAACACCATGCCGTAAGCCTCAGACCTTAAATGAGAAGGCAGCACCAAGGCCCGGCAGCGCTTTAGCAGCGCCACTTTTTCTGCATCTGTCACTTGCCCGGCAAACACCACGTTGTTCAGGCCCAGTTCGGCAGCCTGCGCTCTCAGGCGCTCCCCCTCTGGCCCCGAACCAGCAATCACCACCTTGGCGCCCAAATTTTTGGCGGCCTGTATTAAAAAATGAGCGCCCTTGTAATAACGCAGCACCCCCAGAAACAAAAAGAAGGCTTCGTTCTGACCCAGACCCAAACGCTTGAATACAGAATCGTCGCCCTCCTTCGGGTAAGAGTTTTCATCAATGCCCAAGGGAATCACCCGCACCTTGCCCCGAATGTCTGGATGGGACAACACCGGGCTGGTTCTGGCGTAGGCCGGGGAGTTAGCGACGATGATTCGCATTTGGCCCAAGGTGCGCCACATCAACGGCGCATAGGCGGCACCCAACCAACGCTGGCGCACAACATCTGAGATGTAGTTCAACACGGCAGGGGTTTTAGGCCGCACTGCCGCGTGCAGCACATCTGCAAAAGGCCAAGGGAACAAGTAATGCAACACATCGGACTGCCGCGCCAGTTGCGCAAATGTCTTGAACGCATCCGGTCCACCGATATCGCACGAAGCCGGCGCAGCCCACGAACGACTGCGCACCACATTCGCTTCAAGTCGCAGCACGGTGCGGGGCTCTGGCTGGGGTGACAGGGTGAACACCGTGTTGGCCACACCTTCTGCGTTAGTTGACAGCGCTATTTGTCTTACGGCCTCTTGAATCCCGCCCGGGGGGGCCGGGAAATAGGTTCGGTAGACATGCAAAACAGATAAATTCAAAATGAGGCCTTTGTGATATCAGCTGCCGGTTTTCTGCAGCGCCAGAGAATTCCCAGCACCAAACAAACCCCGAGCAAGGCTTCGGTCAGCACGGTGACCCAGGCTGCGGCCAGCGCTCCGTCAATGGGCACCAGCCATAAATTGCCACCAATATTGGCCGCGGCAGCGATAGTGGCAGACAACGCAAACCAGCGCTCTAAACCTAGGGCCAAGGTAGCTTGGCCCAACACACCGTTTGGCAACATAAAGATAAGCCCACAACCCAAGACCATCAGGAACTGGCCGGCACCCTGGTAGGCTGACCCATATGCCAAAGCAATGAGGTCATGGCCAAACACCCAGAAAAAAAGTGCAGCCCCTAGGCCCAAGCATGCGGCTACCACAAAGGCCGGCCACATCCCCTTGATCATCTGGCTGGCTTGCGCGCTGTCTTGGCGGTAGCGCCTGAAAAGAATCAAGCCCACCGGAGAAGCCAGCAGCAACACGGCCTCTAGCAGCCGGTTAGCCACGCCATACTGGCCAACCTCCAGTTTGGGCAGGCCTAAAAACTGAAAAATCAGCATGTCTGCGCGGAAATACAGTACGGACACAAAGTCAAGCCAAAGAAAGGGCAACACCGCCCGGTACACCGCGGGTGAAATGCGGAACAGTGGCCATATGTGCAGAGAGCGAGCCACCAAAAATCCAAAAGCTGCCGCACCCATAAATTGAGCAGCAAGCACTTGCCAAGGCTGACTGGCGCCCAAAAATAAAGCAAGCGCCACACACAACGCCGTGAAGGTCCGGTTGCCAACCTGCCATCCAGCGTCTCTGACAAGGCGTCCGTCACCCCGCAAAATAGCCAGTCCAAACTGGTTCAACACCGTTGCACCAAAAAACAGCAGGGCCGCCACTGTCGTCAGCGAATGCTTAGGGAAAAAAAGCACCGCCAAAACAGACATGAGCAGCATCGCCCGGATGGCGTGTCCGAGTGCAAGACCCGGCAAAATTGGCAACACCGGCGCCAATGAAGGCGTTGCACGCGCACGTTCGCGCTGGATCAACTTATTGAATCCGCCGTCCATCACCATGGCCAGCAAGGCGCCGGCGGAGATAGCGATGCCATAAACGCCAAACAGCTCCGGGCCCAGGGTTCGCGCCACCAAGATGCTCAGGCCAAGCGACACCAGGCCGACAAAACCTGCTGCCAACCACTGCGTCCCTAAAAAACGAAGAATCATCAGTCGTAAAAATTTACTCAAGCCTCAAAGGCTTGATATTATTTATGGAGTGGTAACACTTGCAGATAGGCGCCAATTGTCTGCTCCACACACCGATCCCAAGTGAACTCTCTACTTCTGACCAAGGCTTTTTGGGCGAGTTTTTCTCGGGTGGCCGAATCTGTCACCATTGCTTCAATCGCTTCTGCCAAGCCCTGTGGATCATGTGGATCGATGAGCATACCAGTGTCCCTTACCACCTCAGGCATAGATGAAACGTCTGACGCGATCACCGGCACGCCACACGCCATGGCCTCCAGCGGGGGCAATCCAAAACCTTCGTAGATAGACGGAAAAATCAATGTCAGGGCACCCGCCATGACCGTGGCCAGATCTGTACGCGACAAATAACCAAGCTGACGAACCTCTCCAGACTGAATCAACGGAGCCATTTGCGCCTCAAGCGCCGAAGTGTGCCAACCCGTCATCCCCACCAACACCAGCGGAAAATTTTTGCGTATTGCAGGCGGCAATTGCATAAAGGCATGCAGCGCAAGTTGTAAATTTTTCCTAGGCTCCAGCGTCCCCACGGCCAGTAAATACTGCCGATGCTGCAAGCCATGACGCGTCAAGACCGGAAAGGTTTCATCCGCCAGCTGTGGGCGAAACAAAGGCTCTACCCCCAGCGGCACAGGCACGATTAACTCCGGACGCACGCCGAAAACGTCCATCAATTCACGTTTCACAAACTCCGAGTCTGTCAATATGAGAGCAGCGCGTTTCAGTCCTGGCTCAAAATACTTGTTCATCGCGCGCACTCGCACGGCAGGGTGCAATTGCGGGAAACGAATCCACGACAAATCATGAACCGTCAAAACAGTCAAGCCATCAAATGGCAAGGGCAGAATGTTCGGCTCGTGGTAGATATCGAAACGCTCAGGCCGTGCATGTGCTTTAAACCGTTGCGTTTGGACCAAGCGCCTCAACTCATAAGAAAACGGAACGTTGCTGCGGATCCAGGGCAAGACGCTTGCCGCGACGGGCAGTGGTGCACTGCGAACGTCTTTGCTCCAGTAAGCCCCATAAAAAAAATCAGCGTCGATGCCCTTGAAGGCCGCTAATCCCATCGCCAAATGCCGACTGTATTGACCTATCCCCGTCAAGGGCGACAACAGACCCGTCGCGTTAAAGGCAATTCGCATTTAGAGCATCCAGCGCAAGGTATCTGCCAAAGTAGGTGAAGCGAGTTTACCCACTGCGCCCACAAGCTTTTGCGGGCTGCCACACAAACGGTGAATCTCGTTCTGACGCACAAAAGCTGGGTTCACCTTGACTTGTAGCTGATGCCCCGTGACCTCCGTCAGCAAAGCCAATACAGCGCGTAGCGTGACAGGCTGGCCGGTGCAAATGTTGTAGACCTCACCCGGTGTGGCCTTTTGCAGCAACTGCAAATAAGCCTCACACACAAAACGCACGTCATTGAATTCCCGCTCTACGTCTAAGTTACCCAACTCAACCACTTCAGCACGCCGCGCAAAATGCGCCACCAGCTTGGGGATGACAAACGACGCGTCTTGCCCCGGGCCCGTGTAGTTGAACGGGCGAACAAAGAACAAAGGCAAGCGGTCAGCATAGGTGCGCGCCATGTGCTCCATGGCCAGCTTGCTCATGGCGTAATGGTTAACAGGTGCGGGTAACTGAGCTTCTTTGATGGGCGACTGCTCACAGTTCCCATACACATTGGCACTGCTGGCCAGCAACACGCTACGCGGCGGCTGAGGCAAGGCCGCCAAGGCGTCCAGCAAATTAAGCGTGCCGATGACATTGACGTTGTAAAAAGAACTGACATCTGCATGCCCCACAAAGCTGATGGCAGCCAAGTGCACGACGGCCTCAGGTGCGGCCTGCGCCACCTCGGCCTGCAGCGCCACCTTGTCATTTAGATTGGCTTGCAGCGCCAAAACTTCATGCCCACAGGCTCGCGCAGCCGCTACAAAATGACGCCCGGTAAAGCCATCAGCGCCGGTGACCAACAGCCTCAAAACGAGAACCCCTGCTGGTTACGCCGCAAGTCAGCATCCACCATCATCTGGCACAACTGCTCCAGCGTGGTGGTCGGCTCCCAGCCCAAGATAGCTTTGGCTTTGGCGGGGTTACCAATCAGCAACTCAACCTCTGCAGGCCGGTAAAACTTGGGATTGACTCGCATCACGGTTTTGCC